>DHHR01000020.1 GCA_002403385.1 Syntrophaceae bacterium UBA4767 | reverse complement strand
ACTTCCTCTCTGTCCTCGTCAAAATCCCTCATTTCAAGATGGGCGTGAGAATCAATAAACACATCCATTCCCTTTATTTTTTAGACATTCCGAGACCTTTGAATTTGTGATTAAATCACCTTGCCGTCATTCCGTGCTTGACTTGAGCCTGCCCCGTACTCGATACGGGGGAATCCAGTGTTTTCAAGCCGTTATAGATTCCGCCCCGATTTTCATCGGGGTGACGCGTCGGAATGACGTGAGGGGCCGTTTTTCAAAGGTCTCATTCCTTTCATGCGGGGCACAAAGATTATATTTTCAAGGCTTCTTCGAACCCTTCTTTTATGGCCTCAATGAAGCTCCTGGGCGTTTTGGCATCACCGATGGTAATAACCCTTGTCCCATTTGAGGCGGCCTCTCTGGCGAGGTTATCTACTGCTTCAGAGCCCACCGCCATTACAACGGTATCCGCCGGAATAGTTTGTCTGCCTTCCGGTCTCTCAACAATGACCGCCTGATCCGTTATTTCGACAAGTTTTGTTTTCGTAAGAAGCTTCACACCTCTTATGCGGAGATTCTTCATCAGTATCCAGCGGGTGGATGTTCCCACATTGCTTCCTATACGGTCTGTCATCTCAATTACGGTAACCTTTCGGGCGCTGCTGTAGAGGCGGTTTTTAAGCCAGTTAAAATCTTCTGCGGCATAAAATATGAGGAATGCCAGGGTTTCGGGATCAACAATCCCCTGTGAGGCGATAAACTCTGCCGTTTCACACCCTACAGCATTTCCTCCCACCACCACAACTTGCTTTCCTATATGGGAAGTGTTTTCCTTTAAAACGTCCCAGGCATCTACGACATGTGGTTTGTCAATGCCAGGAAACGACGGGCAAATGGGTCTGGCTCCTGTCGCCACAACCACAAGGTCGGGAGCCATGTTCCTTATCTCTGTGGATGTCAGGGGCGTTTTCAGCTTTACCTTGACTCCGGCGTGGTGTACGCGGCTTGCCATACTTTTTGCAATATAGGAATATTCTTTTTTCCCGGGGGGCGCTGCGGCAAGCTCCACCTGACCGCCGAGGTGATCTTCCTTTTCAAAAATGGCAACATTGTGGCCTCGTTGGGCGGCCGTGATAGCGAATTGCATTCCCGCCGCTCCACCTCCGGCAACGGCGATTGTTTTTCTTACAGAAGCTTTTTCGATGTGGATTTCACCTTCACGGCTTACTGTTGGATTTACCGTACAGGTCACGGGTGCGCCCATAAAGATATGGTCAAAGCAACCCTGATTGCAGGAGATGCAGGTGATAATCTCGTCAAACCGCTTTTCTTTGACTTTTCGGGGAAGTTCGGGGTCGGCAATGAGCGGTCTGCCCCAGCAGATCATGTCTGCAGCGCCGGATCTTAAAGCCTTTTCCGCAATGATGGGGTCTCCCAGACGATTGGAGGCGAAAACGGGAACATCCACCTTTTCTTTGATTCCTCTGGCCAGATAAACATAGCCGCCCGGCGGCACATGGCCGGTTATCTGTGGGATATCGGTATCATGCCAGCCTCCGGTGACGTTGATGGCGTCAATGCCCACTTTCTGCGCCTCCAGGCAAAAGATAACGGACTGATCATTTGTATGACCGCCCTTGATAAAATCATTCCCCGCCACCCTGATGCCTAAAGCCATATCCCTGCCGATGGTCTGCCTGACCTTTTGGATGACTTCCAGAGGAAAACGCATACGGTTTTCAATGGAGCCTCCGTATTCATCGGTGCGTAAATTGGTGACAGGGGATAAAAACTGGCTCAACAGGTATCCTGTACATGACAGAATTTCGATATAATCAAAACCAGCCTGCTTGGCGCGTGCAGCTGCCTGGGCATAGGCTCCCTTGACGTTTTCTATATCCTCTTTGGTCATTTCTCTGCTGTGCTCTTTGGTCAAGCGGTTGTAAATGGCCGAAGGAGAGATAGCTTGAAGTCCCGTCAGAGAGGAGAAGGCGTTCCGTCCCATTTGCATAAGCTGGATACCGATCTTGGCGTCTGTTTCCTGGTGAAGTTCGTCAATCAGTTTTTTGAACGGTTCAGTGTGTATATCGTCAAACAGAGCCGCAAAAAAGGGAGTGCTTCCGACCTTGTCGACGCCTACGGGACCGATAAACATGAGTCCCACGCCGCCGCGGGCCCTGACGCGATAGAAATTCTTCAGCCGTTCCGTCAGCGTATAGTCCTCAGTATAGTTAAGACCCATGGCGGGCATGACGATTCTGTTTTTTATCTGAAGTTTGTTTATGACGATGGGCTCAAAAAGTCTGCTGAATTCCATGTATGTTCTCCTATAAAAAGTCAATTCATAAGGCCCCTCAAACAGGCCTATCGTTAAGGTTTAAGCGGCCAAGACATAGTGTCTTGCAACCGCACTCATCTCTAGATACCTTGGATCTGGCGTCATTTTAGAAGGATCAAACGGTTGTTTCCGCCTCAGAATGGCGTAAACAATAGCGCTCATTTTTCGTGCTGTCGCTATGATGCTCTTCCCTGTTCCTCTGCTTTTTTTCATGGCTCTGTAGCGATACATAAGCCGATATCCATCGGTTTTATTCTGAAGCCGGAGCATTCCCATTACCATCCGGACAAAAGCCGTCCTCAACTCCACAGGGCCTCGCTTGGTGGTGTGACCATGACGAATGGTCTTGTTGGAGTTCTGAACCCATGGCGACAAACCGGCATGTGCTGCATACTTCTTGGCGCTCTCATATCGATTGATGTCATCGGTATAAGCCCGAACCGTTGATGCTGTTATCAACCCAACACCAAGGATCGTTTGTAAAAGTGCAGCATCTTCGTCTGCAGAAACAAGAGCAGATAGCGCCCGCTCAAGCTCTTTGACTTCTGATACTTCTTGGTCTATCGCAACAAGAAGCGGCTTGACCGCCTGGGCAGCGTTTCCCCTGATGCGTCCGTTCATTGTTATAACGGTTTATATGCTCATCCGGATCCGTTTGCAAGACCTCCAGATTGCTGTATATCTTTTTTCTAAAAATAACCCTGTAAAACTCGTTAAGAATCGTCCGGTGAAACCTCTCGCAAACACCATTGGCCTGAGGACTTCGTGCCTTGGTCTTTGTGTGTTCAATCTCATTGAGCTGTAAATAAAGCTCATAGAGATGCTTATCCGGCGTTCCACGAAACTCTGTTCCTCTGTCGGTTATGACCCGTATCACCGGTATGGATTGTTGTTCAAAAAACGGAAGAACTCTGTCGTTTAATGTGTCAGCCGCGGTAACCGGTATTTTTGCCGTATAAACTTTGACAAAATCGTAAAAAGTCAAAATTCGCGGGTTTTGTCATGGTGAGCCCTCTCTTCCTCCTTTTGGGCTTGATAAATCGCTGATATCCTCTTAACCGCCGGATCGCATGTTTCCGATGATAACCACAGACAGCGCACATTCAGTGATGATAACTGTCTTTTCTTTACGGGTTGCTTCTTTATATCGCTTATAAAAAACTTCAAAATACTCTTCTTTTGACTGTGGACTCATATATATAAACCTCCGTTTCCGATTCTCCTTTCGGTAACATTTTTTATGAGGCAATTCGTCCAATTCTTTTTCGATGATTTCTTTTGTCTTTTTTGATATGCTTTTTCTCATGGGTATAATTCTCCATTCTCCCTTTTAAGGGTTTGTTTAAGCCATTGAGGATTATACCCTTTTTCATATTTACAGAAAAGATGTTATACTATCAATAGAAGTTAGAGAAGAAATTGACAGTTATTTTGATATTTAATAAAGATGCACTCGTAAAAAGGCGAATTTAATATAGGCTGTCATGCTGAGCTTGCCGAAGCATGATGCAATATCAATAACTTATATTCATCCTTCGACAAGCTCAGCATGACAATTGGGACTTTTTACGAGTTCATCAATAAGGAGTTTTTAAAAATGGAATTCACCCCTAACCCCTCTTCCATTTTTAAAAACGAAAAAATCAAATTTACAATTAATACAGAAAGCCTATCCCATGAATGAGAACGAAAAATATTTTTTGAACTCACTCGGCTATCGCCTCGCGCCGCGCTGCGCTCTCCTCCTTTCAGTCGTCGGGGCGTATAACAGCGGATATGAGGTTCGCCCCTCGGCTCGGGGCTCACCCAAATTTTTCCTTCGCTACGCTACAGAAAACTTCGTATATCCCTGACGTTATCTGAAATCGCCCTTAATAGCGAGGATGAAGAAATTTCATATATTAAGAAGAGCAAAATCAAAGTGGTTGCGGAACTGCAAAAAAATAAGCTCATGATGAAAAAAACCCCCTTGTATGACCGTTATCTTAGTTTGGGTGCGAAAATTATTGACTTTGGCGGTTGGGCAATGCCCGTGCAATATACGAATGTGATCGATGAGCACCACGCTACCAGAAATAAAGCGGGACTCTTTGATATCTGCCATATGGGGGAGATCGAAATAAAGGGTCCTCAGGCGTTTGATCTGCTTCAGTGGGTTTTAAGCCGGAATTTGGAAAAGCAGAAAGTCGGCCAGATGATGCTGAGCGTGCTGACAAATGAACATGGCGGGATCATTGATGATCTGACGGCTTACAGGCTGGCGACGGAACGTTACATGGTGGTGACTAATGCCGCGACCAAAGATAAAGACCTTGCTTGGATCATGAAACAAAAAGTTGAAAGGAACTTTCGGCATGTCGAGATCAATGATATGAGTGACAGGATCGGTAAAATTGATATACAGGGGCCTGTCGCGCAAAATATTTTGCAGTCCATGGTGTCTGATGGATTGGCGCTGCTGCCCTATTATCATGCGGTGGAAGCTTCTGTTTGCGGGATGCCTGCCATTGTTTCGCGTAGTGGATATACCGGAGAAGATGGTTTTGAAATCTATACGGATGCCTGCGCAGTAGGAAAAATTTGGGATGATATTTTAAAAAGGGGGGCGGCATGGGGCTTGAAGCCCTGCGGCCTGGGGGCCCGCGACACCTTGCGCCTTGAAGCCGGCATGATGTTATACGGCCATGAACTCGATGAGACAATCATCCCCCTGGAGGTTCCCTATGGCTGGGTAACCAATCTGGAAAAAGACTTTGTTGGCGCCGAGTTCTTAAGAAAGCAGAAGGAACATGGCGTGACGAAAAGCCTGGTTGGTTTCGAGATGCTCGGACGGGGCATCGCCAGGGCCGATTACAAGGTTTTTAAAGATGGGCAGGAGATCGGCAAGGTAACTTCCGGAACGTATGCGCCCACGCTGGACAGGGCGGTTGGGCTTGCCTTTGTGCCGGCATCATGTAAAGAGCCGGGAACTCAAATACATATTCATATCCGCGAGCGCTACGTCAAGGCAAGAGTTGTCAAATTGCCTTTCTATAAGAGAAGCCGATAAGAATACATTGCATGCGGGAAGGAGCACACACCATGTCCAAACCAAATCCGACAGATAGGAAATACACGAACGAACATGAATGGGCTTTGGATAACCATGACGGCACCATCACGGCAGGCATCACCGACTACGCCCAGGAACTTCTTACGGATATCGTTTTTGTGGAACTGCCGGAAATCGGAAAGAAGGTAAGACAGTTCGAGCGGTTGGCGGTACTGGAGTCCGTAAAGTCGGTTTCCGATGTTTATACGCCCGCCAGTGGGGAAGTTGTTGCCATCAATCAGGCATTGGCCGATCAACCGGAAATTATTAATAAGGACGCCTTTGGTGAAGGCTGGATCGCAAAAATCAAGATGGCTGATGCTGCGGAATTAAACAAGCTGATGGATGCGGCCGCTTATGATCTGTTCATCAAGGAAGAAACGCAATGAGATTTTGAACGTTAAGAAGCTGGCTTAAGAGAGGATATACGGCACAAATGGACTATGTTCCCCATACGGAAGAAGATCAAAAGCAGATGATGAAAACAATCGGCATAGGCTCCATAGAGGAGCTTTTTATCGATATACCGGGAAAATATTGGCTGAGGCGGCTCCTTGATCTTCCTCCCGCATTATCCGAACAGGAAACTTTTCAGATCATGAACAATATAGGCTCTCAGAATATTATCGCTGACTTTTGCCTGATGGGGGCTGGCGCATATTACCATTATGTGCCTGCTGTTGTTAGGCATGTGATTTCCCGCTGTGAGTTCTATACGGCTTACACCCCCTACCAGGCGGAAATCAGTCAAGGTATTCTCCAGGCCATCTATGAGTACCAGACGATGATTGCCCGGCTGACGGGAATGCAGGTGGCCAACGCCTCCATGTATGATGGCGCTTCGGCCATGGCGGAAGCGGCTGTTTTGGCTGCTAAGACACTAAACCGGACAAGAATTGTCGTTATCAGGTCCATTCATCCGGAGTATCGGGAGGTAGTCAGAACCTATGCCTGGGCCAACGGCTATGAGGTCATTGAGACAGGCTACAATGCGACAGGACAATTGGACAAGGAAGACCTTAAATCTGCTGTTGATGATAATACGGCGGCTGTTCTTGTTCAAAGCCCTAATTTTTTTGGCGTCATCGAAGATATAGCAGCCATTGAGCAGGTGGTGCACGGAAGCGGCGCTTTGCTGGTGGCTGGTTTTACCGAAGCGACGTCCCTGGGGATTTTGAAGCCCGCCGGGGAGATGGGAGCGGACTTTGTTGTCGGCGAGGGGCAGGCTTTCGGCAATCCCCTGAATTTTGGTGGACCCTATCTGGGAATTCTGGCCAGCATGGATAAATTCCTCCGCAAAATTCCGGGCCGGCTGGCTGGCGCCACCGTAGATAAAGACGGAAGGAGAGGATTTGTCCTGACCCTTCAAACCAGGGAGCAGCATATACGTCGGGAAAAAGCAACATCTAATATTTGTTCCAACGAAGCTCTTTGTGCGCTAGCTGCTGCTGTTTACCTGGTCAGCATGGGGAAAAACCTGAAAAAACTGGCCATCCTGAACATACAAAAAGCTCAATATCTGAAGAAGAAACTATCGGCAATACCTGGCTGGGAAACCGTTTTTCCAGGACCTACATATAATGAATTCACCATATGCTGTCCTGATCCTCATCTCGTCAACAAGAAACTTCAGGATAAAGGGATCGTCGGCGGCTATGATCTATCAGAATCCTATCCGGAATTGGAGGGATGTCTGCTCTTTTGCGCTACAGAAATGATAAAAAGCGAGGATATAGATGACGTTGTTTCTATTATAGCAGGCTGATGGAAAGATTTTCTAACAAATATACGGGGGAGATTAAACGCAACATTCATGGGCCATTGGCTCACAAAGAATGATGAAAATTGCAGTAGAACAGACTAGACGGCTGTCCTACCATGGGTGGTGATTTTATATAACCAGGAGGACAGGCGCCTCGCCTGTCAAAGGAAGGTTTTCAAGTGAAGCTGATTTTTGAAAAGAGCTGTCCGGGGCGATCCGCGAGCGGTATCCCTGCTTGTGATGTGCCGGATTGTAAAGTTGAAGAAGTCATCGATCAGAAACTGTTGAGGGAAAATGTGGATTTGCCGGAGGTGGCCGAAGTGGATCTGGTGCGCCACTATATGCAGCTTTCACGGAGAAACTTTGGTGTTGACATAGGGTTTTATCCGCTGGGATCATGCACAATGAAATACAGCCCAAAAGTCCATGAGGAAACGGCAAGCCTCTCTGGTTTTACGGCTCTTCACCCTTATGCTCCTGCGGATTTTGTTCAGGGGGCTCTCAAGCTTATGTATGAGATGAGACAATACCTGAGTGAAATTTGCGGTATGGCCGACTTTACACTACAGCCTGCCGCCGGCGCCCATGGGGAGCTTACCGGCATCATGATTTTTAAAAAGTATTTTGAAAAAAAGGGTGAAAAGCGCACCAAAATTTTAATCCCCGATGCCGCTCATGGAACAAACCCCGCCTCGGGCGCTCTCTGCGGGTTTCAGGTAGTGGAAGTCCTCTCCAATACTGAAGGCGATATTGATATCGGTCACCTGAAGGAGTTGATGAGCGAGGAGACGGCGGGATTGATGCTGACGAATCCCAACACCCTGGGCCTTTTTGAGCGCGATATCGAAGAGATTGCCGCGATTGTTCATGACAGGGGCGGCCTTTTGTACTGCGATGGAGCCAATATGAATGCCTTGATGGGAGTTGCCAGACCAGGCGACATGGGCTTTGACGTGATACATCTCAATCTGCACAAGACATTTTCTGCCCCCCACGGCTGCGGTGGGCCGGGAAGCGGCCCCCTGGGAGTGAAGGCTCATCTGGTGGATTTTTTACCGATCCCCCGTATTGTCAAAGATGGAGATCGTTACGAGTGGTCGCAAGATTATCCGGATACCATCGGCCGGATAAAATCTTTTTATGGCAACTTCAATGTCATGGTGAAGGCCTATACGTATATCCGTTCCGTGGGGCCGGAGGGCTTGAAGCGGACGGCAGAAATGGCCGTTTTAAACGCCAATTATATAAAGGAGCGGCTGAAACCTTACTTCCGTCTGCCATATGATCGTGCCTGCATGCATGAGTGCGTCTTTTCCGTGGAGCGCCAAGCTAAGGAAAGCGGCGTTCATGCCTCGGATATTGCCAAGCGTTTGATTGATTACGGCATTCACCCACCCACGATCTACTTCCCTCTGATTGTGCCTGAAGCGATGATGATCGAGCCAACGGAAACGGAGAGCAGGGATACTCTGGATGCCTTCTGTGACACTATGATTGTCATTGCGGGGGAAGCAAAGGAATATCCTGAGCGGATTAAAGCGGCGCCTCTTACAACGCCGGTTAAACGCCTTGATGAGGTCCTGGCCGCACGCAAACCGGACGTCTGCTGGCACAAATAAAAAAAGCCCCAACTTTGTTGCATGTCAAAAGCATGCAGGCGGAGTCGGGGCTTAACAATTTGATTATAGTTCTGTTAACCACCCTTTTCCCTGTGCCCGCACCCACACCTTCGTTGAGGCCAGAAAAGTGGAACGCAGAGCGTCGCTTAAAAGGGCCTTCTTTACGGAAGGAATTTTCAGGAACCCTCCTACAAAGCCCCGCATGAATTCCTGTGTTTTGTTCTGGGGGTTGTCGAACATCTGATTTTGAAGAGTCCCGTTTTGTAAGCATTGCAGAATGATTCTTTCGAAAGTGCTCTCCGGGTGAATGACCCGTTTGTCACGTTTGACGAGCTTCAGCGCTTTCGTGGGGCAGCTGAGAGCGCAGACGCCGCAGCCGATGCAGAAGTCCTTATCGATTTTGGCATCCTCTTTCTTTTTTGTTTCAGGCTTTTCGATGGCCGCCATTTTAATGGCGTTGATTTGGCAGACTTTAGCGCATTTTCCGCAGCCGTTGCACAGTTTTTCATCAATCTGGGCAATATAATTGGACGTTACCACCGCATTGGGGTAGCCGAATTTGGTAATGCCCAGCAAAATGTTACAACAGCAACCACAACAGTGGCAGACAAAGATGCCTTTGGTCTTGGTGTTATCCGCACAGAAAACCAGCCCTTTTTCTTTTGAGCGAGCGAAACAATCAAGCATTTCTGATTTGGTTATTTCTCTGCCCATTTTATGGCGTATCATATAGTCTGCGCCAAAGCCGAAAGTGGTGCAAGTTTCCAATGGGACATCGCACTTCTTTTCCCCTACATGATACTTCTCGTGGCGGCACGAGCATACGCTTATGGCAAATTTATCGGCGGCATTTATCAAGGAGGTAGCCTTTTCATAATCCAGCACTTCAACGTGATCTTCGTCTGGAATCGCGCCTTCGTGCGGGAGTGTCCTGGCAATAGAGACCTGCTGCCCATCTTTAAAGTTTTCCGTGTAGAAAGATATTCCTTCACCCTGAAGGTACCGGTGAAAGAGCTCAGCCCATTTCTTGAAATTGAGATTGTCTCCCATCCTCATCATGGTGAATTCAAATATCCCGACAACCATGGGCGAAACCATGTAGTTATATGCGCCGTTTGCCCAGATGTCTATTGCCAACCCCTTGGCGCACAAGTCATCCAGAAGTTTTCGCAATTTGGTGGGCTCAATTTTTGTGATTTTTTGAATACGATCAAAGCTTGACAAAACGTAGGGCATCTTTACGATCAAATCCGCTTCGTCCTCCGTGTAGAGTTCCTTGAAAATGTTATAAAGGGTTTCATTCCAGGGCGCCTTGACTGTCAAATTGTCAATCTTCTCTCCCAGCTTTTTATAAATGCTTTTCCCCACTAAGTGTCCCATAAATAGCCTCCTTTTTGTTTTAGATTTTCCCCCCGCAGGCATAGCGCCTTGCAAGAATTAAAAATGAACCATTTCACAAAACCGCGCCTGAACACTCCTGCAAGAATGCTCAGATTACCAACTATTTTTGCGAAACAATGATGCGGAGAATATAACTCACCCCTCTCCGGCGGAGGAACAAAGGCTGACGATAAGCATCATCTAAGCCTCTAACTTTACCTCAAGCTCGGATTTGAAGTCCTTGTAAGCGCCGTTCCTGAGCGCCTTGAAAAAGAGGTCAAAGCTCCCAGGGGAGAGGAATTTGAAACAATACCTCTGCTCTTTCTGCAAGTCGTTGACCCTCCCGAAATGCTCTTTGGCATAGCGGAGCTTAGCCCTGTTTTCATCGGAGACATCGTTGTCCATTTTAATTTCCACTACAATAATGTCATTGCCTTTCTTGATAAAGAAATCGGGGTTGAAACTCCCCTGCTTGGGATGCTCCCCCTTGCGCCAGGAGTATTCAATACTGTAGAAGCCGACATCCAGGGACTTGATCCAAGCATCTATCGCCCTGGCCGTCTGCTCATCAGTCAATCCCCGAATGAACTTTCGCTCAGGCTCATAGGAGCCGAAAACCATATTAAGCGGCGTCTTAAAGTTGTATTTGTTCGCAACCTTTATAAGGGCCGATCGTGGAAGGCTCTCATCCTCGTCAAGCTCTTTGAGCAACTTTATATCCGCCGCTTCCCCTGTGCTCATGGAGTAGTCATCCCAAAATACCGTGCTATCACGCCGGAGCGATCCCACCCCCAAGGAATTCTTTTTGATTTCGCTGGTATTCACCTTGACCAGGTCTTTTGCCTCAATTTTGAGCCTGAGGCTCTTCGACCCTTTTCTTCTGATCACACCAAATGCCTTTAAAGTAGAATTACGGTTCGCCTCGCTCACCATGCCGCTCTTGTCTTTGATTTCCTCAAGAGATTTTCTGATGATCTGCTCAACCCTTTTCTTGGGAAACTTTTTACTGTATTCGGTTCCTGCCTCCTGATCAAAAATAAGAAGACGATTGAAGACATCATACGCCACTTCTTCAACCGAATACATCTTGAACTCAACCAGCGTCTTCTTGACATCCTGCTCTCCGGAGATCGCCCTGGTGTAGGTAGTGCTCCTTTCAACCACCTCCGCCTGGCTCGAATAGGTAATATATTCTTTGTCCAGGAGTTCATAGGGGTCTTCCTGGGGATACTCGACCTCCTCCTCGTTTCGCTTGTAATCAATGTTGTAGAGCTCAAAGTTGTAATCCTCTTTCTTTTCCACGGGGTAAGAGTGTATGCGCTTTTCGATTTCAAGGACCTCATCTACCAGGTGTTTGATGCTACTTGACCACTTGTCGTGATTGAAAACGGTGACGACAGGCTGATTGCCTCTGTAGTCCTCCGGCACCCTCAATCCCCTGCCCAAGACCTGGGCGATGAGGAGTTTTGAATTAAATGCCCGTTCCTCATGAGGGACGATCTGAAAAACATTTTTCACGTCCCAGCCTTCGGAGAGCATACTGACTGAGGTGATCCACTCAATGGGATTATCCTTGTCATCCACCCTTCGCAGGATGGGGATATTGCTCTTATGCTCGCCGGCAGAGGTTACGATCAAGACCTTCTCCGCCGCTTGTTCCTTGCTGATGTTTTCTTTCTTGGCAAGGAAGGCAACCAGTTTATCGGTGAGACGTTTGCAGGCGGCGATGTTCTTGGTAACCAGGATGGTAATAGGTTTTACCTTATGGTATTTGACCGTCTTATTTTCGATGTGATTGTCATAAATCTTTTGAAACTTCTCGTCCTCGTTCCCCGAGGAGTCCTCCGCCACATAGCGGATGGATTTGACAAACTTCTCCTCGATGGAATCCCTCAAGGAAAAGCGATGGATGACATCGGTGAAATAATCATCTCCGATATAGCAGGTGCCCGAAACATTCACGATGAATTGAAACCCGTATTTGGAATCAAGCAAAAATTCCTTCCATTTTTTGAGCGCCGTATCGGAGGGGCTCATCAGGTGGTGGGCCTCATCATTCAATACCAGCGTCCGCTCACCTTTCCCTATCAGACTGTCTTCAATAGCGGACTTAGTGTTGATATAGGTGGCGTGGATGTTCTCGATGCAGATGTCCCCCTTTTGAATGGTGTTGGAAGCGTTGATAATGCGGGGGTTGGCAATCTTGGAATCAGCAGGCAGAAGGTCTTTAAGGGTCCTATCGGCGGAGAGGCTCCGGAACTTTTCCGTCAAACCGGCTTCAATGGTGTTGGATGGGCAGAGGACCAGCGCCTGATCCACAGCCCCCTCGGCAAGCATCATGCGGGCAATGCCATACATCACATAGCTTTTGCCCGTGGCCGTGGCATGATCCAGGGAGCAGGAGAGTTTGTCTGGCAGTTGCAGATGGTTTAAGAAATCCTCAAAAGAGGAATACTTCTCCTGAAGCTTTGGATTTTTGTAATAATTTTCTTCCGCAAGGTTTTTGAGACTTTTGTATTCGCCCCCCAGAAAGTAGCGCACCGTCTCCCGGATTGCCTCCTTCTGATACTCCCTGTCCCCACAGAGGGCGTCTAAGAAAGCCTCATATTTATTTGGATCGAACCTCTTAGGGTCATAGTTGAGAGAAACCTTGAGGATCAAATCCTTGTTTTGAAAGGTCTGCCGCTCAAGCGTGCTCATTCCTTCTCCCTCTTATCGTCAAAGTCGGACACAGTTTTTATCTCCCGCTTCTCGTTGCCGAAGATGTCAATATAAATTACCATAATCTGACCCTTGACTTTATCCTCGGCGAAGCGCACCTCGTAGCCGTTCCCTTCGGCTTTGCTCAGGGCATGCTTCTTCAAGTTCTCAGCATAGAAGACATCGTCCAGGTCAAAAACCTCTCCATCAAAGTCATAGTCCAGCATAATCATGGAAAGGGTTTCCAGATTGGCAAACGAAAGGGGCTTGCGGGAGATGACCCTGCTTTCAAACCGCTCAATCTTGATGACGCATTCCTTTGTGTTCTGATTGAAGAGGTCAGCCTTTTTCGGCTTGTCAAGAAAATACTGACACTCCACCGTCGGCGCCTGGATAAAATCAAAGCCTACGGCGTCCACGGTATCGTTGACGTCCATCTCGCTCACCGGCTGCTTGATCTTGGTAAATCCCCGGTTGTGAATCTCCTCGATAATGGAATAAGGGATGCGCAGGATATAACATCTCGTCTTGCCCTTCTCGATATAGTCCTCAAGGAACTGAACCGAGGCGGCAGGGGCGATGATGAAAAAGCGCCTGCCGATTCTGTCTCCCAAATACCTGTGGAGGTCGTCAATAAAACCCCTGTCCAGCACGGCGTCCTTGTGCTTCTGGTAGTTGAAGACCATCACGCTGTCCGCACCCAGGTAGCCGTCCAGCTCAATCTTGGAAATCTCATGCCGCTGATCCCGGCATTGAAAGAGTTTTAAGGCAAAGTCCCGATACTCCTCCCAGGGGAGTTCTTTGATCATCTTGTAGTCGTAGAGGCCTGCGTTGTAAAGGGTAAAGGGTTTACACTGCTTGCCGTATTTCTTTTTCTTTTGGGGATCCTCTAAATCCTTACTTTCTGCAATGTTCAAAAGCCGCTTCTGCATCGTGTAGATTGCTAACTTCCCGCAGTCCACCCCGATCCACCGCCTGCCTAACTTTTCGGCTACGGCAAGGGTCGTGCCTGAGCCGGCAAAACAGTCCAGCACGAGGTCGCCGGGGTTGGAAGAGGCTTTGATGACGCGGTTAAGGAGCACTTCAGGTTTTTGGGTGGGATAGCCTAATTTTTCGTCAGACTGCGATTGCGGGTCAAATACATCCGTCCAGATAGATTGACAAACCTTCCCAGGCATTTCATCAAGATAGTATTTCACTCTTGGACTGTCGTTTTTTGAAATGACAATCCGCCCTTCTTTTTCCAATTCTTCAATGCTTTTACCCAGTGCACCAGCCCAGTGCCTTCCTCGCGGTGGTTGTCTTAATTTCCCACAGAAGAACTTCGCTGGGCCTTGTCCAGCAGCGTTTAGCGAGACAAGTTGACAGAGGCGACCTGTTTCTGGCTCAATGTTTTTAAATGCTGAATTTATATAGGATTCATCATATTTTTGATATTGGATATTCCAAATATAATAATTCTGATGCTTGGTATAAAAAAGAATCAGGTCGTGATTTCTCCCAAATTGATTTGCGTCGCTATGGCTAAAGACAGTTTGCCGTGCAATCTCATTTCTAAATTTGTCTTCCCCAAACACCTCATCCATTATCATCTTAACATAATGCCCCTTCTTCCAATCCAAATGCACATAAATACTCCCGTCCTCGCTCAACAACTCCCGCAGGAATACCAGCCGCTTCCTCAAAAACTCCAGGAATCTTGCCCCGGCAAGTTTATCTTGATAGGCCTTCTGATCCTGGCTTCCCCGAAACTCCTGCCTTGTGGCAAAGGGCGGATCAATATAGACCAGCCTCACCCCCGGCGTCCCGTCGGCGTTCTTGAGTTTTCCTTCCTGCTTCATCTGCAAGAGCGTCTTCAATACCTGAAGGTTATCGCCGAAGATGAGCATGTTCGTCCACGATAAGGGGACAGTCCCCTTATCGCCGTTTCGAAAGGTCTTGACTGGCTGTAAGGGCGCCGCCATTGTATCGGCCAGGATATCCTCCTCCCGCTCTTTGTCGGCGTAGATCAGTTCATATTCCTTCTTGCTATCAAAGAGAATCGTCTTGTAGTCCTCCGGCAAGGGCTTGCCCTCCTTGAGGAGGCTTACGATCCGCTCAATTTCCTGCTCTGAAAGTTTTCGCATGGCAGTTGCCCCCGCCTTTCCTTTTTCTCCCTCGTCCACTCCCGCCGCTCCTTCTCAACCGAGGCCCGGGTGATGGAAACAGAAGCCTTGGTAAGCTCAATGGTTGTCTTCATCATTTTCGTTTGATTCCTGGCTTTTGCAATACGGGTTCTCGCTTTATCCATATCATTGGATATTATGAGACCTTTGAATTTGTGATTAAATCGCCTTGCCGTCATTCCGTGCTTGACTTGAGCCTGCCCCGTACTCGATACGGGGGAATCCAGTGTTTTCAAGCCGTTATAGATTCCGACTTTCGTCGGAATGACGTGAGGGGCCGTTTTTCAAAGGTCTCTATTATATGAATATGGCTTGAGAAAGTCAATTGACGTTACCTCAATGTAAAAAATACTAGAAATTTTTCGCTGATTGTATTTTGATATACTATTAAGTATGACAAAATCGTAAAAAGTCAAAATTCGCGGGTTTTGTCATGGTGAGCCCTTCGGCTGGTTCAGGACAGGCTCTGTCGAACCATGACGTAATATCAATTATTTATGTTCACCCTTCGACAGGCTCAGGGTGACATCTCCGCCTTTTTACAAGTGCATCAAGTATGCTTCCAGAACGGCGAGTTTCTGATATGGACCTGCATGCTGTCCGACGAGCGTGTTGCGGTTTTTCTCGGATTAAAGTCGGCAAGGAGATGAATTGATTTTATGAGGTACGATATTGCGAAAAGCGGCAGCGGCCTTGTCTATGAGATCAGAAATATTGTTAATGTGGCCAACAAGCTAAAGGAGCATGGCATTGAAGTCATCTGGGAGAATATCGGCGATCCTGTTCAAAAAGGGGAGCACATTCCCAAATGGATGAAGGAGGTTCTTGCGGAGATATTGCAGGATGACGCTTCCTTTGCGTACTGTCCGACGAAAGGCGTTCCCGAGACGAGAAAGTTTCTTGCGGATCGCGTCAATGAAAGGGGTAAGGTGCAAATCTCACCGGAAGATATCATTTTCTTCAACGGTCTCGCTGATGCCATTGCCCGGGCGTATAGTTCTATGCATATCGACGCGCGGATTATCATGCCCGAGCCGACTTATTCGACTCATTTGCTGGCGGAAGTTCTCCATGCTTCCTTTCCCCCCAACACCTACCGGATGAATCCCTACAATGGTTGGGCTCCGGATATTCGTGAACTTGAACAGAAAGTCAAAAGCCATAAATCCATCGTAGGAATACTTGTAATTAATCCCGACAATCCGACAGGCCATGTGTATTCCCAGGAAACGCTGGAGCATATCGTGTATATTGCGCGTGAATATGATCTATTCCTCGTTTTCGATGAGACGTATCATAATATTACCTACAATGGAAAAAGCACGACCTTTCTTTCTGATATTATCGGCGATGTGCCGGGTATAAGTATGAAAGGGATATCTAAAGAAATTCCCTGGCCCGGCTCCCGATGCGGCTGGATAGAGGTTTACAATGCCGGCAGGGATAATATTTTTGACAGGTACATTGACGCCATCTTGACGCAGAAGATGTCGGAAGTCTGTTCAACAACTCTGCCGCAAATGGCTATCCCAAAAATCTTTACGCATCCGGAATACAAAAACTACCAGAGCAAGCGAATACGCCATTATGAAAGGCTTTCCAGTATCGCTTACAATATTTTGGAAGACATCCCCTGTCTGATTGTAAACCGACCCGATGGCGCTTTTTATCTGACGGCGGTTTTCAACGAGGCGCTTCTCAACAATAGGCAGAGCCTGCCCATCGAGCATGCCGAGATCAGGCAATACATCGAAAAGCTGGTTGGCGCCAAGATCGAATTTGATAAACGCTTTGTCTATTACCTGCTCGGTTCAACGGGAGTTTGCGTTGTGCCCTTGACATCTTTCTTTACCTCTCTTCCCGGATTCAGGATGACGCTGCTGGAAAAGGACGAACAGAAGTTTGAATACACCGTGAGGATCATCGGGGAAAAGGTTGTAGAGTATATCGAATCTTCGAAGTAAGCGGGACAGCAAGACCTTATTTTATCAATCGCTTGTGCATCTTGCGGATAGCCAAAGGGAAAAAGACAAGGCAGAATATCAACAGATAGCCGAATCCCCACAGCGCCCCCGCATCTATTATCCCAAAACTAAAAGCTCGGGCAAGATTGACCAGATGGGTCAGGGGAAGAAACACCGCTGCGATTTGAGCCCATTGCGGTAAATTCTCCATGGGAAAGAATGTTCCGCTGAAGAGAAGCATTGGGGTAATAAATAGAAAGATGGGCAGATTGAACAGTTCAATACGGGGCACAATCCCGGTGAAAAACATACCCAGGGAGCCGAAAGCGATTCCCCCCAAGAAGGAAAGAGGAATAATGAAAAGTCCGTGGGGGTAATGGATAAGCCCGAAGGAACTGATGACGATGAGCATCAGAGTCGTTGCAATGGCCGATTTCGTGGCGCTCCAGACGATCTCTGCCGTGATGATTTCCTCCAGTGTTAGAGGCGTGGCCATCATGGCATCGAATGTTTTTTGATAGTACATCCGAACGAAAGAAGCGTATGTATTTTCAAAAAAGGCGTTGTTCATTATATTGATGGAAAGCAGGGCGGGGGCAATAAACTTTACATAGGAAACTTCAATTCCATGGCAATGAATTTTTCCCACCAGAACGCTCAATCCCACACCGAAGGCCAAAAGATAGAAAAGAGGCTCCAGCATGGGAAGCAGAAAGCTTACTTTCCAGTTTTGCCGGTAAACGCTAAAATTTCTCTGCCAGACGCGCCAGAATCGTCTTGTTACATTAAAGGAAGCGCAGTTCATTCTCTGAGTTCCCTTCCGGTCAGACGAAGGAAAACATCTTCCAGGGTTGCCGGCCGTATGGAACAATCCGAGTGGCAATAATTGTCGCTGATTTCGTGATAAAGCAGGTCATTGTCCTGTCCGTAGATGGTGAGACGCCGGCCTATGAGTTCATGTCGAACTTGACGGGACTGAATATAGCGCCGCAGAGCATCATCAGGGTTGATTACTTCAATGATATTATGACCGGTGTATCTTCGAATGAGTTCCAGAGGTTTTCCTTCCACGAGAATCTTCCCCTTGTCCATGATGATAAGGCGATCACACAATCGGGAAGCCTCTTCCATGTAATGGGTGGTCAACAAAATGGTAATGCCCTTTGCCTTCAGTTCTTCAAGACGCTCCCAGACCTGATGGCGGGATTGGGGATCCAAACCGGTTGTCGGTTCATCTAATATCAATAAATCAGGCTGGTTGAGAAGAGCTCTGGCCAATACGAGCCTTCTCATCATTCCGCCGGAGAGATCAACTGCCCTTGATGTTTGGCGATGTTCTATGGCCATGAATTTCAGAAGCTCTTTTATCCGCTGCCTGGCTGCCTTGCCGGTAATGTTGAAATAACGGGCAAATACTTGCAGGTTTTCAATCACCGAAAGGTCGGGATCAAGACTGTTTTCCTGCTGACAGACCCCGATGCGCTTTTTGATGGCGCGATGGTTTCGAGATATATCGAGGCCAAAGACTTCAAGCTGCCCGGCTGTCATGGGGGAAAACCCATAAATCATGCGGATGGTGGAAGTCTTGCCGGCGCCGTTGGGGCCGAGGATGCCGAAGCGCTCGCCTGCGAAAACCTCAAAGGAAATATCATCTACGGCGATGATTTCTCCGAATCTCTTTTTCAGATGTTTCGCGGCGACGATGATTTTGTCCATAGAAAGACGCTTTGTTTTTTTATACTTTTTCCCTGACCGCTTCAAAGATATCCTCAACGCTTATATCCCTCATGCACTGCATGGAATCACATTTTTTCAGCAGGCAGGGGCTGCACGAAAGAGCTTTCTGAATAACGAGATGCCCTTCGCCATAGGGACCTGTGCGCCGGGGGTCAGTGGGACCGAAAAGGGCGATTACCGGTGTTCCCACGGCGGCGGCAAGATGCATGGGGCCGGAGTCGGTGGAGATAACGAGTTTTGCCTGCCGGTAAAGACAGGCCAACTCTCTCAGTGTGGTTTGACCGCCTAGATTGATGGAGGAAGTGCGCATGCGCCGCTGAATATCGTCAAGGATTTTTCTTTCGGCGCCTGTCAGGATGACCTTCATGTCCAGCTCTTCGTTGATCCGGTCAGCCAAACGGGCAAATTTTTCATTTTGCCAGAGCTTCGTTTCCCAGAGCGCGACGGGACTTACGACTATGAAGGCATCTTTCTCATGCTCATACAATCCATAACTTTTTAAGATCTCCGCGATATTTCTTTCATGCAGGGGCCGGATGGCGATGGGAAATTCCGGTTTGCCTATATTGGCCCCCAAGTAACGCGGAAAATCAAGATAGCGATCAACGGCGTGTTTTTCCATGTTTTCGGGAATTTTTTCATTATAGAAGAGACCGCTGAGTTCCTGCATACTGTCATAGCCCAGCTTGCGTTTTCCGCCGCTTAAAAAAACGATGAAGGCGCTCTTGAAGAGTCCGTGGAAATCTATTACCAGATCGTAAGGCCGTTCCCTTAAGGAATGAATCCACGCGCGCATCTCGCCTGCCGGTTTCCGAAGCCGACCGGCCTTGAATTCCTTAATCCAGCGCTTTCGGGGGAAGATGAGGATTCTGTCTAAGTCAGGATGATCCTTGATTAAATCGGCAGAAGCTTCCTCAATAACCCAGGTGATGTGCGCCTCGGGATAGCGCCTTCGCAGTTCCCGAAGCGAGGGGAGGGTATGGATCACATCGCCGATGGCGCTTAGTTTGACAATCAGGATATTCACCTATTCGAAGTCCCTCACAATCCAATTTACGGCATCCAGAATGTCTTCGGCAACATAGACCGGCCGGACGGCCGAGGTATCGACATCGGCGCCATATCCTGTCCTGACCAGGATGCCCTTAACGCCTGCCCGGGCAGCCATTTCCATATCCTTGGCCATATCGCCGATCATATATGAACGTGAAAGATCGATGTTCAAATCTTTGGCTGCCTGCAAAAGCATTCCCGTTTCCGGTTTCCGGCATGTGCAGACTCTAAGGTAGGGCGCCTGCCCCTCCGTGGGGTGATGGGGACAAAAGTAAAATCCGTCGATGATGGCGCCCTGTTTCTGTAGCTCTTTTCGTATGCGCTCATGGAGCTGCTCTACGAAAGCTTCCTCAAAAAGGCCTCTGGCCACCCCTGATTGGTTGGTAATGACAACCGCCTTCATGCCGCTTTCATTGATCCGTTTAATTGCTTTTGCCGTCTGGGAAAATATTTTCAGTTTTCCTAGGCTGTCAAGGTAGCCCACTTCCTCATTGATGGTGCCATCCCTATCGAGAAAAACCGCGGTGTTTTTTTTCATTTTTCTTCCGCAAGCAGCTTTTTTGCCGCTTTATAGACCTCCTCAGCCGAAATCTGATCCATGCATTCAAGGTTCTTCGGGCATGTCTGCTTTAGGCAGGGAGCGCAGGGAACGTCTTTATGGATGACGACACTTTGCTTGCCCGGAGGTGAAGTGGCAAGGGGATTAGTGGAGCCGAAGATGGCAATCGTGGGGATATTAAGCGCCCCGGCCACATGCATCAGGCCGGAATCATTGGAAATAAAAAGACGGCACCTAGCGATTAAGGCGATTGCCTCTTTAAGGTTGGTTTCCCCGGCAATATTTATAAGCTTTTGCCGGCAGTGGCGTTGAACTGCATCGGCGCTGTCCTTATCTCCCGTGCTGCCAAATAAGAGAACCTCGCCGTTGAAATCGCGGATAAGCCCATCGGCAACATGGGCGAACCTTTCGGGGCGCCACTTTTTTGCCGCCCCATAAGTCGCGCCGGGAGCCATGCCGATCAGGAGCCCGCTACTGTAAATACCGTATCTGCTCATTAAACTATCCGCCAGGGAATCGTAAGCAGCCGGTAGGGAAAGATGAACTTCCGTGTTTTCAGAAATACAACCCAATGACCTAACCATCTCCAGGTAATAGTGAATCTGATGGACCTTTCGAATAGCCCTGGTCCGTTTAACCGAGTGGGTCAGGAGCACCCCCCGGACGTCGCTGTTGTAGCCCGCCCGGATCGGAATGCCGGCCAAAAGCGCGATGATGGCGGCTTCCATGGCATTTTGCAAAAGGATTGCGGCGTCGAACTTTCTTTTCCGGAGGTCACTGATCAGCCTGAGCATACCCGCTATGCCCGCATGCGTGCCAGGACGCCGGTAGATGATAACCTCATCCACATCAGGACAGAGATTAAATATCTCGGCAACCCATGGTTTGACAAGCATCGAAATCCTGGCGTGGGGAAATCTCCTCCGGATGGCAGTGACGGCCGGCAGGGTCATCACGGCGTCACCGATCCAGTTCGTACCCCTAATGAGGATATTTCCCGCCTTATCCAGAGGCTTGTTTGTTGAAATTCTGACTTTCATGATGCCAGTTTATTGAAGATGCAGCTTTCAAAGGATGAAGGGGCAGGGGAAATTTGCATGTCAACGATTAAAACAAACAGGCTTTCGGCAAGTGTCGGAAAATCCTCCAGTTTGATGTGGTCCTTCTGGGTGGTGACCATAACGTCAGCGCCCGACCGGATAAAATTTCTTTGGATAGCATCCATGTCCTGGTCCGTGTAACGGTGATGATCGGGGAAGGACAGGAAGCCTTTCAGGTTCGCGCCGATGGATAAAAGCGTTTTTTGGAATACATGAGGAGACCCGATACCCGCAAAGGCGAAAATATCTTTGCCTGTCAGATAATCGGGGGGATAATTCTTGCCTGTGCTGCCCTGTAGGATGGCGTTAGGTTTATAGTAACCTTTAAAAACGACGGCCCGTGGCGATAATTCGGAAGAAATCTCCTGTAGATGATCACCGCCGTTTTCCGTCAGTATGATGATATCTGCTCGCTTCAAGGCATCGGCGGGCTCCCGCAGGGGACCTCTGGGGAGCAGATACCCGTTTCCGTACGGCCTCGTTGCATTGAGAAGAACAATGTCGATGTCTCTGGAAATGGCTCGATGCTGGAAAGCATCGTCTAGAACCAAAACATTGGCGCCCAATTTTTCTACCGCTATCCTTCCCGTTAAAACCCGTTTGTGCCCTGTCAAAACCGGCACACCTTCTATGGATTTCGCGATCATGACCGGTTCATCGCCGGCAGCCGTATGCTTCATAAACAGACGCTGTCCATCGGAGACGATGTTGACTGACTGCTTATTCTTTCCTCCGTATCCCCTGCTCAAAACGGCCGGCCGGTATCCATGAGCCTTCAGCAGTTCTGCGATCATAATCACCGTAGGAGTTTTTCCGGTGCCTCCCACAGTTATGTTTCCGACACTAATGACCTTGCAGGGGAGTTTTCCCTGTTTCAGAATATTCATGTCATAGAGGCGGTTTCTGAAGAGAACAAACCACCGGTATATACAGGCTGCCATCGCCAAAAAAAAAATCAGGGGAAACAGTAGAAACGACAGGTGTTCATTATTCCAGATGTTCTTAACGGTTTCTTCGGCATTCATTTCTCATTGTTTCTTGAGCCAGTCGCTCTCGTGTGATCTTTCTTCATCTTGGAACTGCATGGTGTAAAGCTTAAAATATTCGCCTCTTTTTTCCAACAATGTCTCGTGAGTGCCTTCTTCGACGATTTCCCCATTGACCAAAGCAACAATCCGATCTGCTTTACGGATGGTTGAAAGGCGGTGGGCGATAACGATGGTCGTCCGGCCCTTCATGAGGGTCTCGAGCGCCTCCTGAACCTCTATTTCCGCCTCTGTATCCAGAGATGAAGTCGCTTCGTCAAGAATGAGTATCGGAGCGTCCTTGAGAAGCGCCCGGGCGATGGAAATCCGCTGCCTTTCGCCGCCGGAGAGCTTTGTGCCCTGTTCCCCGATTACAGTATCGTAACCGTTGGGAAGCTTCATGATGAATTCATGGGCATTGGCGGCTTTCGCTGCGCGGATGATTTGTTCGTCCGTATTATTTCCGATATTGCCGTAGGCGATGTTATTCTTGATCGAATCATTGAAAAGAATGGTCTGCTGGGTCACGATGCCAATCTGGCCTCGCAATGATTCGATAGTTACGTCACGTATGTCATGCCCGTCTATGAGAATCTGTCCTTCCGTTACATCGTAAAATCGAGGAATCAAATTCACCAGGGTGGTTTTGCCGCCACCACTCATTCCCACCAGGGCCAACACTTCGCCTGCTTTAATGGACAAAGAGACGTCTTTCAGAACAGGAGTGTCTTCATAGCAGAAAGTGACATGTTTGATATCGATCCCTGTGGCAATTCTGGGAAGAGAAACGGCGTTTTTCTTGTTTTGAATTTCTGGAATAGTATCTATAACCTCAAAAACCCTTTGCGCGCCTGCGATGCCCTGCTGGATGGTATTATTGACATCGGTTAGTCGCTTTACAGGCTCGTAGAGCATGATAAGCGCCGCCAGAAAGGAAAAGAAAGTGCCGGGAGTAGAGGCGCCCTTGATAACCTGATAGCCGCCATAAAAGATGATGGCGGCAATGCCGATGCCCCCTAGAAATTCCATAAAAGGAGGGGCCAGGGCATTGATGGAAACCTTTTTCATGGCCAGCCTGAAGAGGCGCTCGTTTTCCTTGGCGAAGCGCTTGCTCTCATAATTTTCCATGCCAAAAGCCTTTACGATGCGGGTTCCTGAAATGGTTTCCTGAAGAAGAGTGGTCAATGTTCCCACGGTGGCTTGCGTGCGTGTGGCTACCATGCGGCTCTTTTTCCCGAACCTGGTGATGGGATAAACAGTCAGGGGAAATACGAGCATGGCAATAATGGCCAGCTTCCAGTCGCGGTAAAAAATGACAAAAACCAGGCAGAGCAGGGTGAATGAGTCTTTCAGAAGACTGGTCAGCGCTCCCGAAACTGCGCCCTGAATGAGGTTTGCGTCGCTGGTGATCCGGGACATCAATATACCCGTAGGATTTTTGGTAAAAAATGAAAGTGACTGCCTCTGTATGTGCCGGTAAAGTTCGTTCTGCAAATTCCTGATGATCCGCTGCCCAATGTTGTTCATGAGAAGCGCGTGGAGATAATTGCAGACGCCCTTGGTGAAATATATGACAATCACGGCAATGGGGATCCATTTCAGCATGGTTATGTCTTTTTTAAAGAAGATATCATCAAGCGCCGGTTTAACCAGAAAGGCAATGGCAGAGGTAAGGGCTCCTACAACCAGCATGCACAAGAGGGCAAGGAGAAACTTCGGAGTGTATGGTCTTGCCATGTTTAATATACGTTTGAAGGTATTCATATTTTTCTTTTATCGTAAGGATAACATATCATAGGCGAGCAGGGCAACCCTTCCGGCGACGCCGGGCCTTCCCAGCTTATCCTTTATTGTTGATAGGTGGAGCTTCATTTCCTCCCTTCTTGTTTTCGAACACAAAATATCGCTAACCTCTGCCGCAATCCGTCTGGAATTTGCTTCATCCTGGATCAGCTCGGGCACGATGCTCTTGCCGGCGATGATGTTTACAAGCCCGATATTATTTACCTTGATAATCTGTCTTCCGATATTGTACGAAAGATTTGAAACCCTGTAAACAATCACCATGGGGACTTCCAGCAGCGCTGTTTCGAGAGTCGCCGTTCCGGAAGCGACGATCGCAATATCTGAAACACCAATTACATCGTAAGTTTCATTTTGTATGATTCGAACCTCTGCACGGTAGCGCCGTATGATGCTTTGCACCAGTTGAAGATCCAGCGTATCGGCAAGAGGCAGGACAAACTGGGCGGCGGGGATCATTTTGGCCAGGATTTCCGCCGCCTGCAGCATCTCCGGCAAAAGGCGGACCACTTCTGAAACCCGGCTTCCCGGCAGGATGCTCACGGTTGTTAAACCTTCCTGAAGTCCAAAGCGTTTTATCGCTTCCTTATACGAGAATTTTCTTTTCACCACATCCAATAAGGGATGACCGACGAACACGGCATCAACACCTGCTTCTTGATACATTTGGGCTTCGAAGGGGAGAATGACGGCTATTTTATCCACGGTTTTTTTGATTTTCTTTATCCGTCCCTTCCTCCATGCCCAGAGTTGCGGACTGATGTAATACAAAACCTTAATGCCCTGTTTGCGAGCAGCCTTTGCCAGAGGCAGATTAAAGTCGGGATAGTCGATCAATATGACCATCTTGGGCTTCCTCTCTTTTAGGGAAATCTTGAGCTGCCTCATAACCTTTAAGATCATTTTCAGTTTCGTGATAACTTCCGTTAATCCTACCACCGCCATATCTGAAGAGTGAGCCAGCAGTTCGACGCCGGCTTTCTTCAGACGGTTGCCGCCGATTCCATAAAACCGGAAATTGGGATTAAGGCTTTGCATCGCCGTGACCAGATTTGCTCCATGCAAATCACCTGACGCTTCACCCGCAACGATCATGATTTGCCGGATGGAGTTTTGATTCGGCTTGCCGATTGTTTGATGGGTCTGTGTGTTATGATGCATGATTGATCACGACATGATAAGTTTGTTTTTCCCCATGCTTCGACGAGCTCAGCATGACATTTTTTTGTTTGATCACGACTCAACCGTCATTGTGTTGTCTCTTGTGCCAAACGCATTTTTTCAGCGATAATCAGCCCCAAACCCAGAGACCGCCTGCCGTCCTGTCCCGAAACCACAGGTGGAGTCCTAGTTCTCACAGCACGTACAAAGGAGCGTATTTCCTCATCAAGAGGATCGTGCATATTAATATCGATTTTATTTTCGACAATTTCCACGGTGTCGTTTACAGTTTGTCTTTTGAGGGAAAGAAGTTCCCGCTTGCCGAAATCTACGGCATGGTACCCTTCTATACCAAAGAAACGAATCTTCTGGAGGGTTTTTCCCGTAACGCGGCTTGCGGTGATATTGGCTACACAGCCGCTTTCAAAAGTCACACGGGCATTGGCAATATCCACCTTATCGGATAAAACGGAAACCCCCACAGCTTCCACATTTTTCACGGGCGACTTCACGAATTTCAGAATAATATCCAGATCATGTATCATCAAATCCAAAATCACATCCACATCGGTGCCCCTTTCAAAGAAGGGATGGAGTCGATGAGCCTCTATAAAAAGCGGCGTTTCCACGACCTTTTCCAGAGCTACAACGGCAGGATTGAATCGCTCTACAAAGCCGATCTGGAAAATGAGGCGTTTTTTTTCTGCGAGACTGATTAGCTCATCGGCCTGGGCAATCGTTTCGGTGATAGGTTTTTCCAGAAGGACATCAATGCCGGCCTCGAGAAAATCCTTTGTTATGGCATAATGGAATTTTGTTGGGACGGCGATACTTACGGCATCCACGAGCCCCAGTAGCGCATGGTGATCCGTGTAAGCTGCACATTGCAATACTTCGGCTCTCTGTCGGGCAAGCTGCGCTAAAACATCCACGACGCCGACGATTTTGATGTCATCGATCTTTTGGTATTTCTGAAGGTGGTAATTGCCCAGATGTCCGGCGCCTACCACGCCCACTTTCAGTTTCTCCATTTTAACTATCTGGCAATGCCCCTTTCCGATTTTTTAATAAATTCCACAAAATGTCGGACTTCGGGCAGATCTGCCACTTCCTGTTTCACCTTTTCTATTGCGTCATTGAGTAACAGGGATGATCGGAAGATAAGGCGGTAGGCCTCTTTCAGTGCGTTGATGGTCGCTTCGCCAAAACACCTGCGTTTGAGCCCCGTCAGGTTAAGACCGTAAAGTTTGGCATAGTTGCCGGCAGCCATGACATAGGGCGGGATATCTTTATTTACCGCGGAGGCGCCGCCTATGATGCAATGGGCGCCGATGTGGCTGAACTGATGAACTCCGGTCAGCCCTCCGATAATGGCGTAATCCTCTATGTGGATATGTCCCGCCAGATTAGCCGCATTGGCCATCACAATGTGGTTGCCGAGCTTACAGTTGTGGGCCACATGGCAATAGGCCATCAGTAAATTATGATCGCCGATAATAGTTGTCCTGATATCGGCTGAGGTAGCGCGGTTAATCGTTACAAATTCTCTGATCGTGTTGAAATTGCCGATGATGACGCGTGTTTCCTCTCCTTTAAATTTTAAATCCTGTGGCATGCCGCCGATACAGCAGAAGGGCGAAATACGGCAGCCCTCACCAATATCACAGTGACTTTCGACGACCACGTGCGAACCTATCGTCGTGTTTTTCCCGATGCGGACATTAGGACCGATAAGACAGTATGGGCCTATTTCTACAGTATCTTCTATCTGGGCGTCGGAAGATATAATGGCGGTTGGATGAATGCGCATAAGTTTTCAATCCCTTTTTAAGATTCCCTTGTTGCGGGCGCCTTGCCATAATGGCCTGGCCCCGAAGAGATCATTGCTCCATGCTTTACGCATGGCAGTCTTCTTTTAACGTTGAATTTTTCCCAGGAGTTTTTCCTCCAATTCTTCAAGCCGCCTGGTTAGTGTAGCAATCGTGTTCCTCATTTCCGGAAGCTTCGGAAGGCAGGCTTCGGCAGCCAACCATTTCCTATGGGGCATGTGTGGAGAACCGGAAACGATCTGGTTTGCAGGGACATCCTTGTGGATGCCTGATTGGGCGGCTGCCATGACATTGTCGCCGATTTGGATATGTCCTACCAGCCCTACCTGCCCGCCGAGAATAACGCTCCTTCCCAGCTTGGCGCTGCCGGAAATACCGCTCTGGGCTGCTATCACAGAATTTTCACCGATAACTACGTTGTGGGCTATTTGAACCAGATTATCAATTTTTACATTTCTTTGGATCCATGTTTTCCCCATGGTTGCCCGGTCAATAGTGCAATTTGCTCCGATTTCCACGTCATCGTCTATCTGGACAATGCCGACCTGGGGTATCTTGAAATTTTCCACCGCAGGTCGGGTGAAGCCAAAACCGTCGCTGCCGACAACCACCCCTGCGTGAAGGATCACCCGTTTGCCGATGATACACTTCCGGTATATGGAAACATTGGGATAGATGACGGCGTCCTCCCCAATGGATACGTCTCGCCCTATAAAGACACCAGGATAAATGATCACGCCATCCGCAATTTTTGCGTCGCGCCCAATAAAGGCGCCCGGATGGATGGCGGCTTTTTCCGATATAACAGCGCCTTCTTCAACGAAGGCTTGCCGGTGAATGCCGGGGAAATCTTTTTCCTCCGGATAAAAGAGGCCTAGGACCTTGCCGAGGGCAGTGTAGGGATCTTCCACGATGATAAGATTCTTTCCCGGCGCTGCGATATCAGCCGATACTAAAATGGCAGAAGCCTTCGTCGTTTTAAGCTTTTTCAGATATTTGGGGTTGGCAACAAATGTCAGATCTCCCTCGTCTGCTTCATCTATTCCGCAGACATTTGCGATGACAACGCCGCCGTTGCCTGAAACCCTGCCGTTTAAAAAGGACGCAATTTCCGCAGCTGTTTTTTCCATAAGAAAATCCTTTGCTTTGGTTCTTTTGGTTACAGGATTTATTTTTTTGCCTTATACGTTTTATTGAATTCGTCAATGATCCTTTTTGTCAAATCATTTTCCTTATCAAAATAAACCAACGGAATAGCGCCGACATCTACTATCAGGGTATATTTTTCTTTTTCACCAATGGTTCTGAGCAGCTTTCCCATTTCCTCGAAGATATCCTTCAAGAGCTCCTGTTCTTTGTTCCGTATTTCCTCATTTATGTCATTGACGAACAACTCATAATCCCGCAGCTTCTTATTATATGCGGTTTCTTTTTCTTTTTTTGCTGTTTCGGTCAAAACGAAAAGCTGATTTTTAATCTCGTCTTTGAACTTGTTTATTTCCTCTTCCTTTTGCGTTTTTAGGGACAGGTACTTTTCGTAAATTTTCTTGAATTCATCCTGAGCTTTTTTGCCGGCTTCCGTGCCGAGTACGGCGCCGCGATAATTGACAAAGCCGGTTTTTTCCCCGGCGAAACCGAAAGTGCCCATCAATACAATGGATGACGCGATAAAAATTCCCAAAGTGAACTGTGTCAACTTTTTCATAAAAACCCCCTTTTCATCGATAAATTTATTTTTTGGAACGTCTTTTCACATAAGCGCGCCGGCGGAGAATTCCCATCGGCTGCCTCCTTCCCCTTCTTTATTGTCTAAAGCATGGCCCCATTCCAGCCGTAGAGGACCGAAGGGAGAAAACCAGCGAATGCCTACCCCTGCCGTTTTTCTCATGTCATTGATGTGATATCCGTTTTCCCAGGCGTTGCCGGTATCATAAAACAAAACGCCCTTAAGTCCCGCCTGCTTGATTAAGGGTATGGTAATTTCTGCGCTAAAGTTGAGCATGGTCAATCCCCCGATCACATCACCCGTATCTCGATCTTTGGGACCGACATCACGGAGTCCCCGGAGAGAATCCATGCCGCCCAAAATATACCGTTCATAAATGGGGATCTTTTCCCCGCCATTTCTCTGAAGCAATCCGGCTCGGCCTTTGGCACCGAATACCCATTCAAACGGAAGGGGGAAAAACCAGTAAGAGCTGACAGTATATTGGGTAAAATTTGTATCACCAAGAAGAGGGCCGCCTGTTTTTTCTATTGTGGCGCTGTTCTTAGAACCCTTTGAGGGAAAGATATAATCGTCGGTCGTATCTCTCGTTAAGGTGAGGCTCAGGCTGCTGGAGGTGGTTGATCCTTCCTGCTCCTTGATGTAAATGGATGCTGCAGTGAAAACATTATACACTTTATCACTCGTGAGCCTGTATCCAATATAACCTGTGGTATATCCCCAAAGGGGATAACCCAGAGTGACGCCAAAGCCTTTTGAGTCAAGATCGTAGGTATCGTATTCTCTGCCCATATTCCAGATGTCAAATTTACTCCATAGGGGGATATCGAAAAGCCATGGCTCAATGAAGGAAATATCATACAGGGCTGTCTCTGCGCCTATATTTGCTTTCAGCGAAAGAATTTGTCCCCTCCCGAAAAGATTTTCCTGTGACACCTGAGCGGTAAACATAGCGTGCTCGTTGGCGCTGTAGCCGGCACCAACGCTGACAATGCCCGTGGATTTTTCTTTGACGCGGATGTTTACGTCCGTCAGATTCTCTTTTGGGCCTTTCTCCGTTTGGAAATCAATTTCCTCAAAATAATGGAGACGGTTCAGCGCCATGTAGCTTGCCTGGAGCTTGCTGGAATTGAATAAATCCCCTTCGACGAAGGACAGTTGTCTTCTAATGACCTTGTCCCGCGTTTTGGTGTTGCCGGTGATGGAAATGCGGTTGAAGTAAACAGGGCTTCCCTTTGTGATATGGTAAAAAATTTCGACCGTTTGCTTGTCTTCCATCGGAATCAGGCGCTGTTTTACTTCAGCGTAAGCGTATCCTTCGTCATTGCAGACATGCGTCAGGTAATCGATATCTTTCATGAGAGCTTCCCTGTCGTAGAACTCTTTTTTAGAGACGAGCAGATTTTTCAAGAGTTCCTCCTGAGACACCTTCAGGGCATCGCCGGTAATTCCCACCTCACCCACTCTGAATTTTATACCTTCCACAACAGGTATCTTGATGTAAATCCACTTCTCATCATGTGTGATTTCCGGCTCCCCGATACGGGCATTGAGGAAACCGGTGTTGAGGTAAAACACATTGATTCTATCGATATCCTGTTTTAATTGTTCTTCTTTGAGAAGCCCTGTGTCTGTGATGAAGAAGAGGAAGGAAAAGATACCCCATTTCCCCCATTCAGAGGTTTTCATCACTTTCTTCAGTTCCTTGTCAGAATAAGCCTCGTTGCCTTCAAAGGAGATATGGCGGATGTGCAGCCTTTTGTTTTCACGGATGTCAATGATGACGCGGCTTTCTTTTTCTCCAACCTTTTCAATAGAGTAATCAACCTCGGCATTGTAATATCCTTTACTGTCATAAAGGGCCTTGATCTTCTGGATATCGGAGAGGATATTCTCCTCATTGAGTTTCTGCTTTGTCTTGATGGTCAATATTCCCTCAATATCCTGTGTGGAGACGGTATTATTGCCCGTAATTTTAATTTCCGAAATTTGACCTCGCTCCTCAAGAATGAAAGTAATTACCTTGCCTTCGGGGGTATCCGTTACGTCTGCGCGAACGTCGGAAAACTGCCCCATCTTATAAATTGCCTTGATATCGGAAGAGAGAATTGCTTCCGTAAAAATGTTTCCAGGGGCGCTTCGGATAACCTGTTTAACGGCGCCCTCTTCGATGGTTCGGCTGCCCTTGAATTCAATCCGGCTGATCTGACGCGCAGCCTTGATTCTGGCCGTTATGGCGGATTTGAGCTTGGCTGCCGCCGAGGCAATGTTGTCGCTTCCTTTACCCTCGACAAATATGCCGGCCAGATGGCCACCCCGCGCGATATCGATCAGCTTGACATCCACGCTAATTTGCTCGCCGATTTGGGTAAGGCTTCCCATCAGCATGTAATCGGCTCCCACCTCTTTCCCCGCGGCTATGGCTGTTGTTTCATTGAGGGGCTTGTCCTGGATTGATCTGGCGACGGCATCTTTGTCAAGCAGTTTGATATCCTTTTCCTCCTGCAATTCTTTGGCAAGGCGGCTGTAAATGGTTTCCCTTAGATAATCGGCGTTTGACTTGCTGTGAATTTCAAAAGGGCATATCGCGACTCGGATAGTATCTTCTGCCCATGACATTTGCGGACCGGCAAATAAAGTGATGAAAAACGCAAATAAGCTAATAAATAACCGCCGCCATCTTTCATCCGTCATAGGCGATCTTCCCATCCCGTAAACCGATGTTCCTTGGTATGCGCCTGGCCAGTAATTGATTATGGGTGACGACGACAAGCGTGATTCCCTTTGTTTTGTTTAGCATGAGGAGCATGTCTTCCACTTTTCCGCCCGTTTCCGTATCGAGGTTTCCTGTCGGTTCATCCGCCAGAATCACCTCCGGTTCCATGATAAGCGCCCTGGCTACAGCTATCCGCTGTTGTTCTCCTCCGGACAGCTCACCGGGTTTGTGGGTCATCCGCGCTTTCAACCCCATTTCCTGTAAAATAACTTCGGCTCTGTCCCTGGCCTCTCGTTTCGGCAGGCCATTGATCAGTGCAGGCATCATGGTGTTTTCAAGGGCGCTGAATTCCGGCAACAGGTTGTGGAACTGGAATACAAAGCCGATTTTTTTGTTGCGGAACGCCGCCAGCTTTTTTTCCCCCCATTCGAAAATATTGACGCCATCGTATGAAACGCTTCCTGCGCTGGGATGCTCCAAGGTTCCCAAAATATGCATCAAGGTGCTTTTCCCCGCGCCTGAGGCCCCGAGAACGGCCAGCGCTTCTCCCCGCCCAATCTCAATATCCAGACCTTTGAGAACTTCGATTTTATGCCCATCCTTGTTGTAGGTTTTCCTCAAACCAATTATTTTTATCATGATCGATCGTCTTTGTAAAAAGGCTTGCCTGGCAAGCTATTCATATCTCAGAGCTTCTGCGGGATCCAGTTTTGATGCCCGCCACGAGGGATATATGGTGGACAGGAAACAGATCAGCATCGTTCCGATTACAATAATTATCACATCCACTGAATTGACCCGAGAAGGAAGCTCGCTTAGATAATAAACATCGCCGGGCAATATCTTAAAACCAAAGAGATTTTCAATAAATGATGAAACGGCTTCCATGTTGCATGCGACAGCCAGACCCCCAAGGCAGCCAAGCAGTGTCCCGATAGCGCCGATTATGAGACCTTGCAAAATAAATATTTTCATGATGCTTGCGGATGTGGCGCCCATGGATTTCAAAATAGCGATGTCCTTGGTTTTTTCCATCACCACCATGATAAGGGCGGTAATGATGTTAAATGCCGCCACCAGCACAATCAGGCTAAGTATTATAAACATCGCTATTTTTTCCAGTCTGAGGGCGGAGAAGAGATTTTTATTCATTTCCATCCAGTTTCTCGCCCAGTAGGGGAATCCCAACCTTCTCTCAATAGCTTTGGCGATCTCATCGGCCTTGTAAATGTCGTTTACCTTGATTTCAATGCCCGTGACCATATCGGTCATATTGAGAAATTCCTGGCAATCTCTTAACGACAGGTAAGCAAGCGTAGCATCATACTCGTAAAAACCGGATTCAAAGATGCCTGCCACGATGAACTTTTTTGTGCGGGGAACCACTCCCATAGGGGTGGCAATTCCGACAGGGGATACAATATTGACTGTATTCAGAAAAAATACGCCCAGTGTCTTGGCGAGTTCCTTGCCGATGATAATGCCGGGCAAGCTGTGTAGTTCTTCGGAAAGGCCAAGGGCTGGCCGCCGCTCTGCCGAAAGATAATCGACGCTGCCACTTCGCATCTTCCCCAGATTGATAACCTTGAAGGCGTCTTCGGTGGACAGCCCTCTCAACACAACGCCGCTTATGTTGTTTTCGCTTTTCAGCATGGCCTGGCTGTATATGAACGGTGTGGCCGCCACAACGCCTTCTACCCGAGAACAGTCTTTCATGACTTTCTGATAGTTCCGCATGGCTCCACTGTATTCCATCAGGACGATGTGGGAGTTGATGCCTAAAATTTTGTTGCGGAGATCCGTTTCGAATCCGTTCATTACAGCAAGGACGATGATAAGGGCGGCGACGCCGAGAAAAATTCCTGTAATAGAGATGGATGTAATGATGGAAACAAATATTTGTTTCCGCTTGGCGCGGAGGCATCTCAGAGCGATAAAGGCTTCATAAGACATGACATATACCTAATGTTTTTAGGCCGGAGCGGCTACTTGTTTCTCATATGAGGAAAGAGAATCACATCCCTGATGGAGGGAGAATCCGTAAACAGCATGACCAGCCGATCAACGCCGATTCCTTCTCCTGCCGTTGGGGGCATGGCATATTCAAGGGTTCGGAGGTAGTCTTCATCCATCTCATGGGCCTCATCATCGCCGGCTTCCCTGTTCGTAAGTTGCATGATAAAACGCTCCCGCTGGTCCTCGGGATCGTTCAACTCAGAGAAGGCGTTGGCTATTTCCCTTCCGCAGATATAGAGTTCGAAGCGATCCGTCAACGATGGATCGGTGGCATTGCGTCTTGAAAGAGGTGAAACTTCCACGGGATAATGGGTAATAAAGTGAGGTTGAACGAGCTTTTCTTCAACAACACTGTCAAATATCGCCATCCATATCTTACCCGGGGGGTCTGTATCATTGACATTCCCACCAAATTGCTTGGCGTAGGCAAGTGTTTTTTCTCTGTTTTCAAGTTCGTGGAGTTCGATTTTTGCATATTTACTTATTGCCTCCTTAACGGATATGCGAGGCCACGGAGGCGTCAGATCGAGCTGGGTTCCCTGGTATTGAAGATTCAAGGAGCCTAAAATGTTCGTGGCGAGGAAAACGAACAATTCCTCGGTCATCAGCATGAGATCTTCGAATGTCGCATAGGCCTGATAAAATTCCATCATGGTAAACTCCGGATTGTGCAAGGTGGAAAGGCCCTCATTGCGGAAATTCCGGTTGAGTTCGTACACCCTTTCCATGCCGCCGGTAACCAGACGTTTTAGGTAGAGTTCCGGAGCGATTCGCAGATACATATCCATATCCAGAGCATTATGATGGGTTTTGAAAGGACGGGCAAGGGCGCCGCCGGCTTTGGTTTGCAGCATAGGGGTTTCCACCTCAAGGAAATCCCTTTCGTCCATGAATTGGCGGAGAAGTTTTATAATGCGACTCCTCTTGTAGAAGGTCTCTCTAACATGCGGGTTAACGATCAAATCCAGATGCCGCTGGCGGTATCTGGATTCAATATCCGTAAGGCCATGCCATTTTTCAGGCAGGGGGCGGACAGCTTTGGATAAAAGCCGCAATTCCCGCACGTCTATGGTCAACTCATCAGTTTTCGTTTTGAAAATTTTTCCGGCGATGAAGATGATGTCTCCTATATCAAAACGCTTGAATAGAGAATAGCCCTCTTCGCCGAGATTATTCTTAGCCACATAAGCCTGGATTTTTCCCTTTTGATCAAGGATGCTTGCAAATGCAGCCTTGCCGAAATTTCTGACAGCCATCAGCCTTCCGGCTATAGAGAAAGTTTCTTCCACCTGGCTAAGAGCCTCGTGATCGAAAGAAGAAAAGCGATCGACAAGCGACGCCGTGGTGTCCTTCACCCGCACATTATTGGGATACAGGTCAATCCCGCTATCCTTGATACTTTTAATTTTCTCCTGACGCTTTCTAAAAAGTTCGCTGTCTTCCATAATCATAGGCAATGCTTTTATTTTGAACGAAGTCAGTTTGACTATATTTTTCTGGGTGATTAGTCAAGCGGGATTTCGGACGGGGTGGATGGTTGTTATCCTAGATAGCGCACGTTGGCGCCATGCCAAGGCCTTAACCACGTGGCTGACAAAACAGCAGGAAATCTCCCTGTTGGATTTTCTTCCTCCCTATAGCCCAAGGTTAAACCATATCGAAAGACTGTGGAAATTGACACGAAAACTTTTCTGCCTGTGCGTCGCACGCAGACAGGACACCCTCAACCGGTACTTCTCCACACTCAATAAGCATTGCTGAAACCGTCTTTCATCAATTCGATCTGTGGAACCAACCCAACGAAACATTACGCCGATTATGCGCAATAAATAATAAATTAAGACGCTATATATAAAAACGCCGTATGTTACTTTCTTAATATCAATGGACCGAACCCCTTACGTTGCACAGATCAGGGCCATACAATTAGAGTATCCTGACAGTGGTTAAGGGTTAATGTTAACATCTTTTCAAACTCACACGGAGGCCAATAGCCCCAGGAAGAGTGTAAGTATTTTTGATTATACACATTCTCGATGAAATAGGAAATCCTTTTTTTAACATCTTCCATAGTCCGGTGTTCCCAAAGTTGAACCTCTTCGATTGCCGTCGGTTGTTCTTGCCCATCTCTTCCTGCGATGGCATTGCAACCCCTTCTTCCGCATGATTCGGGAAACCTTCTTGTGGTTGACTCTCGACCCTTCACGATGAAGCTGCTTTGTCACTCTACGATACCCATAACCGGGAAACTCCAGACAGATATCGTCAATACGGGATTCCAAGTCCTCTTCAGAGACTTACGATTTCTCCTTTTGATAAAACTCCTCCGGGGCAGATTCATGAGATCACACCCTCTTTGAATGCTTTCGACAAGGACGCGATTCCAGGCAATGAACTTTCTTTTTTCTCGGTTTGTTTTAGGCTGCTCTGCGAAGAAATGTCATAACGCCTGCAAAGTTCCGCAGGCCCAACTGTTTCACTGAGCAACTGCTCTATGGTTGATCTTTTAAATTCTTGAGTGAACCTTCTATACTTCATGACATGATCCTTTCTACCCTTATCGGGCAATGATCCTGTCTAATACTCTATCATATTTTGTGCAATCGATGGGGTTCACTCCAGTAATCTGCCACAGTATTTGCCTTAAAATATTCTTGACAAAAAAAATACGATAAGGTATCTGCGAATGAATATTCACTCATTTATTGACCGAGGTTAAGCAATGAAGGTTTCGGACAAACGTGACAACATCATGCGGGCGGCATTAGAATTAGTGACAGAAAAAGGGTTCCATGGAGCGCCAATGTCAAGGATAGCCGAAGAAGCAGGTGTCGCCGCCGGAACGATTTATTGCTATTTCGAAAGCAAAGATACCTTAATTGACGAATTGTATCACGAGTTGGAAGAGAAGCTACTGGCAGTTTTGAAAGAAGGATACTCTACAACGATGTCCCTTCGAGAAAGGTTTCTTCATCTGGGAACGGCCCTTTTGAAGTATTTTATAACAAATCCTGCCTGCTTCCGTTATATGGAGCAATACATGTTATCCCCCTTTGGCACGGCACTGAAGAAAAACAGGCTGTTGGGTCAAACGGGTGAAGAGAGCATCTTCAAAAATCTCTTTGAAGATGGGATTTTTCTCAAAGTTCTAAAGGATTTGCCCCTTTTTATACATTTTGCGCTGGCTTTCGGTCCCCTGATAGCGTTAGCAAGAGATCAGACACTGGGATTGATTTCCATGGACGATGCCCAAATCACGCAGGCCACAGAGGCATGCTGGGATGGCATCAAAAGATAGCGCCTGCGCGGTAAAGCAAATAAATATCACCCATTTCTCAATAGGGAGGGGGAGGTTTTTAAAGGTGTTTTTATTTTTTTTAAATTGCAGAGGTACTGTATGCGAATCATTTACAGATACAGATTCAAACTAATTGCAGTTTTAGGGATTATAGGATTGGTCACGCTGATTGGCTGTGGGAAGGATGTCACGGGCGGGCTGAAGAAGGGAGCCGCTCCCGAAGTTGCTGTTGTAACTATACAACCGACCATGTTGATTATGACGACGGAATTGACCGGACGCATCTCCGCCAAGTTGGTAGCCGAAGTGCGGCCACAGGTCAGCGGCATCATCAAGAAGCGCCTGTTTACCGAGGGCTCCGAAGTCAAGGCCGGGCAGATTTTGTACCAAATCGACCCGGACATCTATCAATCCGCGCTTGACAATGCAAAAGCCGCGCTCGGCAGGGCGGAGGCGAATCTTCCGGCAATACGCTTAAGAGCTGAGCGCTTGCGGCAATTGGTGACTGAAAAAGCGGTCAGTCGGCAGGACTATGATGATGCGGAGGCAGCCCTAAAGCAGGCGGAGGCGGATGTCGAGTATTGGAAAGCAATGGTTAAAACCGCTCAGATTAACCTTAACTACACCAAAATCACCGCGCCCATTACCGGCCGCATCGGAAGATCCAATGTGACGGAAGGCGCCCTGGCAACAGCGCACCAGCCCATAGCGCTGGCAACCATTCAACAGTTGAACCCGATTTACGTTGACGTGACGCAATCAACAGCGGAGCTTCTGCGATTGCGACGCCACATAGAAGAAGGCCGCCTCCGCAGGGGAAAAAATATCTGCAACAACGTTCATCTGCTCCTTGAGGACAATACGAAATATCCGTTGGCAGGAACTCTCCAATTTCGCGATGTTACTGTAGAGCCGACAACGGGATCGGTCATTCTACGACTGATATTTCCGAACCCGGAAAGTATCCTTTTGCCGGGGATGTTTGTCAGGGCGATAATCACAGAAGGCATTAATGAGCAGGCCATTCTTGTCCCCCAGCAGGGCGTTTTCCGTAATCCAAAGGGAGAAGCCATGGCGTTAATCGTCGATAATAAAAATATAGTCCAACAACGGACCATTTCGGTAGAGAGGACTGTAGGCGATAAATGGCTTGTTTCTTCCGGGATAAATCCCGGCGACAGAGTGATTGTCGAGGGGCTCCAGAAGGTCAAACCCGGAGCCTCGGCAAGGGTTGTTCCTTTTAAAACCGACAAGAATTAAACGGAGAATCTATGCTGTCTAAATTTTTTCTTGATCGCCCTGTCTTTGCCTGGGTGATTGCCATCATGATCATGGTGCTGGGGGGGCTGGCGATTTATACTCTGCCCATTGCCCAATACCCTCCTTTGTCCCCGCCTTCCATAAGCGTTGGCTGTCTCTATACCGGCGCCTCTGCGGAAAGCGTGGAAAACAGCGTAACGCAAATCATCGAACAGCAAATGACCGGGCTGGATAAGATGCTGTATATGTCCAGCTACAGCGATTCCGCCGGTATTTCCTCTGTTAGCTTAACTTTTGCTCCGGGAACCGACCCGGACCTTGCGTGGAGCAAGGTTCAGAATAAGCTTCAATTGGCGATGGCGCGGCTTCCCGATTCAGTGCAGCGCCGGGGTGTCAGGGTTTCTAAATCCACTAAAAATTACCTCATGATCGTAGGGTTGATTTCCGAAGACGGCAGCATGAGCGATATTGATCTGCGCGACTATGCACTGAGCGTCGTGCAGCCGGTGCTGGCGCGCGTGCCAGGCGTCGGCGAAGCGGAAGGCTTCGGCGGAGAATACGCCATGCGCATCTGGTTTGATCCCCAAAAGCTGACCGACTACGAATTGGCGGTGGGAGACCTTGTCAAGGCGCTACGGGATTACAACGTGGAGATTGCCGGCGGGCAATTCGGCGGCGTTCCGGCAGTGAAGGGCCAGCGTTTGAATGCCTCCATTATTGTGCAGAGCATGCTTACGACCCCGGAGGAATTTGCCAATATTCCCGTTCGCATTAATCCGGACGGTTCAATTATCCGGATTAAGGATATTGGCCGCGTCGAGTTGGGCGCTGATCTTGAGGATACGAAGGTATTTTTCAACAGGGGGCAGCCTGCCGCAGGCCTTACTATCCGTCAGGAACCCGGAGCCAATGCTCTGGAAACAGCCGACGCGATCAAGGCTAAGATGACGGAGCTTAGCCATTATTTTCCCAAGGGCATGAAGGTCACCTATCCCTATGACACCACTCCTTTTACCCGCGTGGCTATTAAAGAGGTTTTAAAAACACTTCTAGAAGCTATCCTCCTGGTTTTTCTGGTGATGTATTTATTTATGGGCAACATGCGGGCGACGCTCATTCCGACGATCGCGGTGCCGGTGGTGCTGTTGGGAACGTTTGCGGCGCTCTTGTTTTTCGGATATTCCATCAACATGCTGACCATGTTTGCCATGGTTTTGGCTATCGGCCTGCTGGTGGATGACGCCATTGTTGTGGTGGAAAATGTTGAGAGGCTGATGACCGAGGAGGGGCTATCTCCGCGGGAGGCTGCCGCCAAGTCCATGGAGCAAATCACCCCGGCGCTTATCGGGATCGGTTTGGTGCTTTCGGCGGTCTTCGGGCCTATGGCGTTTTTTTCAGGATCCACAGGCATCATCTACCGCCAGTTTTCCGTAACTATCATCACGGCTATGCTTCTTTCGGTGGTGGTGGCGCTGATCCTGACGCCGGTGCTCTGCGCTACCTTCCTTAAGCCGGTGCCTAAGGGGCATGAGCCCGCGGAAGGCGGAATTTGGTTTCTGCGCCCGTTCTTTCGCTGGTTTGACCGAATTTTCTTCCGGATCCGTGATGGGTATGTAAAATTAGTGGACAAATCACTTACCCAGGTAGCGCGGTATCTTCTTGTCTATTTTCTGATAGTGGGCGGGATGCTGTTTATTCTGATGAGAATACCCACGGGGTATCTTCCGGATGAGGATCAGGGGATTCTGGCGATTATGGCTACATTGCCCTCCGGTTCAACGCTGGAGCAAACCGAAACGTTAATGGAAAAAACGCGCAATTATTTTTTGGATAATGAAAAAAAAGCAGTTGAATCCGTCATGACAGTCGCCGGCCAGGACATGGCCGGCCGCAGCCAGAATGTGGGTGCCGCTTTTATCAGGCTTAGGGACTGGCATTTGCGTGAAAGCAGGGATCTAAAGGCGGATGCGATAGCAAATCGGGCGATGAAGGAGGTTATGCGATATAAGGAGGCGTCGGTTTTTGTCTTTCCGCCACCCGCCATCATTGAGCTGGGCAATGCCAAGGGTTTTGACTTTGAACTGCAGGATCTCGGCGGCGCAGGCCATGAGAAGCTGATGGAGGCGCGCAATCAGCTTTTGCAGATGGCTTCTCAGGACCCGCGCCTGACCCGTGTGCGGCACAACGGCATGGACGATGTGACCGAATATAGAATTGATCTGGATTGGGAAAAGGCCGGCAGCCTGGGCGTTCCCATCGCTTCCATCCAGGATACCATTTCCGCTGCCTTCGGCTCAAATTACATCAATGATTTTATCAAAGGCGGAAGAATCAAGCATGTCGATATCCAGGCGGACGCTCCCCATCGCATGCTGCCGGAGGATTTGAAAAACCTTTATGTGCGCAATTCTCAGGGAAAGATGGTTCCTTATTCTTCTTTTGCCACTGGCCACTGGATATTCGGCTCTCCAAGACGGGAGCGTTACAATTCTTTCCCATCAATCAACATCTGGGGTGAAGCGGCGCCGGGTAGAAGCTCCGGCGAGGCGATGCGGGCTATGGAAGAATTGGCCGCGAAACTGCCCCGCGAGTTTGGCTACGACTGGACCGGGCTTTCTTATCAGGAGCGGCAAGGCCGCACTCAGGTAGCTCCGCTTTATGCCTTTTCTATTCTGGTAATCTTCTTATGCGTGGCGGCGCTGTATGAAAGCTGGGTTATTCCCATCTCTATTTTAATGGTGCTACCTCTGGGGGCATTCGGCAGCACCATTACCACGGGTATGCGGGGGTTGGCCAACGATATATATTTTCAAATCGGCCTGCTCACGACTCTGGGTCTGACCACCAAGAACGCTATACTGATCATCCAGTTCGCAGAACATGCCATGGCGAAGGGTATGGGGCTCATTGATGCCATCTTGCAAGGTGTGAAATTGCGGTTCCGTCCCATCATTATGACATCACTGGCCTTTGGTTTCGGCATCCTGCCCCTTGCCATAACCAGCGGCGCCGGCGCCAGCGCTCAGAATTCCATCGGCACCAGCGTCTTGGGGGGCATGGTGACCGCCACCGTTTTGGTCCTTATCTTCACGCCCCTTTTCTACGTGCTGATAGAAAAATCCTTCGGCAAGCACAAGGTGCGCGGGAACCTAAAATCATCAGAGACAAAGCCACCCGAGGATCACTGATATGCATAGAAACCTATTTTTGCCGATCTGTGTGCTTACTGCTTTCTTGTGTAGTTGCTCGCTGGCTCCAAAATATATCCGGCCCCCTGCCCCTGTGCCTTCCCAATGGCCGACAGGCGCCGCTTATCTCGAGACGACTGCCGACACGCTTGCACCGCCGGCATCCAAGCTGCCCTGGCGGGAATTTTTCACCGATGAACGCCTGCAAAAAATCATCAAGATGGCCATCGACAACAACCGCGATCTGCGTGTGGCGGTGTTTAATGTGGAAAGAGCAAGGGCATATTACGGCGTTGCGCGAGCGGAGCTCCTGCCGTCGGTCAATGTCGTAGGAAGCATGTATAAAGAACGGATACCTGCCGATCTTTCGTCAACCGGAAAGTCAACGACAAGCAAAGAATACAGTGTCAATCTGGGCGTCAGTTCCTGGGAAATTGACTTCTTCGGTCGTATCCGCAGCCTGAAAGATCGGGTGCTGGAAGAATATCTTGCTACGGATCAGTCTCGTCGCAGCGCGCAGATCATGCTTGTATCCAGCGTGGCCAATGCGTATCTCATATTGGCGGCGGATAGAGAAAACCTCAAGCTGGCGGTTTCCACCTTGGAAACCCAGGAAGCCATGTATAAATTGATACGCAAACGTTACGATGTGGGAATTGCATCCGAACTGGACCTCCGCCGATCCCAAAGTCAAGTGGACACAGCCAGGAAAAATGTCGCCGGCTACACACAATTGACAGCCCTAGACGAGAACACCCTGAATCTTCTGGTAGGCTGTCCCATATCGAAAGACCTCCTGCCACAGGAACTAAACAAGGTCAAGCCGTTTAAAGATATCGCCATCGGTTTGTCCTCCGAATCGCTATTATTCCGACCGGATGTGCTGGCCGCGGAACATAGACTCAAAGCAGCCAATGCCAATATCGGCGCCGCGCGCGCGGCTTTCTTCCCCCGCATCTATTTGACGAGCGCTGTCGGAACGGCAAGCGCCGAATTTTCAGGCCTCTTCAAGGACACTTCCGCCACGTGGAATTTTATACCGCTGATCACGATACCCATCTTTGATGCCCGCACCTGGTCGGCATACGACGTGACGAAAGCAGAAAAAGAAATTTCTATAGCACAATACGAGAGAACAATTCAGACAGCCTTTAGGGAAGTGGCAGATGCCCTGGCCGTGCGGGGTACGGTACAGCAGCAAATCGCGGCACAACAATCTCTGGTTGACGCCGTTGCGGAAACATACCGTCTTTCCAATGCGCTCTACACAAATGGAATGGACAGCTATCTGAGTGTCCTAGACGCACAACGTTCCCTCTACGACGCGCAAAATGGACTGATCAATTTGCGTCTTAACTTCCTCACCAATCTGGTCGATCTCTACAAGGCGCTGGGCGGCGGTTGAAAAATCAAAATGGCCCTATGGACAATTTTTTCAATATTTCACGTCGTTTATGAAGTAAATAAACTTCCTGTCGTCAACCCTGCCCACGTGTCGCACGTAGATAGGTTCTTTCCTGCGCAAAGTTTTTTGAAAACGTTTGCCCCTCTTCTGCCTCAGTTCCATTAGGGGGTGACATAATCATATTGCAATGACAAGGGAAGCTTTTTTTGTTGACATAGGCAGCCAATCCCTATATTATTAAACATTAATTTGAATCCGTGTCTTCGTCTTCCTGTGCCCTTAGAGCATCAGAAGGCATTCTGGATATTAAGAACAGCAACATAAGGTAATAAGAAACCAATGGGAAACAAAACAAACAAACAAAACGGAAATTTTAAACAGCGTATTGTACTACAGCAGACTGACCCTTGAGCTGAAACATCCTGGTTATAACTTAAACAAAAAAGGGCACATGTTTCGGGTGCCCTTTTTTGTTAGGAACTAAACCGGGCCCGGTAAAAAAGACAGATTAGTGAAAATGGAGAATCATCATGGCAAAATGGAATAAAGAAAAAAAAGTTCTGGAACATGAGCATACCAAATTCTGGCAATTTGACCTTAAAGATGTGGCAGAACCTAATCTTCAGAAGGGTGTCTTCCCCTATGATGAGGTCAGCCGGATTGATTTTGACCATAGGATTATTCCCATCAGTCCCGCGGATGATATTTTTATTACGGATACCACTTTCCGGGACGGCCAGCAGGCCAGACCGCCTTACACCGTTCAGCAAATTGTTGATCTGTTTACCATGATGAGCAAGTTGGGAGGAAACAACGGCATCATCCGTCAGTCCGAATTTTTTCTGTATAGCAACAAAGACAAGGAAGCCGTGGAGAAGTGTCAGGCTCTGGGATTGCGATATCCGGAAATCACCGGATGGATCAGAGCCACCAAAGATGATATTCCTTTGATTAAAAATGCGGGTTTAAGGGAAACAGGCATTTTAACGTCCGTCTCGGATTACCATATTTTTCTCAAATTGAAAAAAAGCAGGAAACAAGCGCTTGATGACTATCTCGGTATTGTAAAGTCTATTCTTGAAGCAGGTATCGTTCCCCGATGCCATTTTGAAGATATCACCAGGGCGGACATTTACGGATTCTGTATCCCTTTTGCCATCGAACTCATGAAACTGCGCGAGGAAAGCGGCATTGATATCAAAATCAGGCTTTGCGATACCATGGGCTATGGTGTTACCTATCCTGGGGCATCTCTGCCCCGAAGTGTGGACAAACTTGTGCTGGCATTTATCGAAGACGGCGGTGTGCCCGGTTGTCTTCTCGAATGGCATGGCCACAATGATTTTCACAAGGCTATGATCAATGCCGCAACGGCCTGGCTTTATGGCTGTAGCGCCGCCAATGCCACTCTGCTTGGCCTCGGAGAAAGGACAGGCAATCCGCCGCTGGAGGGACTGATTATCGAATATATCGCCCTCAAGGGCGTCAACAACGGCATAGACACGACGGTTATCACGGATATTGCCGCTTATTTTGAAAAGGAAATCGAGCACAAAATACCCGCAAATTATCCTTTTGTGGGCGCGGAATTCAATGTTACCAGAGCAGGCATTCACCTGGACGGGTTGATAAAATCAGAAGAAATCTATAGCATCTTTGATACGGTAAAAATCCTCAAGCGGCCGATTGTTCCCATGATTACGGACAAGTCCGGCAAGGCCGGCATCGCATTCTGGATTAACTCCCATCTGGGCCTTAAAGAAGATCGTGCCATCGACAAACGACATCCGGGTGTTTCCAAAATTCACAAATGGGCAATGCAACAGTATGAAGCGGGAAGGATGACGAGTATTTCGCATGAGGAAATGGAAAAGAAGGTGCGAAAATACATACCCGAACTCTTCATGTCCGATCTCGAAAAGATCAAATTCGTGGCCGCACAGGCAGCCATATCGGTTGTGACCCAAGTCATTGAACATCCCGTGATGAAAACCATGAAGCCCGAGCTTCAGGAACCGATTATGCAGCAATTTATCGAAGAAAATCCATCCATCCAGTTCGCCTATGTCGTAGATATGAACGGCAAAAAGATTACCAGAAACATTACCAACATCGCAGACCGGGCTAAATATGAACATTATGGAGTGGGAACCGATCAGTCCGACCGGGAATGGTTTATCAAACCTCTCCAGACGGGCAAAATTCATGTAACGAATTTCTACATTTCCAAAATGACCGGAGCCCTTTGCTTTACCGTATCCGGCCCCATTCTGGACGATAAGGATGAAATGGCCGGCATTTTGGGCGTGGATATCAAGTTTGAAGATTGGGTCAAAAGAGCCGAAGATTTGGCGGAAGCCACACAAATTGCCCTCAAGGCAGAATACGAAGCAAAAAACAAATCAGATAAGTGGCTCTAGTATTCGTCAACAATCCACTGATCGAAAGGCCGCTCTTTTGCTTTGAATGAAGGGGACGTTATTTCCCTGACAAACCGGGATGGTCCCAGTGGGAGGCTCCCCATGCCCCGCCCGTAATCAACAAGCGGGTAAGAGAGACACAACTGGTCTTTCGCGCGAGTAATGGCCACGTAAAAGAGTCTCCGTTCTTCTTCTTCGCCATCGGGCTCTTTTAGGGCGCGGGCCAGAGGCAACATTCCCTCCGCGCACCAAATGAGAAACACAACCGACCATTCCAGCCCCTTTGCCTGGTGAATGGAACTCAAGATCACCTTGTCATCTGGATTTTCACTTAGAGGCTCATCATCGGCGGTCATATTGGTTAAGAGCGCCAGTTCACTCAAAAATGCCTCCAGCGTATCGAATTTGCCGGAAAAGGCAGCTAATTGAAGGATATCTTCTTCCCTTGAAGCCATGTCTGTATAAGTTTCTTGGAGATATTCCTGATAGCCGCCTTCCAATACAATTTCTATAATATTTGCGGGATGCTTTTCCCTGCTTGAATCCATGAGGTTTTTCATGGTTGCCTGCAGGCGTAAAAGCCCGGGCGCCGCTGCCTTCGAGGCGCATTTCAAAAATCCCTCCGTAAGAACACAAGCCAATGGTTCCGGCTGTTTGGACAGGTAACTCCAAATCTTCTGGGCTGTCGCCTTGCCGATTTTACTGTACAGGCCAAGAAGTCTTTTCCATGCCAGTTCATCAAAGGGGTTCAAGACCACCCGCATGTAAGCTGTCACATCCTTGATGTGGGCCTGCTCAAAAAATCGTATCCCCGAACGAATATCAAAGGGGATACCGCGGCGCACCATCTCCATTTGAAGTTCCATAGAATGGTAATGCGCTCTGTACAAAACAGCAATTTCATGGACGGGAACGCCTGATCGAACAAGTTCAATCACCCGTTGCGCGACAAAATTAGCCTGCTGAATGGCATTTTTTGCCGGCACGACCACGGGTCGGATTCCCCTTTTCCGCACGGCCCTTAGTTCCTTTCGAAACTGTTTTTCGTTATTGATGATACTCAAATTGGCCATGTGAAGAATTTCAGGGGTACTGCGGTAGTTGGTTTCCAGTTTGAAAATCTTGCAATCCGGATAACGCTCAGGAAACCGTATGATATTGGCAAAATTCGCCCCGCGGAAGGAATAGATACTCTGGGAATCGTCTCCCACAACGGCCAGGTTTCTATGCAAGGAAGCCGTGAGATCCACAATATCGGACTGAATCATGTTGGTATCCTGATATTCATCCACAAGAACATGGAAAAACTTTTCCGCATAGAGTTTCAAAACATCCGGATGTTCCAATAAAAGCCGTCTCCAATTAAAAAGAAGGTCATCAAAATCCATGACATTTAATGATTTCTTTCGTGATATATAATGGTCAATGACAACTTGAATATCATCAAGGCGTTGATAAAAGTAAGGATAACGCCTGTCAACAACATCCTCTATCGGAACCTCCGTATTAATGGAAAGGCCGAGAATTTCTCCCAGGACATCGCCTTTGGGGAATTTGCTTACCTTATGTTCAATGCCAAGCTCAGATATGCATGTATTCATCAACTGCCTGGCATCCTCAGCATCAATAATTGAAAAACTCCGGTCATAACCAAGAAGGTGGGCATGCAAACGAAGGATACGATGGGCAATATGATGAAACGTGCCAGCCCAGAGATGGCTTATGTCAGAATCAATCAGCGCCCGTACCCTGGATAACATGGATCGGGCGGCTTTGTTGGTAAAGGTCGCCAGCAGAATTCGCTGGGGGTTGACGCCAGACTCGATCAGCCGAGCCACGCGGTACGTCAGTGTACGGGTTTTCCCGCTTCCCGCGCCTGCAATCACCAGCAGGGGACCTACGTCTTCCATCACTACGCGGAGTTGGTCGGGATTCAGATCTTTATCATAATTGATCATACTTAATGCCCTAAGGGGAAAACACAAGAAATTGTTTTCGTGAAGTATGGGTAAAACCTGCTTTCATCAGATACTGGTTTCCAAAAAGATTATAACAATGATTTTTTAATCGCTTCAACGGTTTCTTTGCTGTTGATGGAAAGAAAATTTTTCAGTAGGCCTTCCTCCTCATAAAAACCAATAAGAAGGGCTGTTTTTTTATCGTACGTCTCCAGACGATTGATGATGGCATCCTCCGTTTCATCCTCCCTCTGAATCACGATGCTGCCGCACTTTTTGCATTTTCCATCCGCTGTGGGCGGATTGCTTTTGATATTATAAATCTCCTGACAATCAGGATTCGAACAAGTTCTCCGTGTCGTCAGGCGATCCAAAATTACCTCTTTAGGCACCTCCAGGTTCACGACAAAATCGAGCCTTATCTTCAGATTTTTCAGAAGATCCCTCAAAGCTTCGGCCTGAGGAATGGTTCGTGGAAATCCGTCCAAGATGAAACCTTTCTTGCCGGCGTCATTTTGCAGTCGCACTTCCATCATCTTCATAATAAGCGCATCGGGAACAAGGTCTCCCCGATCCATGTGCTGCTTTGCTTCCTTACCCAACGATGTTCCCTCTTTTACGGCCGCGCGCAGGATATCTCCCGTCGAAATCTGAACAGAACCATCGAGTTCCGTAAGCAGTTTGGCAACAGTTCCCTTTCCGGCCCCCGGAGCGCCCAATAGTATGATTCTCATAAGTTCCTCCATCGTCTGAATTTTTCGAAGGGGTGGAATATAGGTGAATTTAACCTGTGGGTCAAGAAAATTGCATAATCAAAACCGACTTCTGTAATAATTATGCTGTTCGATGATTTCCTTTAGAGAACATTCACCTATGGAATATGTGATATAATGTTACTGCCACCCCGAGGAAGGCAGTAACAAACCGGTCCAAGAGATTTAGCATAGCAAATAATCATTGACAGTAGGATATATAATACCTATCTTTAAGCGTAGTGGCGAGTTAGATTTCACACCTTACTTTTTCCCATATCTTATGGAAACAATAACGTACACATTCATCCGGGACGCTGATCCCGATCAAATTTCAGAGATTACAGACCTTTATCGAATGGCGGGCTGGTGGAACAATTCCGAGAATAATGCATGCATGGTTCACCGGATTATTGCGGGAAGCCAGTGTTTCCTGATAGCCGCTGAACGCAGTAGAATTATCGGCATGGGCAGGGCCATCAGTGACCACGCCAGTGATGCCTACATTCAGGATGTTACTGTACACAAGATGTACAGAGGCCGTAGAGTTGGAATCACAATCATAAAAATGCTGGTTGCTCGTCTTCAACAAGACGGCCTGGGATGGATTGGCCTCATTGCAGAAGATGGCTCACGTGAGTTCTATCGCTCTTTGGGATTTTCTCCCATGCCAAACGCCACCCCCATGATCTTAAAGAGAAATTTATGATTTTTTCACCCATCACGCCTAAAGACTATCCAAAACTAAAGGAATACTTCAAAAATCACCCTTACAAGCTTTCCATCTATTCATTGCCTTCGCTTATCGTGTGGAGCAACCATCTGTTTCGAGTCAAATATACCATTAAAGGCGATTCGCTCATTATCTGCGCAGAATCAGAACGACAGCCGGATGATCGCTATCTTCTCATGCCCATTTCACCGGTGAGGGATTACAGCCCTGAAGAGCTATATCAACTGGCCAAAGAATTAGGTTTCAAGAGATATTCCTTCATACCAGAAGATTGCTTAAACAAGTACAACCTGAAAGAAATCTCGCTAATGTTTGATTTAACGGAACAGAAGGGATTTGAAGATTATATATATCAAAAAGACGCCCTGGCCAAATTAAAGGGGAACAGTCTCATCAGAAAACGTAATCTCATACATCAGTTTAACAAAACTTATCCGGAGCCCGGCCGTGTCAAAATCGAAAAGATCACAGCTATTAATACCCATGAATGCCTCGAGTTCCTAGATGTCTGGTGTAAGAACTATCCCTGCGAACCCAATCAGGACGAAAATCTGGCCTGCGAAAAACAGGCAACCATCAATATGCTTCATAACATCGATCTGTTCGAAGCCAAGGGATTGCTCATCAGGATTGATGGAACTGTTTGCGCCTTCGGAATATGTTCACACCTGACTCAAGATATGGGGGTTTTAAATTTCGAAAAGGCATTTTCCCACATCAAGGGCCTTTATCAATTTCTGGATCGTACGTGCGCTCAACAACTTTTTAAAGATTATCAATGGATCAACAAAGAAAGTGATTTAGGAATCCATGGGCTGAGACAATCTAAAAGGTCTTACCGTCCAGCCATGCGCGTCAAGTCGTTTTGTCTCGACGTCCGACAGGTGCCTTTATAGACAGCGAAACATAAAAAATACTATCCACGAAAAAATCGGTGGATTTGATTATGAAGGCTAATATGACCTGTTTAAGACCCCGCTTAAGATCAATACCATGGAATTACGATGTTAAGGGAACTAAGCAATAAAAGTTATTTCGATTAATATAGTAATAATGTTGATCATTTTAAAAATATGAGCTATGAGTGCACTGGAGCCAATGAAATCGAAATCATGTTTGAAATATTGCGGCGCGACTGCAAAACCGGTGGCAAATAGAAAAAATAAACCCAACCTAAATATGGAAAGAAACCGGTCTATATGAATCAACAAAGATGAACTCGTAAAAAGTCCCAATTGTCATCCTGTGCTTGTCGAAGGAGATATTACATCATGCTTCGGCGAGCTCAGGACAGGCTATATTAAATTCGACTTATTACGAGTCCGTCAACAAAGGAGGAGAACACGATATGCCGGATATCGATGAAACCAAAGAGGCAAAGATGTTTTATACGGATATGCCTCAGCAGACAGAAGGGTTTTTCCTCAAAGGGTCGAACTCTCTTGATTGGGGCATAAAAAACAGGCTGTCGCGAATATTCAATCCCCAAACCAAGCGGACGGTTATGCTGGCGATTGATCATGGCTATTTTCAAGGACCGACAACAGGGCTGGAGCGGGTCGATATCAATATCCTGCCCCTTGTGCCTTATGCGGATACCCTCATGTTGACAAGAGGCATCTTGAGAAGCGTGGTGCCGCCATCAATCTCAAAGTCTATTGTATTGAGAGTTTCCGGAGGCACAAGCATACTCAAAGAACTTTCCAATGAAGATATCGCCGTTGACATTGAAGACTCCATAAGGTTGAACGTTTGCGCCATGGCGATACAGGTCTTCATTGGCGGTGAATATGAAAGGCAGTCGATCATTAATATGACTAAAATGATAGATATCGGCACCCGTTATGGCATTCCCACTCTTGCGGTGACGGCAGTGGGCAAGAATATGGCCCGGGACGCACAGTATTTTCGCCTAGCTACCAGAATCTGCGCCGAACTTGGCGCCCATTATATCAAGACCTACTATATCGAGGATGGATTTGAAACCGTGACGGCGTCCTGCCCCGTTCCTATTGTAATGGCAGGCGGCAAGAAGATACCGGAGTTGGATGCCTTGACGATGGCCTACAATGCTCTGCAGAAGGGCGCCGCCGGTGTTGACATGGGGCGCAATATATTTCAGTCGGAAGCCCCCACGGCCATGATTCAAGCGGTGCGGGCTGTCGTTCACGACAACGAAACACCCGCAAGGGCCATGGAGCTATATAATACATTAAAGCATCAAGGATGATAATCCCAAAGTGAAGGTTTCTATCTGGTATAATAACAATGATATCAGATTGATGGAAGCGCCGACGCCGTCGCCGGAAGCGGAGGAGATCCTGGTTAAGGTAATGTCCTGTGGAATATGCGGAAGCGACGTGGTCGAATGGTATCGTTTGCCGCGCGCTCCGCTGGTTTTGGGACATGAAATCGGCGGCGAGGTTGTAGCAGTTGGGGATCGTGTAAAAAAATTCAGACCGCAAGACAGGGTTTTCGTCGCTCCCAAGGCGCCATGTATGAAGTGTCGCTATTGCATGGCAGGACACTATCCACAATGCGCAGAGATCAGGGAACGGCTGCCCGGAGGTTTTGCCGAATATGTCCTTGTTCCTGAAGCTCTGGTAAAAAATGGCACATACCTCTTGCCGGAAAATATGACCTTCGACCAGGGGACATTTATTGAACCTCTTGCCTGTGTTGTCAGGGCGCAGAGGTTGGCCGGATTGAAGGATGATCAAACAGTTTTGATCATCGGCTGCGGGATGTCCGGATTGCTGCATGTAAAACTCGCCAGAGAAAAAAGATGCAAGATATGGGCGACCGACATAAACAATAAAAAACTTGACTTCGCTGCAAAAATCGGTGCGGATGTCGTCATGTCTGCGACGGATGACGTAGGTAGGCGGCTGGTCGCGGAAAGCGGCCATAAGGCTGATGTCGTTATCGTATGTGCTGCCGCTGAAGCTGCCATAGAGCAGGCGTGGAATTGCGTGGATAAGGGAGGGGTTATTGTATTTTTTGCCGTTGTTGGACCGGAGAAAAAGATCAGCATCCCCCTGCATGATTTCTGGACAAAAGAGATTACAATCCTCACCTCCTATTATTGCGGGCCTCCCGATATTGAGGAGGCTGCGCAGCGGATAGCTTCCGGACAAATAGAAGTTGATGATCTGATTACGCATCGGCTCCCGCTGACAGAAATCGTAGAAGGCTTTCGTCTCGTGATGGATGGTGCGCGATCCATCAAGGTTATCATCAAACCCAATGAGGCAAAAAACTGATATTCCATCTGTCTTCCTCGATATTCACGCCATCCTCCCTCCGCTACAGGCAAAAATATGGTTTTATTGAATCTTAAAACTTGAATGCCCTGTTCTGTATAAGGGAAAACCGGAATGGTAAAGGGATAAACCAAAAGGGGATAAATTGAAATAATTTATCCCCTTTTGGTTTTGATTCTACTGTTGGTTACACGGCAAAGGCATCTTCCGAGATATTCATGGCGCTCTGTTCATCCTTTTTCAGGGTATCGAGCTTGGCCGGCGCCAGCGCAGTGATACGATTGATAAAAAACTTAGCGCCGTGGATCTTGCCGTTGTAGAAGGCCTTGTCCTGCTCAGACGCTGCCTTCGGCAGCTTCTTGACTGCGATGTTGGCCATCCAGATATGGAGCCATCCCAGGAGGGCGTCGGACAGGCAGTTCAGGAAGTCAGAAGCGGCGATAAGCGGAACAAAGGGTGTTGTCTTCATCATCTGGGTAAAAGCCGAAGCTGTGGCAGCGCAAGCATTAAGGGCGCCCTCAACTATTTCAGCATCGTTCTTGAGGTTTTCGTTTGCCTTAGCCTCAGCAATAGCAGCCTGAGTGAGGCCAATTAGATTCATAAAGTTCACGCCCTTCTTCATGCCGAGCTTTCTGCCCAACAGGTCGAGGGCCTGGATGCCGTTGGTTCCTTCATAGATCGTGTTGATCTTCTGGTCGCGCATCATCTGTTCCACCGGATACTCACGACAGTAGCCGTAACCACCGTAGGTCTGGACAGCCAATCCGCAGACTTCCATGCCCATATCGCTGCCGTAAGACTTTACGAGCGGGGTTAGTATTTCGATCATGCCGTGCCAGTATTCCTTCTTTTCATCATTGCCTTCCAGCACGGCGTTGAACTCATTGTCCATACAGTAGTAGCAAAACAGGCACAGGGCGCGAATGCCATCGGTGATAGACTTCATCTTGAGAAGCATGCGGCGCACATCGGGGTGCTGAATGATCGGAACCTGAGGGACATTTTCACCTTTCGCGGCCGTTGCCGTGACGCTCTGACCTTGCAGTCTCTGTTTTGCGTAGTCCAGGGCATGCAAATAGGCGGCGGTTGCCAGAGAGGCGCCCATCATACCCACGCCCTGACGTTCTTCGTTCATCATGTGAAACATGATCTGCATGCCTTGGCGCTCTTGACCCATCAGGTAGCCGATGCACTTTCCGTTATCGCCAAAATTCAACGTACAGGTGGCATTGCCATGGAGCCCCATTTTTGACTCGATGCCGCTGCAGTATACGTCGTTGGGTTCTGTCAATTTGCCCTTTTCATCGAACCTGATCTTGGGTACCATGAAAATGGAAATCCCCTTCGTGCCGTTGGGATCGCCCTCGATTCTGGCAAGCACAGGGTGGATAATGTTTTCCGTCAGGTCATGGTCGCCGGAAGAGATGAAACACTTGGTGCCAACAATGGAATAGGTGCCGTCGGCATTCTTTTTGGCAGTGCTTTTAAGCGCTCCGACATCGGAACCGGCGCCAGGTTCGGTCAGACACATGGTGCCACCCCACTGACCAGAATACATCTTCTCGATCACTACGTCCCTCAAGGGGTGCTGAAAGAAGTCTTCCATAAGACGCGCCGCACCGTGGGTTAAACTAGGGTACAGGGCGAATGACTGGTTGCAACCCAGGAACATATGATTGCAGGCTGCCGCTAGGCAGACAGGCAAAGACTGTCCGCCGACCTCGTAGCTCTCAGCGGTAGATATCCAGCCGCCTTCGCAGTAAAGATTCCAAAGCCGCTTATAGGCTTCCGGGGTAGAGACCTTGCCGTTATCGTAGGTTGCTTCGACGGGTTTCCTGTGGACCTCGTCTGGGTAGGTGGGCGCAATCTCTGCCTCGGCAAACTTGGCGGCTTGATCAAGCACCATGTTGCACATATCGACATCATGATCTTTGTAACGCCCCTTGCCTAAGAGGTTTTCACCAATATTAAGCACCTCGTTTAATAAAAATTTTAAATCTCTTAAATCGACCCATTGACTTGCCATAAAATATCCTCCTTACGCTATGTTGTGAATAGATCTTCCTTAATAAAGAGAGCTGTTCCGGAAGCTTATATCCATAGTGGTTTTTTGCCAAAACAATTTTTGTCTATTGCTCTCTAATTTGCTTTTTAAAGGCAATTTCCTATAGGCTATTCGATGTTTGCTGTCAATGAAAAATAATAAAAAAGTACAGGTTGTTAAGGTGCAATGATAAATTTATGATTTCAGGTAGTTAATATAATAGGCCATTATACCTGATAGGGAAGAAACATATTTAATGTACATCGAATCGTTTCATGCATGGTTTCTTAAAGGGGCAAAAGCCTCGGTCAAAAAGAAAAGCGTAAATTCCCATACACAAAAATCCCAGGTCTCTTAAGATGTGGAGCCAGGTTATGGCATCTGTTCGGCTTGACAGGTTGAAACACCCGCAGGATATATCCAACCCCCTGATGAGGTTGACGCTCATGGCGACCGTAAAAACAAAAAGAAGCACACAAACAAGGAGCGTCCCGCCGATAGTCCAGTAACCTAGCAATAGACAGGCGCCTGCGACCGTCTCCAGCCATGGCAGCAAAATAGCAATGGGATTGATGGCCCATGAGGGAAGCAGCTTATGGTTGTTTAAGATGACGGCAAAACCGGGGGGATCCAGAATCTTTATAACTCCGGCATACAAAAAAGTGAATCCCAGAATGATCCGGAAGATAAAAGCCAGTTTTTGCTGTGATGGAAATGATGATTCTTCACTCACGGATTGACCTCTTTTTCTAAGGGATAACCGTTTTCGCGCCACAAAGGCCATCCGTTGACGAAAACATAAACGGAGTCAATCCCCTTTTTTCGTAGAGTTTCCGCCAACTCTGCAGCCAAGGGACAGGCTTCTCCATCACAATAGGCAATAATCCGGAGCCCTTCTTTTTCCTTCGCACGGATAATGCTCAGGCTGGCTTCGACCTCCTTCGGAGGAACGTTCATGGCCCCAGGGATGTGACCTCCCCGAAACGACAAGGGATCACGGGCATCTAAAAAAAGCGCCTGTTTTCTCTGATAAAATGCCCAGGCATCTTGTACGGTTATTTTGTTGATTTTTGGGTTGATCTTCTTATTGTCTTGATTCGTATTGGAAGTGCTCCAGGGAAGCGGACCAAACGGGTAAAAAGAATAGGAGAGTATCCCTAAAAGCAGCGCAATAAAGATGATGGCCATAGATTGCCGAACCCCTATAATGAACCGCTGCGCATTTCCATTTGGAATTGAGGCCATAGAAAATTTCATTTAAGATCTTTTGCCCGCTCAATCTCTGCTAATCTGATTTTACAGCCCTTTAACTCTTGCGATTGGTCTTTGCTGTAAAAAGGGAAAGGGTTTGTTTGACTTTTTTACCTTTACACTTGGGACATGAAACCTTTTCCCTGTCATGTTCAGCGATACTTCTGATTAACGAGAATTTATGCTGACACGCATCACAGATATATTCGTATGTTGGCATTTTCCCCTCCTCTTTCAGGTTATTGATGTTTGTCGTTTACTATTTTAATAAATTGAGTTACATTGTCAAGCGTTGCAATGCTTGACAATAAGAGAGCGCAATGAAAAACCTTGCGGAGCAGTTTTTATGTCACGAATATTGATTGTCTATCATTCCCAGACAGGAAATACCGGGAAACTGGCCCTGGCCGTTTCGCAAGGGGCGTGCCAGATTGAAAATGTCCAAGTGATTTTAAAGAAAGCGCAAGATGCCACAGCGCAAGATATTCTGGACGCGGATGGATTGGCAATCGGCACTCCTGAAAATTTCGGATATATGTCCGGAATGATAAAGGATTTTTTTGACCGGACATTTTATCAGGTTCAGGATAAGGTATTTAGAAAGCCCTATGTCGTTTTTATCAGCGCCGGTAATGATGGGACGGGCGCTTTGAATGCCGTCGAGCGTATTGCCCTGGGTTACAAATTAAAGAAGGTCTATAATCCGGTTATCTGCAAGGGAAAAATTACGGAGGAGGACCTCCAGCGATGCCGGGAACTTGGGGCTGTGCTGGCTGGCGGTTGTGAAGCGAAGATCTACTGATAAAGAATGAATCAAAATTCTAAAAGGATCTCTTCCAGAGAACGTTTGGGGACATGGTGGATGCCATCATTATCACGCCAATATTTGATGTCTCCGGTGGGTCCTACCGTCTCAATTACAACCTGTTCTTTGGGTTTTCCTAGAGCAATGACCAGCAGAATTTCATACCGTTTAGGAATATGAAGGGCTTCCTGAAGAGTCTCTTTTTCGATGGCGCCTATCATGCAGCCACCCAGACCTTTTTCGACGGCGCCCAGAAGAATGCTTTGGGCGGCAATGCCCTGGTCATACCAGAGGGGCCGGCTGATCTGAGTGTCGTGCAGTATAACGATATAAGCTGCCGGACGCTCTCCTTCAGCAGGGCCTGGCCAGTCTTTAAGATAAGCGGCCCAGGCGAGGTGTGAAAAGATCAAGGCATTCTTATCTTTCTCACACGAAAGGATGTATTTCAGGGGTTGGAGATTGGCTGCCGACGCGGACAGGCGTCCTAGATTTACAAGGCTTTTCAAGGTTTCGATCTCTATAGGAACATCCTGATAAAAACGGCGATAACTTCTGTTTTTCTTGATAAGCTCTTCAATCATAAGATTTCCTGGAATCTTTCCACACCCAAGGTGCGTTTCTGTAACCTACAATGGTGGTTTGTTCGATAAGAGGTCGGCCAGATGCTGCGCTATCTTTTCATGGATCATCTCTGAGGCGACGTTGTTTTTTGCCGTACCGATGGAGATGGAAAGTTTCGTCATATCTTTTGACACATATTCGATGGCGATTGTTGCTGTCTCATCTTGAATAATGGCCTTTATTTTGCCGGCGCTAATGCCGCGTTTTTTCTCGATGGAAGATGCCTTCAAATCTACAAGGGCCTTATCACAAGCCTCCCAGACGGGATCCAGGGGAAATTTGTAGAGCCTTGACACGGCATTATCACTATAAAAAAACTGGCCTGAGCGGAATCCCATAGTTTTACCGCCCGTCACTAAAGCGGTATCGCAACCGGGCAAGACAAGAAAAATACTCAGGGAAATAATCCAGCAAAGCTGTTTTCGCATAACATCTCCTTGAACGAAATTTCTTATAAGATAGTATATTTATTGTAACAAAGCAATGATGAATTCTCAGAAGATAAAATAATATATGGCCTGAACGGCTGCCCAGAGTAAGGCCATGGCTGTAATAAGGATGCAAAACATAGACAGTATCCGATGACTCATGGATTCCGCCTTCTTTTCCTTGTATCCCACAATAAAACTGAGCAAAATACCTCCGGCAATGCCTCCGATGTGCGCCCAATTATTGATTCCCGGCGCCAAAAGACCAAAAACAACCAATCCTAGTACCCATCCCATGGCCTGTCTATAGATCAGCTCGCCATAAAATCCGCCCCTGGCCTTTCCATAGTAGAGTATGGCGCCGATCAGTCCGCAGATACTGGCGGATGCGCCGATTGTAAAGGCGACGCCGGCAAGATAGGAGACGAAAAATCCGAAGATTCCACTGATGATATAAATGATGAGAAAGCGGTTAGCGCCGAATTCTCGCAGCAAAAATGGTCCCAATTGCCATAGGGCAACCATATTAAAGAAAATGTGAAGGATGCCGCCGTGTAGAAAGGAAGCAGACAGCAATGTCCACCAACGACCGTATCCATCGATGGGAAAACGACCCGTGGCGCCCAAAATGAGAAGACTGGCGTTGGAAGGCGATAGAAAGGTTAGAGGATTTCCCGATAGTCCAAGGCTGGAGGGATTCAAAAGCAGCGAAAAGAGATAAAAGATGACATTTACGTAGATTATAATTTTTACGGTGTCAACTGAGCTTAATGACGCAAGACGGGAAAAGAGCATTTTCCAGGAAGCGCCGGGCTTGGAAAGGCCACAGTAGGGGCATACAGGCTCATCAGCGCTAATGAGTTTCCGGCAATTTGGGCAAAGCAGCGAATTTTTTCCTGCAGGGAGCATGGAAAAGGCCTCCAGAATTGGTGTTAAATGTATCGTAAGATAACCGGTATCGCTACAAAGGTGCCTATAGAGGTTGTCAGGTTTACAAAAGCGATGAGCAGCAATATGCGGGTGATTTTGTTGTGAAAAAAGCCCTTTATACTGGTAATATCTTCCTGCAAGTTCAGAAAATCCTTAACCTGGGGCTTTCTAACGGCTGCCTCCGCAAGACCGGCGATCCATCCGGCGGCAATCAGCGGGTGCAAACTGGTGATTGGCGCGGCAATGGCGGAAGCGGCGATCGTAATCGGATGGGACAGCATAACCAGCGCCCCGAAACCAGCAAAGGCCGCCGTTATCAGAACCCACCACTTAACCATGTTCAGACTGGCTTGGGAGCCGGAGTAATAAAAGCCAGCCATAAACAAACCGATAATAGTCAGAGAGAATCCCCAACCTACCGATCTTCCCAGCAAACCCTTCGGTGGGATTTGATTGATGGCATCGATATCGATGTCCTTATCCATGTTTTTTAAGATTCCTGAAACATGTCCTGCGCCTACAACGGCGACGATTTTATTTTCTTTTACATGACCGATCGTGTGGGCTAGGTATTGATCTCTTTCATCGATTAGGGTGGTTTTCATCTCGGGCTGTTTCTCCCCGATTGCCTGCATGGCAATTTCCAGCATATCTTGTTGCTTTAGCCTTTCGATGTCTTCCTCGGTAATTTCTTCGCTGTAAAAAAACGAAACAAATAACTCGGAAACCAGCTTTACCTTATCGAAGAATTTCATCCTTCGCCAGGTGCGCAGTAGTGTTACGCGGATTTCCCTGTCGGCAAGAATTAATTGCGCGCCGGCCTGTTCCGCCGTGATTACAGCCCGCAACATTTCTTCTCCGGGGTTAACATGAAATTTCTGGGCTATTTTCTTCTGGAAGGAGGCGAGAAGAAGCTGAAACAGAAGGAGTGAGGAACGCTTGTTACGAATGACCTTCACAATATCCGTACTGTGCCAGTTGTCTTTTTGCTTGAAGGCGTCATAACGGGCCTGGCAAAGTTCAACGCACACGGCATCCGGCTTCTCATCAGAGATGGTTTTTTCAACTAAGGCGGCGCTTTCTTTGGAAACGTGGGCTGTGCCAATAAGAATGATCTCTCTGCCGTTGAGTGTTAAACGGTATATGTTTTTATTGTCTTGTGCATCCATTAAGCATTTATAATTATCAATATTTATTTGGGTTGTAAAGGGAAATAAAACAACGGATGGAATCCTGCTGCGAGAATTTGTTGTAATTTGTGAAGCGGTAAAGATAGGATCACATAATCATCAAAGGAGACTGCCGGAGAGTGAAAATGCAAATGCCCGGAATCGGAGATATTGTAAATATAACCATTCAATCGGTTGCTTTTGGGGGAGGCGGCATAGCTCATATCAATGATATGGTCATTTTTGTTCCCTTCGCCGTTGACGGGGACAGGCTTGAGGTTGCAATTACGCAAAAAAGGAAAAAATACCTGAGAGGGATAATAACGAAAATCGTGAGGCCCTCCCCTTTTCGGATTGAACCTGCGTGCCGGTATTATACGCGCTGTGGGGGATGTCAGTATCAGCATATCCATTATTCTCACCAGCTTCAAATAAAGGAACGTCAGGTGCGTGAGGTGTTTGAACGAATCGGGAAATTCAAGGCGCCTCCCGTCGAAAAGATTATTCCATCCCCCCGATGCCTCCATTACAGGGGCCACGCGGATTTTCATGTAGAGATACAAAAAAATGGAAAAACGCCAAAGATAGGATTCATGCAGGAATTTGATCATTCGTTGGTTGATGTCGAGCGGTGCGAAATTGCAGATGAAAGCATCAATCAGCAGTTGGGCGACATAAGAAGAAATTTACTTGGCGGTCGCGCAAGGGGGTTAACACCCAGAGAAAAAATCTGGTCTTCCACTCCTGAAGGAAAAGAATCACCTCTCATGACAGGCAAGAGGAAACAGTTGATGACAAGAATCGTAAAGGGAGAAACTCTTGTTGTCCCTCGCCGGGGATTTTTCCAGGCAAATTTGCACTTAACCGCTACTCTTGTGGACTGTGTAATTGAAAGGGGACATTTTACCGGTAGGGAACGCATCCTGGACGGCTACTGCGGATCAGGCTTATTTGCTTTTTTTATGGCGCCCCATGTGCGCTGGATATGGGGAATTGAGGCGAACGAACAGGCGCTTACGTGTGCGAGAATGAATGTCGTCTCCGGTGGCTTGGACAATGTCAGCCTATGGCAAGGAGACATTGCGGAAGCTCTAAAACATTTGGTAAAAGATAAGGTAAAGATAGATATGATGGTTCTGGATCCTCCGCGGGGTGGTTGCAGTAGCGAGGTGATAGAGTCTCTCTCTAAAATGAGGCCCTCCAGGATAATTTACGTTTCATGCCATTGCGCCACACAAGCACGGGATATAAGGAAGTTTGTTGACTATGGCTATACATTGAATTCTCTGCAACCACTCGACATGTTTCCGCAAACAGGTCATATCGAAGTGGTGGCATCTCTGGAGGGTAAATAATGCTAGTATTTATATGAAAATGGTCACCACTACATGTTTTTTTAGACATTTATCAATCCATGATGATGATCAGCGTGGACGGTGATTTTTATATTCGTGGTCTCCATGAAGGAGCCTACAATTCGTTGTGCCCGGCCCGGGCATGGAGGTTAGTACGCAAATATCCGAATGCCTCCAAAGAATGGCGCTGGCAATGGGTTTTTCCACAGGAAACTTTGTGGCAAAAC
>DHHR01000052.1 GCA_002403385.1 Syntrophaceae bacterium UBA4767 | reverse complement strand
ATTCTCCGAATTCCACGACGCGCTTCTGATGGCAGGAAGGGCAGAAATGACGGCGTTTACAAGAGAAGGCCAGCAGGTATTCATGGCCGCAGTCTTTGCCTCGGACGCGGGCAAAGCCGTTTTTAAGATCGCCGCAGTCCAAGTAGCGGTAGATTACTTTTTCGACATAAGGCCGCCAGAAGCCATACTGTTTGGAAAACTGGTCAACATAAACCTGCACAAAGGTTTCAAAATAATCCTCGACGCAGTGGTAATAATCCGTATCTTGCGGTTGTCGGGGGTGGTATGAGGCTGCCGGCAATGCCATATCGTTCTCACTGGATATGATGGATTGACTGCGAAGGAATGATTCCTATTGTCAAGCGGGAAATAATGACGCCTATTTTATGGTCAAATTGAAATATCAGTTGTTACCGTACCGTTTGGAAGATGCGATGGAACAATCATTCTTTGCTGCAGGACATATCCGTCGCCAATCATCTCAGGCCAAAACAAACCGTCCTTACCGGCATCTGATTGATTGACGGTCAGGAATTCCAGATCAAAGTCGTTTTCCCGCATGATGAACCGTTGCATTTTTTATCCCTGAGCCAAGAGAAAATTACCGATGTGCCCCGTAAAACAATAGTTGGGAGCAGTATTATCAATGGCCATATCTTTAACCAGAACGCCGCGATTGATATCAGCGATCCTGATAAATCATGTTCCGACGATCACAATATATTCAAAAATCAGCCGGCGTGTTACGATAAATTTTATAGATTGGTTCACGCCTGTCCGGTTAACTGTTAAATAAATTTAATTGGTTGCACGCAACTGGCTCCGGTTCTCGCTTGTGAGCATCTTTAACTATTTGAATGATGGGCCTTTTCTCAAAAATATTGACCTCCAGAATTTGCAGAATTGTGTGGAGACTGCCAAGTAGTTGGAGTCGTTTTTAGATTCCGACTTTCGTCGGAATGACGTGAGGGGCCGTTTTTCAAAGGTCTCGAATCATTTAAGGCGCGCCGGTGAGGTCTGCCTGAATTCCGGTTAAATTGGCCTTCTTGGCGCCTGAACACGCCAAAAGAGAAGTAAATTTATAAAAAATGGATGACGAAAAGTACCCTCAACACGACCAGCAGTAACGAGCCACCATATCTTGTGGCAAAATATTCTTGACACACAAGTGAACGTTGCTTATACTGCCGACAAATAAAAGCAAGTTCTTATCAATGCCTTGTCCAGTGCATTGTGTCGGCCTATATCTTCCGAAAGCGCCAAGAGTTCACCGTGCTTGCCGAATATTCCCGCCGCGTGGGTTCCTCCAGTGAGGCGAAAGACCTTTTGTCCGCTGACCACCACATCCCGGCAAGCCGCCAACTGTGCTGCGGTGGGTGACGCTAATTGTTTTCGCCACTGCTCATCCCTCTAGGGAATACAGCGATTCCCCTATCGCAGAGGCGTTAGCTCTTTTCCCCAGATCGTTCCATTTTCCCACTCAAAACTATCCGCAAAAAAGGGGGGGCGCAACAGATGCTTCAAGGTTGCTGAATGAGCGCATCGAATTCACGACGGAACTTCTTGATCATCGCTTCGATCGGAACCGAAAATGCTTCACCTGTCGGACAGATCGTCGTCCCTTTGATGGTAGCGGTGAGACTCAACACTGTCTCCAGATCTTCTTTCGTGCCTTTTCCTGCGACCATCTTGGATAGAAGGGCCTTGATCACGCTTGCGCCTTCTCTGCAGGGGATGCACTGACCACACGATTCATGGGCGTAAAATTCAATGGCTCTAAGAGCAATCGCAGGTATGGAAACCGTATCGTTCATGACCATGATTCCGCCTGACCCTAAAGACGTACCTCGTTTAGGAAGATTGTCATAGTCCATCGGGATGTTGCAGTCGCCAAGTTCTTCAGCGGTCATGATTGCGGTGGAAAGCCCGCCGGGAATGATCGCCTTGAGATTTCCTTTAACACCGCCGGCGGCTTCCAGAATATCACAAAGCGGAGTGCCCAAGGGAAATTCGTAGACACCTGGCCTCTGCACATGGCCGCTCACGCCAAAGAGCTTGGGCCCGGAACTGTTAGGCAAACCTATTTTCCGGAACTCGGCCTCACCTTTTTCGACAATGAAAGGCACCAAAGACAGGGTTTCGACATTGTTTACGATGGTCGGGCAGTCAAAAAGCCCTGAGACAGCCGGAAAAGGCGGCCGCTTGCGCGGGTTCCCTCGTTTGCCTTCGAGCGATTCGATTAAACCCGTCTCTTCGCCGCACACGTAGGCTCCAGCCCCACGATGGACGGAAATATCGAAATCGAACGATGTGCCGAGGATGTTTCTACCCAGCTTACCGGAGCTTCTCGCCTCTTCGACAGCCCGTTCAAGGATGTCCGCAATCCAAGCGAATTCACCCCTTATATAGATAAACCCTCTTTTTGCGCCGATGGCATAGCCTGAAATCGCCATCCCCTCCAAAAGCAGATGGGGGTCATATTCCATGATCTGCCGGTCTTTAAATGTGCCCGGCTCACCCTCGTCCGCATTGCAAATCAGGTAGACAGGCTTGCCGGAGTCTTTCGGCAGAAATCCCCACTTCACGCCTGCCGGAAAACCTGCACCGCCGCGGCCTCTCAGGCCCGACGACTTGACCTCCGCGGTTACGTCCTCAGGCTTCATGCCGAGCGCCTTTTCCAGAGCCTTGTAACCGCCGTCCTTAAGGTACGAGGATATAAACGTAGAATTGGGCTGTCCTACCCTTCTGAGCAGAACCTTCCGATCACCGCCTACAACGACTTTTGATTTCGACTCCGGTATCTGACCCCTTTTCAGACTCTCGATGAGCTTATCAGCCTTTTCAGGCGTCATCTCTTCAAAATAGCGATCACCCAACTGAATCACCGGACACGTTCCGCACGCACCCAGGTCTTCCACCGTGCTCAGGGTGAAAAGACCATCTTTGGTGGTCTCCCCGGATCGAATGCCGAGCCGTTTCTCTATATGGGCCAACAGATCACCGGCGCCGGCAAGCATAGCGGGAATGTTTGTGTCGATTTCGATATGGTACTTACCCACCGGCTTTCGGTTAAGCATCGAGTAATAGCTGCAAGAAGAGTAAACGCTCGCCAGCGGTACGTCCAGCAACGTCGCCACCTCAGCCATGTCTTCCTGTTTCAGATAGCCGCTACCGCTCTTTTGAACTTCCTGCAAGGCTGAGAGAACGGCTGTCTTCGGGCTCGAATATTGCTCTGTAATTGCCACTATCTTTTCACGCACTTGCTTGTCCATCTTTATTCCTTTCTCCCTAGAACTCAGAACACCTCTGGGTAACCGATATTTACAAAAAGGGCTTCAATGCGGGTTTTATGCCCAAGTTCCATGTTGGCCAATCCGCGAAAAGTCTCTTGGTACTTCGAATCCACGGCAGTCTTGGCGAGCTTCAGGTACAACTCAGCAGATTCCTGTTCTTTCTTCATGGCCAGCGCCATTGCATCGGCCGGCTTCATGCCTACAGAAAGAAGCGGCGCTTCCGTCGCCTCGGCCACCTTATAGTCTTTCGGCACCGGGAGCTTCTTCAGCAGGCTGGAATCGTTAAGGCAGCTTTTCAGAAAATCCTTATGCCCCAGTTCATCTTCGGCCAGTTGCTGAAATGTCTCTCTTACTGCCTTGTTGTTCGTCCGCTCGGCAACATCTTTGTAGAACCTATATGCCTCCTCCTCACGTTTGATGGCAGCATTCAGAATAGGGTTTATATTCGTCGATTCCTTCATAATGTTATCCTTTCGCTGAATAGAACCAATGTCTAAGGTCTCGCCTGTCGATGCAGGTCAATCATAGGTGTCACAGCATCTTTGACCTTCTCAACTCTAATGGAGCAGGCTTTATATTCGGCCGTCTCCGTAACCGGATCAAAAACATCGTTAGTGACCACGTTGGCGCATGCTTCTTCGAAATGGAAGGATGTCCAGCAAAGACCGGGAGCCGAACGCTCGGTGACCCAGGCTTTGAGCACGATTTCTCCCCGACGGCTTTTTGCCTTGACCAAATCTCCGCTTTTGATACCCAGCTTTAAAGCGTCCTGCGGATGTATTTCCAGAAGCTCCTCCGGGAAAAGATTTTCCAAACCGACCGAGTTTCTCGTCTGGGTTGCTGTGTGGTAGTGCCATAATCGCCGACCGGTGGACAATGCCAGGGGATATTCGGCATCCGGAAGCTCTGCCGGCGGCACCCAGTCAGTCTTGCTGAAAAGTCCCTTGCCCCGGCTGAAATTACCGTTCTTGTGCAGAAATGCTGTGCCCGGGTGCTCCAAGGTGGGGCATGGCCACTGCAGGCCTTCTTCCTCGATGCGCTCATAGGTTATGCCCGCGTAGCTCGTGGCCGTCTTGCGCATATCTTCGTAGATAGCAACGCTCGAGCTGAATCCGAGATCCACACCAAGACGTTTGCCCAGCTCTTGCAAAACCCACCAACTCGGGCGACAGCCCTCGGGAGGAGATAGCGCCCTTCGCACACGCTGAACACGCCGCTCGGTGTTGGTGAAGGTTCCTTCTTCTTCGCCCCAGGCATAGACAGGAAAGATGACATGAGCGTAAGGGGTGGTCAGATTCGGAAAAATATCGCAGACGATAAACAACTCCAGCGCCTTGATTTCCTTTATGGTGTGGGCCATGTTCGGCTCAGTTTGAACCGTGTTGTCGGCAATGCAATAGAGTATCTTTGTTCCGCCATCCAGCGCCTTTTGCAACATGGTCGGCATTTTGTAACCGGGCTTGTCCGAAAGGCCGGTCACACCCCACGCCTTTTCCATCTTCTCGATCACCTTAGGGTCATTGACCGCCTGATAGCAGTGGAAAACGTTCGGCAACGCGCCCATGTCACAGGCGCCCTGGACGTTGTTCTGACCGCGTAACGGGTTCAGGCCGGCAGAGCGCTTTCCCAGATTTCCCAGAATCATCTGCAGATTGGCTAAAGTTTTGACGTTATCGGTGCCGCAGATGTGCTCAGTGATTCCCAGGGTGTAACAGACGGCTGCGGACTTAGCAGTTCCGAGCAACCGGGCTATCTCCTTCATCTTAGCTACCGGAATCCCACAGATTTCAGAGGCTTTCTCCACCGGATAGCTCTCCACCCATTTGCGGATATCATCCGGATTTTCGGTATGCTCTTTAAGGAAGGTTTCATCCGCCCAGCCGTTCTTGAAAATCTCGTTCATCAAGCCATTGATATAGGCGATATCCGATCCGAGTTTTATTTGCACATGGTGAGTAGCCCAGCGAGTCAGGTCGGTTTTTCGCGGGTCGTTGACGATGAGGGTCGCCCCTTTCTTGACTGCCTGTTTGACATAGTACGAAACGACCGGGTGGCCCTCGGTCATATTCGAACCGATTACAAAGATCAACTCCGCATCCTTAAGCTCCGGGATGCTATTGGTCATCGCTCCTGAACCAAAGCTTGTCGCCAGACCGGCGACCGTGGGGGCGTGTCACGTACGCGCGCAGTGATCGACATTGTTGTTTTTGATCACCGCCCTCGTAAACTTTGCAATCGCATAATTGTTTTCATTGGTAATGCGGCCGGAGCCAAAAGCCGAAAAGACATCCGACCCGTTCTTGGCCACGATCTCTTTTATACGTCCGGCGGTATAGTCGAGAGCCTCGTCCCAGGAAACCGGTTCGTGCTTGCCGTTCTTCATGATCATGGGCTGCGTGAGGCGCTTGGGGCTCGACGGAAACTCGTACCCGTAGCGGCCCTTGACGCACAGCATTCCGTTGTTCGGCAGCACCTCACGGCCGGTAACCTTCACGATCCGATTCGCGTCCTTATCAACGTGCAGTGTGAGCTGGCACCCTACACCGCAATAGGGGCAGGTGGTATTCACCTTCGTCAGATTTGACACCCTGCCCTTGCCGATCGCCTTTTTATCGATGATGGCCCCTACAGGACAAAGCTGACTGCATTCACCGCACTGAACACAGGTAGAATCAGCCATCGGACGATCCGTGTCGCAAACGACCCGGGATTCATGACCGCGCTCGCCCATTCCGAGCACCTCGTTTACGACCACCTTGTTGCAGGCATCAATACAGCGACCGCACATAATACACTTGCGACGGTCGATTACGATCATCTCGCTTGATTTGTCCACCTCGGCCGGGGGGCCATCCACGACAAATGCGGGCGCCTCGATGCCCAATTGATACGCGGCGTCCTGCAGTTCGCATTGGCCGTTTTGCTCACACGACAGGCAGTTGTGCTCGCCGTTGGACAAGAGGAGATTCACCACCATCCGACGCACTTCCAAAACTTTGGGCGTATCGGTCGAGACCACCATCCCGTCCCGGGCCGCAAGTGTGCAAGCGGTCTCCAGACCCTTTTGACCTTCGACTTCCACCACACAGATGCGGCAGCGGCCTGCCGGCCCGATCTTGGGGTGATAACAAAGCGAAGGAATCTTTACACCATGCTCTCTGGCGACCTCGAGCACTGTCGCTCCTGGTTTGAAATCAAAAAGTTTTCCATCAATAGTAACCGACATAATCGCTCCTCCACATAAATAAATTTTTTCACCTTTCTGACCAACAACCATTATCTCGTTTCAGCCCAAACAAGGCCGCCGGGGTCTGCACAGGTAACCACTTCACTGTTTTTTCGATATGCTCCACCGCCCGTACCACGCGCCAACTTCGGTTGGAACTTTCGCCATGCCTGCGACACGATGGACTATCATAGCGCCAACTGCACAACCCCACTGTGAAGCTTCCTTCCTCATTGAACAGTAGCAATGATACAGATTTATTTCATTGCTTTAGATCATCAGCACCGAAAGGTGGAAAGGTGAAGTGGCATATCGCTCCCGCACAGAGGGGTATGCCCCTTAATTTTTTTTATGTTGGGGAAACAGTAGAAAGCTCCTTTTTAAAGGAATAAAAATAGACTGCACCGATAAAAATAAATCCTCCTACAATGTTGCCCAAAGTTACGGGAATAAGATTCCATTGAATAAACTGACCCCAGGAAACATTTGCACCCATCATTATTCCTGCAGGGATAAAATACATATTCGCCACACTGTGCTCAAAGCCTGATGATACGAAAGCCATGATCGGGAACCATATACCGAAAAACTTACCAATCATATGCTTTGATGAGATTGCCAGCAAAATGGCAACGTTCACAAGCAGGTTGCAGGCGATACCCTTCATGAATGCCGACCAAAGTCCCATACCGCCGACCGCCATATAAGGCAATGTTTTTGCTTCGGCTATCGCTATCGCATTTTGGCCGAAAAGAGTTACCTCTGGCCCGCCTCCCTTGCTGAAAGGCCCAACCGACATCAGATAAGCCCAGAAGATCGAACCGATGAAATTTCCGATATAAACCCAGAACCACCCGTTAAAAACTTTTCCCCAGGTGGTTTTTTTCTGAAATACTGCCATGGGAATCAGCATGGTATCACCGGTAAAAAGTGACATACCAGTAATAACGATCGCAATAAGGCCAACCGGGAAGACCGATCCCATAATGAGCGATTTAAGGCCCGGAATTGTTATCCCGGTGGAGCAGACGGTAGCAAGGGCTGCGCCCACTGCAATAAAAAGTCCTGCCATGAAACTCCTTACCAACCAGTTTCCCGGCGACAGATTTGCTTTGTATTTTCCGGCGTCTCCCGCCAATTCCACAATTTCTACAGGTTTATTTGCCATGTATTCCTCCTATAATTTAGTGAATTACCCCGCCCACAGGGCGGGGCATCTTAAAATAGTTTTAATTGCTTAGGAGATTTCTCGTGTTCACGATGGTATTTTATGTATTTTCTAATTACCTCTTTTGTCACCTTATCCCCAACCGTTCGCACAAAATATCCATCCTTCCAAAATTCTCCTCCCCAAAGCTCTTGCTTTACTTCCGGATGCTCCTGAAATATTACACTGGCACTGATACTCTTCAACATCCCTTCCACCTTGGAAATACTGTACCTCGGTGGAAACGAAAGAAAAATATGAACGTGATCTTCTGCTACCTCCAGCGTATCTATCTCAAAATCATGATTCCTGGAAATCTCCTTAAATATTTCTTTTATTCGTGCTCGAATATCTCCTCTCAAAATCCATTTTCGATACTTCGGAGCCCACACCAAATGATATTTCGTGTCATACACCGCATGACTGGTTCTTTTCAGTTCCATGCGTTAGCTATAACACGTTTTTCCCTGCCTTCGGCAGGAGAACTTTTCATCCCCGTTTACAAAACGGGGTATTCAAGTTCTAATTTTGCATAAATCTACCTTTGATGGTCTCGTAAAAAGTCCCAATTGTCACCCTGAGCTTGTCGAAGGGTGAACATAAATAATTGATATTACGTCATGGTTCGACAGGCTCACCATGACAAAACCCGCGAATTTTGACTTTTTACGAGTTCGTCACCTTTTTGTCAACAAAAAAGTTTTTACACTTATTTCAAGTGTGTTTCCACATTACTCATCGTTTCCACAAGTAGGGTAAACAAGGTCACTTTTCCCGGGTCATCTATGTCAAACCCTATGTTTTTTTACTCCAGGTATAATTTACCTCAACCATCTATCCATAACGTGAAATTTAGGTTCAATCGGTCTTGGTAGAATTTTTAAAAAGCAAGCATAATTTATACCTAACAGTAAAATTCTCCCTATTTTTTCTTCTTCATTTTCATTTTTTCCGAGACCGGGTCATAATTACATTTTCTAATTTTTTTTACTTTATAACGTGATAATTATTAAACAAATTCTCAAAAGTAAAATATCAAAAAGGTTCCTTACAAAAAAGGAGTCTTAGGAAAAATTGGGCAAGACTGATTCAGAAAATATATGAGGTTGATCCTTTGGTTTGTCCGAAATGCCAGGGCGTCATGAGGATCATCAGCTTCATCGAAGACGCGCAGGTCATCCGCGATGTCCTCACGCGTCTGGGACTCTGGCTGGTCCGGTCAAGGCCGCCGCCTGCCTGTGGGATGCACCTGTCTGTCGTGCCAACGGCACAGGTAGACGCAGACAGGCCGAAAATCTGCGCCCCACCAAACCGCGAATACGCCAATGCTGACATCCAAATCCAACCACATTCTGACATTATTTACGGCGATCAGGAATATACCTGGGACGATTATATCCAGTCATAACGTTTTGTGATTTTGTCTCGAATCATTTAAGGCGCGCCGGTGAGGTCTGCCTGATTTCCGGTTAAATTGGCCTTCTTGGCGTCTGAACACGCCGAAAGAAAAGTAAATTTATAAAAAATAGATGACGAAAAGTACCCTCAACAAATATTCTTGACACACAAGTGAACGTTGCTTATACTGACGAAAATTAAAAGCAAGTTCTTATCAATTCAATTCAATCAGGCAAACTAACCCTAAAGTCATGATCGATGCGAATGATAAGTTCCGCACGCGCCAGAGAGTCTAACCCCAGGTTACGCTCGAAATCACTATCCAGAGTGACTTGAAACCGGTGATGCGGGTGTGTTTCCCTCACCAGCTCCGAAACTATTTCGACAAGATGCTCTGTCACATCGCGTATCTGTGTTTTTTTTAACTTCCTTTTTTGATGCACTCGTAAAAAACCCTCATGCCTCGTTAGGCGCCACGAAGCATGAAAATAATTTGCTTAACGTTCTTTGACATAATATCTTTTCCTTAAATAAGGAAGCGGGTCGTTCGACTTTGGTGGTCGCACCCCGAGTAAAAAACTGACCTGGGCAGGTTCAACGCGCCGCGAATTGCTGCCCCGCAAGGGAGCGCGCATAATAAATTTTCACCTATAATCTGCCCCCTTTTTATCGGTACTGTCAAAAGCTTTATGAAAAAATAGGGTTTCATTCTGAAGCGTGAAAAGTGTGAAATCCTTAGCTGGCTTGAGCTTGAGCTATGCAAGGGCTCCGCTCAAGCCAGCTAAAAAAGGGGGAGGAAGCTAAAATGAGCTCCCAAAGACCCTAAAGTGCTAATTTAACAACAATTGCTTCTGAAATAAAGCTAAAATAAGAAGAAATTTTTGACAATACGGATTAGAGGTCTGGGATAAGGAGAATGAAAAAGTCATTGTACTTCTGACCAATCAAATGACGTTTGGGTCAACGACGATTGCCGCCATATACAAGGATCGGTGGCAAATAGAGATTTTCTTCAAAACCATCAAGCAGAATCTGAGGATCAAGACCTTTGTGGGGACTTCCCCCAATGCGCTTTTGATCCAGATTTGGACAGCATTGATTGCCGTCCTGATTCTGAAATACCTGAAGTTCCGATCTCTGTTCCAGTGGTCAGTGTCGACTCTGGTGGCTATGTTACGATATAACCTGTTCACTTACAGGGATTTACCTGTCTGCGTGCAACGCACAGGCAGATGGGCATGGATAGATCAGCCCTTCGAACCGCCACCCGTAGCAATGGTGCAGGAACAATTGTCATTGAATTGGAATTGAATTGGACAGCATCGTAACCAGAAGTGAAAAAAAAGAGGCAACCTGATTTTTAAAGAGCAATATAACCCGTCCAAATACCTTATTTTACAAATGGCACATAGCCTTTTTAAATTATTTTGGACAGCAATGATTTAATATATCAACTGAAAGGTGTCAATTTAATTTTATTTTTTCCTATTTCTTGCTTTTGGATAATAGGAGGATAATAGGACAGAAGGAAAGGAAATAATTGTGCCGATCAAGGGTTTTGGGGACACTTTCCCTTCTTACTTAATCATGCAGCCTCTACGGTGAGGCTTCGTTGCTCTCACCTGGGATAAGTCATGGTCTTGTACCCATGCCCTTTGATTATCCATGCTCATAGACATGTGGGTAAATGGAATGAAGTTTACCTCCAATAAGGTAGATCATGGTGATGAAGTTTTTGGTTGTTCGGCGCCCTCTTGCTCTGGCTTTACTGCCGTTGTTTCTTCGGCTGCAACACTCTCATGTCCTGTCTCAGAGGGTTTTGCAGCAGCCTTGACAGCCGAATCGTGTTTCGCTACGGCTACTTTTAAAGCATTAAAGAAATCGGCATAAAAACTAGGATCAGTAATATTTCCTTCCTTGACGACCAAGGTTTGATATTCGACTCCGGTAGGAAAAAGCGGTATCATCCAAAGAAGGTGCCACCACGTATAAGTAGAGCGATGGAAAACTGTCTGTTGGCTTGCAGCCAACGAGACAACTGTTTGGGACCCTACCTCATCTGAAATATCTGCCGATACATGAATATCGTAAGAATATTCTTTGTTTTTCTGATCCTGCATATTTCGCACAGCCTTTATTATACCGGACCTTAAGTCTGCGTTTTCGATAGTAAAGCCGTGCTGAACAAATACCTGTTTGGCAATCCTGAAAATAGTATCAGATGGCTGCTTGAAAGTGCACTGATTTTGGCTAAGTGAATGCTGACTATCAAATGCTTTTTGATACTCCTGTTGAGTAGCACATCCTATTAGTGTCATGATTACGACAAACATAATCATTTGTAAAAACCTTTTGGCGGATTTTCTCATAACTAAAATTCCTTTCTAGGCTACGTTTTTCTCTTTTGCTTATTCCTAACCCGGCAAAGCCGGAGCCAAAAAGGTTAATGTAAACGATTTATGGCAGCACAATAGTCTTGGCAATGGATCTATTATCATTGATGGTCTCGTAAAAAGGCGGAGATGCCACCCTGAGCCTGTCGAAGGGTGAACATAAATAATTGATATTACGTCATGGTTCGACAAGCTCACCATGACAAAACCCGCGAATTTTGACTTTTTACGATTTTGTCATCATTTACGATATCGCAAAAAATCCAATTGAGAAGAGGTATGCTGTCATGATGTCTCTTATTGAGCGATATGCCGACAAGATTCGAGGGGTCATTTCATGTTATGACCGGATCGTCATCCAGGGGATTCTCCCTGGTTTCTGCTTCGCAGAAGGAATGACGAGTTATCTTTACACCCATCAGATTCGCATCTTCGATTATCCCCGTTTTGCAGAACCACTGCGCGATGCCATTCGTACCAATGCAGAACGATTAGCCGTTGAAAACGGCATTGATATCGAGTTCATCCGCAAGGCTCATATCCGCAAAGAAGACATTATTGCCAAAGTTCTGGAGCGCCGTGGCGCCCATCCGGGTCTTGTTCATATTCTGTCTGCTATGGAGGCTTGTCAATCCTATAAACCGTGGCACAACAAAACAACCGGTAAAACCTTTTTAAAACCGGACACGGGAAAGTGTCTGCACTACTACTTCTACTTTATTGACCAGGAACTGGGACTTTGTTATATCCGTGTCCCCACCTGGCGCCCCTTCCGGCTCCAGTTTTATTTTAACGGCCATCAGAGGCTTGCCCGGCTTCTCACTCAAAACGGCATCTCCTATCGATCTTCTCGATAACGCCTTCACGGACATTGAAGATTTTGAAAAAGCCCAGACGCTATCAGACGAACTGGATATTGCCAGATTCCATCATTGCTTTGACTTCTACTATAAATCACCCCTTCGCAGTTGTCAATAGGAAATAAAAGTGTACCAATTACGGGAATTGAAAAGTGTACCACCTCCCTTGATATAAAAGTTTAACCAGGTAACACGTTCATGGTTTCGTCACCTCCTTTCGGTGGAAAGAGTTTTTGGTTAAAGGCATGTTCTTTCAAGCGATAGCTATGCCCTTTGATGTTAATAATCTTACAGTGGTGCAGGAGCCTATCGAGGATGGCGGTGGCAATAACGGGGTCGCCAAATAATTCCTGCCAATCCGTAAAGCTCTTATTTGAGGTAATGATCGTGGAGTTTTTCTCATAGCGACAGGAGATAAACTGGAAAAAGAGATAGGCTTCTCGGCTGTCCACCGGGAGATAGCCCATTTCATCCACAATGACCAGAGGGGAGTTGAGATAAGCTTTTCCCTTGGACTGACTTTCCTTTAGTTTGCTGATCAGGGTATTCATGGTGGTGAAGTAGACCTTGAATCCATGCCAGCAGGCCTTGATGGCGAGCGAGATGGCCAGATGTGTTTTCCCTACCCCGGGCGGTCCCAGGAAAATAACGTTCTCATGCTTAGGGATAAAGGTCAGATCAAAAAGCTCCATGACCGCTTTCTTATCCAGTTGCGGATGAAAGGAGAAGTCGTATTCTTCGATGGTTTTAGCCGCGGGCAGACCGGCGATCTTCATGGCGGTGTTGATCCGTTTCCTTTCCTTGGCAGCCACCTCTTCTTCCAGAAGGTGATCCAGGAAGGAGAGATAGGAGCCGCCGCTATTTTCCGACTGTGAAACAATTGTATCCAGCACTTCTGCCGCTCTGCTTAGTTTCAGACGTTGGAGATTCTCCTGGAGACGTTCATAGGTCAGTTGTTCCATGAGACACCTCCTTGAGCGTATCTTTCATATTCCTCCAGGGGTCTGCACATGACATCGGCATATAAGCTTTTACTGACCAACCCTTGGGTGGCCTTGCCTTTATGCCTGCCATATTTTCGGCTCAGTTGCTCTTTGTCATGTTTAAGCTGTTCATAGATTGAGGGATCGCTAATCAGATTGTTTTTACTTTCCGGCTCCCGATAACTGGCTAACAGTTCCTGGTCATAGTAAATCCTGATCAGATCGCCCTTGATCTTGAGCATCACCCTTTTGCCGGCCACGTGATAGGGGCATTGATACCGGTTGCCGTTATAGGAAAGCTCGCAATCCTTATAGACCTTGCGGAAGACCTTAATCGATGTGTCATAGCCCACGGGAGGAAGTTTGCTTAAGCAGGGGATCTCCCGTTCCCATCGCAAGGTAATGGCTTCATGATGGGTGCCATGAATCCGCCGGTTGGCCGTTTCACTAAGCCAGTCCATGGCATCTTCGTTGGCCTTCTGGATGGAGCTGAAAGCATAGCCCCGCCAGAAACGCTCACGGATGTAGTCCATCGGACGCTCCACTTTTCCCTTCACCCAAGGGCTGTAAGGAGGAGCGACCTGGGGCTGAAAGTCATAATGACGGGCAAAGTGGAGAAATTCGATGTTAAAGGCCGGTTTGCCATTCTCTCTACCGATGACCACATGCTTCATGTTGTCGTATAAAATCTCTGCCGGTACACCCTGAAGGTAACGGAAGGCATTGATATGGCAATCCATAAAGAGATCCAAGGTGCATCTCTCTACAAATTCAACGTACATGGCCCGGGAATAACCGAGCACCATTACAAAGGCAAAAACCTTACTTGTCTTTCCATCAGGTTCCTGAACCTGGGAATCGCCCCAGTCAACCTGGGCTTGTAACCATGGCTCCGTCTCAAAACGGATATAAGCCAACCGGCGCTTTTGTTCTTTGATCTTACTGACATAATGCTTTACCGTATCGTAACCTCCAGGGTATCCGATCCTTTTGATGCGATCAAAAATCCAGGTCCCCTGGTAGTCATCCTCATCAAGGTAGTCGCTGATGATCTGTTTATATGGTTCCAGAATACTTATTCCTCCCTTACGCTTGTGATAATGAGGAAACTCTTTGGCCTCAATATGCTTCTTCACAGTACTTCTGTGAATGCCAAGCTTGCGGGCAATCTGACGTATACTTAACCCTTGTCGGTGCATTGCTATAATGTCCATAAATACCTCCTCGGAAATCATCTGTAACACCTCCCTTCCAGGGAGTTGTTACAACATGTCAACTATCCGGGGTGGTACACTTTTTATTCCCATTTTTGGTATATTATTGCATTCCCGTTGACAGGGGCTAACAAATACGCTGGTACAAATGACAGTAAGCGACGAGATGTGCGGAAGGGTAAAGGGCTTTTTTATAACCGCGTTCATGGGTTTTGCACCTATCGGCAGCATTTTCGCGGGCTCTATCGCGGAAAAATTCAGCGCGCCCGCAACCGTAGCCGCGGGCGGAATAATATTGCTTATATCGGCCTTTTTGCTTAAAGATAAAATACTAAGAAAGTAAACGGAAAAAGGTAAATCTTTATTCGTAATCCGTAACCAGTGACCAGTATAAATTATATAATATAAATCGGAATTATCACGGGTGCCGGGTTACTGGTCACTGGTTACTATTTATTATGCATAAATTAAGTATGACGAACTCGTAAGAAGTCAAAATTTGCCAAATGCAGTTCTGTAACTTATTGTAATTATTAGGCGCGAATTTTCAAAGAGGGCCATTTCCCGACTTTTTACGAGACCATCAAGTATGTTCGCTTTTTTATCAATAGCAATAACAATATATTTCGGAATGCACTACTATGTCTACACACGCATCGCGAACGGCCTTTCGCTTGCGGGCATTCCAAGGATAGTGCTCCTTTCGGTTTTCTATTTCGGTGCCTTGTCATTTTTCGCTGTTGAGATAATAAGCAGGTATACTGATTCCATGCTCTTGTGCCCTTATTCGTATTTCGGTGAGATATGGGTGGGAATGATCACGATGGCGCTTAGCATATTTGTAATACAGGATATTTCCAGAATATTTATTCACGGCCAGTTGTTTAGGTACTATTCAACTATTGCAGCGCTCGTTCTTCTCTTTGTATCCGGCGGTTATTCTGTTTATAACGCGACAAGCATATTGGAAACGAAAGAAATAAAAATAAATACCCCAAAACTTCCGCAAAACCTGTCCGGATTTTCAATAGTTCAATTATCCGACATACATATCAATTCTTTTACTTCGTCAAAATGGCTTCAAAATATAGTTGACAAGGCAAACGGTTTGAACCCGGATATAATTGTTCTCACAGGCGATCTGCTTGACGCGGACATAACAAAGTTTGACGATTTCTGCGGAATTTTAAAGAAATTAAGATCAAAGTACGGAGTTTACGCGGTAAGCGGCAACCACGAAATGTACATGGGTATGAATTTGTTCTATAAAGCCGCGAAGGAAACAGGCTTCACGATAATAGACAATAAAGAGGTTTTGATAGAGGACAATATACGGCTTGCCGGTGTTGGTTACAACGGAGATAGAGACGGGAAAATATCGGAAAGCGCTCTCAAAGAGATAATTTCAGGAAATCCCGATAACGCAAATAAGCCGCTTGTACTGCTTTCTCATTACCCAAACAATTTTGATATCGCATCAAAGCTTGGCGTTGACTTGCAGCTTTCAGGCCACACTCACGCAGGCCAGATCCCGCCGATGGATTTGATAATATATTTTGTTTTTAAATATCCGTGGGGATTATACCAAAAAGGAAGTTCCTACATATATACTACTGTCGGTTCAGGTTTCTGGGGCCCGCCAATGAGGTTGTTCTCCCGCTCCGAAGTTGTTAAATTCACCTTGATAAATCAATGAAGCGCTTGTTGCTAAACTCCATTTTTTGTCATACCCGAGGACTTAATTGGTGTACCCCGCTTGAAAATTATACCGGTTGAAATTAAGAGAATTGTTAATAAGTCCTGAAATCAATGGTATCTTGGGGGTCAAATCTTTAATCTTGACAATGAATCTTTTCCTTAATTCCAATTCGTTTTCAATTTTTTGCCGCAATCTTTTTCGTGACTGACTTACCGCGCTGTAGTCAATCCCACCCAACATTCGCCCTATTTCCCGTTGGGTGATATTGCAAAAACGATACAGAAACTCCATCAGCATCGCCCGCTCGGTTGATTGCCTGCCTTTTTGGGTCAATTCTTCCCGTTTGATTTGCGCCAGTTTTGTATATCGTTCAATCAGATCGTTTGGTTTGATTTTCTTGCTTAATTCTCTTAGCGCCGGCTGCTCACGGGGAGATTCTTTGTTCACCCCCAACCATTGCTGAATCCGTCCGATAAAATCATCCCCACCGATAATGCCGGTACCTTTACCATGGATCAACGGGCTTACTGTATCTTTATGGAAACCTTCTTCCACAAATTCCCTGTATTCATTTCTTGCTTTTTGCGTGTCGCCGCCAAGATAATTCAAAATCATTGTATAACAGGCAAATTCCTTCCTCTTTTTCGCGTTCCAATAGCCGGCACAACGAATTGTCAAGATTAAAGATTTGACCCCCAAGACACATGTATATAAAAATTCATTTACATGTCAAACAAAATACCGGCTACAGGCTAAAAATTGTGTTCATCCAGGACCGTTTCACGCTTCCTTTGATCCAATATTTTCTTGACATGGAAGGGTGTGTTTCTTACACTTCCGATCGCTGAAAGGATCATCTTATCCATTGCCCGAACAGTTCTATACAAAATTCTTGTCACATTAAGACTTTTAAAGAAGATGGTTGATCACCGCGTTCTGGTTGATTAAATCTCAGGAAAATGAAGTGAATCCAAAAAGAGAAGAGATACAGGTCATAAAGCCATGATGCATAACAATTCTTCAAAAGGGTTATCGGTTGTTATCATTACCCATAATGAAGAAGAAAATATCGGAGAATGTCTGGAAAGCGTCCGTTGGGCCGATGAGATTATTGTTGTCGATTCCGACAGTTCCGACAAAACAGAGGAAATATGCGGAACTTTCGGTGTAAATTTTATCAAAGAACCATGGAAAGGATTTGCGCTGCAGAAGAACAGTGCCATCGAGAAGGCCAGTCGAAACTGGATATTAAGTCTCGATGCCGATGAAAGGGTGACGCCGGAATTGAGGAAAGAGATTGCCGCGATCTTGGAAAGCGGCAATCCGCACGAAGGTTATTTCATTGCCAGAAAAAATTTTTTTCTGGGAAGATGGATCAGGCGCTGCGGATGGTATCCTGATTACAATCTGCGGCTTTTCCAAAAGGGAAAAGGACTGACTGTTTGGCATCAGAGAAGTCCATGAAGCCGTTCAACTCGACGGTGCTGCCGGCCATCTTCAATTTCCGATGGAGCATCACACATATAAATTGCTGGAAGACTTTATGAAGCGGCTCGATCGCTATTCAACACTTGCCGCAAAAGAACTGTTGAAGGAAAAGAAGACTTACGGAATTTTTCATATCGTGTTCCGGCCCGCCTATACCTTTATCAACATGTATTTGATGCGACTCGGTTTTCTGGAAGGATATTATGGATTTGTGCTTTCCGTGCTTTATTCGTTCTACACCTTCCTGAAATACATTAAGCTCCGCGACTTGCAGGGCTCTGGATCATGAAAATTGCTTTCGTGAAACAAAAATATTCCGAGTTTGGCGGCGCTGAACGATATCTCGCGGCTTTGATAGAGCATTTTGCAGGGTCCAACCATGAAATCCATCTTTTTGCCGGCGAGTGGAAAGTCAACAAAAATGAAGCTGATGCCCCCCCTCGCCGGATGTTCTTGCACAAGGTTCCGATCATCCGGGGGCTGTCTTTTTTAGAGGTTTTGAGTTTTGCAATTAACGCGCGTCGGATGCTTCAGCGGGGAAATTTCGACATCATCCACAGTTTTGAGAGAACCCTTTACCAAGATATTTATAGGGCCAGCGACGGATGTCACCGGGAATGGCTCATTCAACGACGGGAAATAGATCCCTGGTACAAGTTTTTTTTACATAAAATAAATCCCCTGCATCTGAGCATCCTCTGGATAGAAAAAAAAATTTTTAGAGAAGGCAAAGCCAGCATGATCGTTGCCATATCCAAAAGGGGAAAAGATGAAATTATCAGGCACTATGGTACGCAGGCGGAAAAAATCAGGGTCGTTTATAATGCCATCGACACCAATCGGTTCGATCTACCGGACCATGAAAAGATACGCAATGAGGTAAGGCGGTCATTGGGAATTTCTCAGAATGCGCCGGTTCTTCTCTTTGTCGGATCCGGTTTCCAGCGAAAGGGGCTTCCTTTTGCGATCAAGGCACTGGCAAGGCTGGATGCAGAGGTTCGGCTTATCGTCATAGGCCATGACCGAATGAATCCTTACCGGGCCCTGGCAAAAAAGGAGGGAGTCGAGAAGCGCGTCATCTTCCTGGGTCCTCTGGCCGATGTGGAAAAATATTACTGTGCGAGCGATCTTTTCATTTTTCCGACCATCTATGAACCCTTTGGCAATGTCTGTCTGGAAGCCATGGCGGCGGGAATCCCGCTCGTGACATCGAGAATATGCGGTGGTTCGGAGCTGCTGGATGAGAGCAAAAACGGCTATATAATAGATGACCCGACGAATCCCGTGGAAATTGCCGATGGGATTCGAAAAGGACTTACGCTGAAAAAACAGGACGTGTTTGATTTCAACGGCCATGTTCTGCAAAACTATTCATGGAAGCGCTATCTGGAAGAGATGTCCATCATATATGAGGAATTGCAGAAAAAGAATTTTTAAACCATATACATGGCAAACAAGGGGAATAGTCTTAATTTTATGAAGATTCTGCATTGCGTACACTTGGAAATTCCAGCTGGGAAAGAAAACCGTTTATACCACTTATTAAAGGCCGAGGCTGAAAGAGATGATGGGTTAGAACATGAAATCCTTCATACGGGCGATAAAATACACGAAAAATTCAGAACTTTTCTTCAGGAAAACTACAATGTCTACGAATATAAAACGTTCAAAGGAATCAGAATTCCAAAGTTTATCAGGCCATATTTTCTGCAAAGAAGAATCACTCTTTCACACGACGTTAACCTTTTCTATGAAATTCAGGATATGCAACTTATGAATCTATTCGCACATTCAGCGAAGGGGGGAAAAGTATTTTACGACGGGGGACATTCCTGGTTTCTCAATCCGGAAGAGTCCATCTGGCTTAATAAATTTAATTTTTTCTTTTCCAATACCAATGCTTCCAAAGTGATGCTTAATAAACGTTGGCATGTTCCCGAGGAGCGGATCAGGGTTATCTACAATTCTTATTTGCCTGAGTATGTCGAAAAAATAAACCGTGTCGATACGAAAGACATAAAAAATTTAAGAGAAAAATATAAGTTAGGAAGTGCAAAAGTGGTTCTGTATGTTGGAAGATTTATAACCCTGAAAGGTATTCACAGCCTGATTGAAGCTCTGGATTATCTGCCAGAGGGAGAGGATATACGACTGGTGCTGGTAGGGGATGGCAAGATGGGGAAACAACTTGGAAAAATGATACAAAAAAAGAAGAAGGAAAACCAGGTTGTTTTTGCCGGGATGCAGATAGACACGGCACCATTCTATAGAATGGCTGATGTTACCGTGGTTCCATCGGCAAGAGAGCCTTTCGGCAATGTAAATCTCGAGGCAGCCTTGGCGGGTTCACCTATAATCGCCTCCAGAATTGACGGGATTCCGGAAATAATTCCGGACGACGGATTCGGTTATTTGTTAAAACCAACAATCGAGCCATCCCGATATCCTTATCTGGAAACCTCATCCATGCCTGATTATGTAGTGGACCCCGACACACAGGAGTTAACCAGGCCGAAATTTCTGGACCCTGAGGAACTCGCTGGAACGATATCCCTTGTTCTGGAGAAGGAAAAAGGAAAAGCGAAGGAAAAAGCCGCACGTCTTAAAGAGAGGGTAAAACGAGAATTTTCGACAGAAAAAAGGGGAGAAAGATTCAGAGAGTTGGTGGCAGAAATAACTCGATCTTGATTGTCACCACTCGGTTTTTTTTACTATGATGAGTGAAAATATCAGAAAAAAAATAGTCCTCTATTGTGCTCCAATTAATAAACTTGGCAACTCGGGCCGTTATATAATCGATGCCATGAGACAGCTCGGCTATAGTGTCATCGGCTATGATTATCGGGACAAAGAAAATTTTGAAATGGAACTATTGGCGCTCGTTGATGAAAAAAAGCCCGACTATTTTTTTACCCAGAAGGGAGAAATTCTTAACCCGGAAATGATCAGAAAAATCAGAAACAAGGGATGTGTGACCATCTACTGGTGTTTCGATGCCGCGCTGGGAGATTGGTATGTGCCGCTCGCCAGGGAACACGATTTCGTTTTAAGCAACAATGAGGATCATATTCTCCGTCTGCTCAAAGAGGGTGTAAAAAACGCAAAATGGGTGCATCAGGGTTTTACACAGGAATTCTTCGGGATAGAAGGTGGGGAGACGTTTGTTGACCCCTGTTATGCCGATCTGGCGATGATCGGTTCCATGGGAAATCCCATTTATAACCGGAGGTGCGAGAGCGCCCTGCTGTTGAAAAAACACGGCTTTGATATCAAGTGGTGGGGCAAGCATCTCGCGCATGATTTCAGGAATATGAAATACCATCTCCAGGGTATCGGCCGGATATGGGCGGGTAGCGAAGTGTACATGAAGGATTTTGCCGATGTGATCAGACATATTAAAATTTTTATAGGCGAGGACGCAGATATCCCGATCAAAGGGAAATATCTAAGCAACAGGAGTTTTGCGGTAATGGGCTGCGGCGGTTTTTATTTATGCCGCAGAACGCCCGGTGTCGAATACGCATTTGAAATTGGAAAAGAAGTCGATGTATTCGATACAGACGATGAATTGATAGGAAAAGTCGAATACTATCTAAAACATGAGAATGAGAGAAAAATTATTGCGGCAGCGGGACAGAAAAAGATTCTTGTAAAATATACCTATAAAAAACAGCTTGAAAAGATATTCGACTGGGTAGCGACCCATTCCGAAAAGAAATGATCATCCGAAACATGAAAACGTTACCGATTCCAGAGCGCAAACCATGATGGCAGGTTCTCCGCGCATTCTCGTCATCAAGTTAAGATACCTGGGTGATGTTCTGCTGACCTCACCGGTATTTGACGCGCTGCGTTCCCGTTTTCCCCAGGCCGTCCTGGCGGCAGTTGTCAACAAGGGCACGGAAGATATGTTGACGGGTCATCCGGCCGTCAATCAGATATTTACCGTGGAAAGAGCTCCAAACTTTTGGTCCGATTTACAGAAGCAACTCAGGCTCATCAGGGAAATACGGAAATTTAGATTCGATGTGGTTCTGGAATTGACCAACAATGATCGGGGGGCGGTTCTTGCTTATACGAGCGGCGCAAAAAGAAGATTGGGCTATAAAAAAAAGAAAGAAAATTTTCTTCTTCAATCAATTTTATTTACGGATTTGATTGAAGTTGAGAATAATCTTCACATTGCCAAAAAAAATCTGGAAATGGCAAAGGCTTTGGAGTGTTCACTTCCCAACATTAAACCGGTTCTCTACTGGAAGATGCAGGATCAGGCAGCCTGTCAACAGGTATTAAAAAACAATGATATCTCCGAAGACGTTCCCTATGTCGTTTTGCACCCTTCCTCAAGTGCGCTACACAAAGCCTGGACTGTGGAATGTTACGCTGCGTTATGCGGTTACCTGCGGGATAGATGGGCGGTCCGGACCATTCTGATCTCCGGAAAGGATCCAGAAGAACTCAGGCAAAATCAGGAAATCTGCGCCTTGGCCAAAAGCTACCCCCTTAACCTTGGCGGTCAATTATCATTAAAACAGACAGCGGCTCTTTTATCCAAAGCTAAATTGTTCATCGGCATCGATTCCGGTCCCATGCACATGGCTACGGCCGTGAACACACCTGTGGTGGCCATTTTCGGTCCTTCCCGTGCATGGAGATGGGGGCCATTGGGAGACGGGCACGTTGTCATTCAAAAAGACTGGGCCTGTGTACCTTGCGGGAAAAAAGGATGTGAGGGAAGCGGGAAAAGCCGATGCTTGGATGAACTTTCCCTTGAAGAGGTGACGGCGATTCTGGAGCCCAAATTAAAATCCATCCTGTCTGAACAAGATGGATTATCTGGTAATAAGAGCGTATGAAAGATATCGGCACGTATCAGGGAACCGCGGGACTGGAAAAATTATTGCAGGAGATCAATAATATCCTGGCAAATAAAAAAAGAGCCGTGATTGCCATAGCCGGTCTTCCCGGATCAGGGAAGACGTATATGGTCAAAAGATTTGTCAGGCTGGGTTTCGGCAAATTTGGTCGGAAAGATATCTTGGTGATTGATGACAATATCATCTATTCCACCCGATTCTGGCGATTGAAATGGGAGAAGATTAAAATTGACAAACAATCATCCGAGAGTCTTCGTGATTCCACCGCGGCAAAAGTTATCTTTTTTTCAAACTGGATACCGAGCCGCTTTCTGGCATCTGCGGATGTGTATGTTATTTTGCAGCTCAGCGAAAACGAACGTTTGAAAAGGTTGAGATACAGGGAGAGAAAAGCACCGGAGAAATTTCAAGTCCAGAAAAACAAAGATCTGATTCCGATGGAAGAACCGTTTGAATGTCCTAAGGTCATGACCCTTGTCAATCATTCCGGAGGAATGTATCGATGGCATTGTATGTGGGTTATCAGAAGGATATTCTCATGCCGGAAGGAGACTCAAGGATTATGAGCTAGTTTGGAAAAAAATATTCACGATATCAGGGCAAATACCTAAAATCGTAAGTCTTATAACTACCGAAAGACAAGGCAAAAGTTACATACGAACTGCTTGTGTTCAATCCTGTCGATGCTTGATTGAACGCCCTTTTTTTGAGAAGTTTTTAGTAATGCGGCAGAGCGCCACAAACTAAAACTCAGTCGGATATTATTTCCAATTTATTAATAAATCATCTAATAGGACGGACTGCTCGCTAGTGCTCGCTTGGCCTTTGGCCATCCGTCCTATCGTCGCTGTTGAGCATCTGATCCTTTCGTCCTTGCCGGCGCCGCTCACGCTCCGCCTATCAAGGCCGTTAGAGCAGATGCCGCCCCAAAGGGGCGGCTACGCTTGGTTTTTGGCACGGACAATTCTATCAAAATGCAATTTCCACTCACAAAAATGGCAGCTTAACAGCGACATTGGGTACACTCAAGGTTTGGTGCATCAGAATTTCATAAATCGCCTCGGTGCAAATAAGTAAGCGTTCACAAATTCCCTCGGACATACTTTATTTCAAATAGTACCTTGCATATATGTACCTTAAATATATTGACAAAGAAGACAGGATTTCCTAAGTTTTTTGCGTAAAAAGGAGGGGGATCTTATCAAAAAAATACTATCAATCATAATTCCAGCCTTCAACGAAGGCAAAACCATTCATATAATCTTAGACAAAGTAAAAGCAGTTCAATTGATGGCTGGCGTTGACAAAGAAGTAATTATCGTTAATGATTTTTCTACCGACAACACGGAAGAAGAGATACTACGATACAAACAACGCAATCCTGAACTGAACATTGAATATTATAAACTGTAAGAAAAGCCACCGTTGTTTACAGTTTTTCGGGAAAAAAGTATTGGATAAGCTTTCCTTCTCAGGGGTAAGGCCTCCGATTCCTTTATGTGGTTTGACCCCATTATAGTAGTTAATAAACCTTTTTAGTTCATTTTGCCTGTGTGCCGACGAAGAGAAATGAGTTTTTTGATGCCAGAGCTCCATGATTGTTTTAATAACCCGCTCAGCCTTTCCGTTAGTCTTGGGATTCTTGACCTTCGTGAATCGCTGTTCGATCTTGTTATCACGGCACAGAGTCAAAAAGGCATGGTGACCATGATCTCCT
>DHHR01000055.1 GCA_002403385.1 Syntrophaceae bacterium UBA4767 | reverse complement strand
TTTTACTCGGGGTATGACCACCAAAGTCGAACGACCTGCTTCCTTTTTGAGGAAAAGATACTATGTCAAAGAACGTTGAGCAAATTATTTTCATGCTTCGTGGTGTCCCGCGGGGCATCGGGGTTTTTTACGATTTTGTCAATATTTATTATGGTTCATATCATTTTGCGAAAGAATAGCCAAGGGGAAAACGAACTATTTATTAATTATTTTCGCTACTTAAATAAAAGGACTTTTTACGAGTCCATCATTGTTCGTGTTGTTTTTCAAAACTTCAAAAGCGTTTTCGCCATCGCTGTTCATTTAATCTAACATTTGAATTTATTCCACTAGTTATTGAGAGTCTTAGAGGAGGGGTCGCCATGGTAAACAATCAAGTAAAAATGGCTTTACAGGAATTGTTTGACTTGTCAGGAATTAAGATTAATGGGGATAGGCCATATGATATCCATATTCATCGTGATGACCTGTATGCCAGGATACTTAAGGGGGGCATTTCGGCTGTTGGTGAATCTTATATGGATGGTTGGTGGGACTGTGAAGCTCTCGATCAACTGGTCGATAAGGTAATGCGTGTAAAATATGAAGACTATATCAAGAAAAACTGGCGACTGATTTTGCATACTTTAAGGTCAAAGATTATTAATTTACAGAAAATAAGCCGCGCTTATGAAGTAGGAGAAAAACATTATGATATCGGCAATAGTTTTTACAAGGCGATGCTGGATAAGAGAATGCTTTACACCAGTGGTTATTGGAAAAACGCCGATAATTTAGAGGCTGCGCAGGAGGCCAAACTGGATTTGGTATGTAAAAAAATAAATCTTCAGCATGGCATGTCTGTGCTTGATCTCGGCTGTGGGTGGGGTTCCTTTGCTAAGTATGCGGCGGAAAAATACGGAGCTTCTGTAACGGGGGTGACAGTTTCAAAAGAGCAGGTTGAACTGGGCAGGCAGATGTGCGCAGGTCTTCCTGTAGAGATAAAGCTGGATGATTACCGGAATGTTACAGGAAAGTATGACAGGGTTATTTCTATTGGAATTATGGAACACGTGGGACATAAGAATTATAGGACGTATATGACAATGGTGGAACGCACATTAAAAGATGATGGCATTGCCTTCATTCACACTATCGGTAACAATATTACCACGACGACCACCAATCCATGGATCCATAAATATATATTTCCCAACGGCATGATTCCATCCATTGCCCAGATTGGAAAGGCTATGGAAAAGTTGTTTGTTATGGAAGACTGGCATAACTTTGGCCCCGATTATGATAAGACATTAATGGCTTGGTATGATAATTTTGAGAGGGCATGGCCCGAATTTAAAGACCAATATGGAAAACGGTTCTATCGAATGTGGCGCTTTTACTTGTTGAGTTGCGCAGGTATGTTTCGCTCAAGAAGAATTCAGTTGTGGCAAATTGTTATGACAAAACCGGGCGTTGAGCAACCAGAATGCCGATTTAGTTAATCAGGACAGTTATGATAGATTCAGAAGTCGTCATTGTTGGAGGGGGGCCGGCCGGCTCTACATGTGCATGGAAGTTGAAACAAAAAGGGATATCAACTGTTGTTCTCGATAAGAAAACATTTCCCAGGGCTAAAATATGCGCGGGTTGGATTACACCAGAAGTTTTGAGAATTCTTGAAATCAAAAAAGAAAACTACCCTTATTCGCTTACCACCTATGGGTCTTTGCATTTCCATTTTTGGGGTAGAAAAATCCCCATCCTTACGAGACGTCAATATGCTGTTCGAAGGTTCGAATTTGATCACTGGCTTTTGCAACGCGCCGGTGTTGATGTCTATCAACATGAGGTAAAAATTATCCGCAAGGAGTTTAATTATTATATTGTGGATGATACCTATCGCTGCAGGTATTTGGTTGGAGCGGGTGGAACTTATTGTCCGGTATATAAAACTTTCTTTGCTGATAGGTATCCCAGATCAGCCCGTCATTTAATTTCAACGGTTGAAATAGAATATGCTTTTAATGTTCGAGACGAGAAGTGTTATCTGTGGTTTTTTGAAAATCGGTTGCCGGGATATGCATGGTATGTTCCCAAAAAAGACGGCTTTCTGAATATCGGAATGGGTGGAAAACTTCTGGCAATGAAGAGCAGAGGAAAAACTATACGGCGCTACTGGGATGATTTTTCGCAAAAACTTGGGCGCCTTGGCCTGATTTGTCAACAGGAGCAACAGCTGCAAGGATGGAACTATTATATTCGGCAGCAACATGGTATTCTTCGGTGGGGGAATGCTTTTGTTGTCGGGGATGCAGCCGGGCTAGCTACCTTGGATATGGGAGAAGGCATCAGACCTGCCGTGCAAAGTGGGATTATGGTGGCAAGAACCATTAGTGAGGGGATTGATTATTCTCACGCTACAATAGGAAAGTACAGTTTCCCCGATATATTATTTCTATAATGTGGCCGTAAGAGAGTATTTGAAACAATTATTTGCTTCTCATCGTTTTTCGTTATATGAGGCGGAAATGGAATAAAATCCTCGTGTAGATGTAGATATAGAGCCATGATCCTTCACGATTGCTATCTAACGCTATTTGCTATGGAAATCGAGGTTTTGGGGGTAAGCGCGTTGGGAATGAAAAATCATGACAAAGTAGAAGTAAGTTAAGGAGAGATATGATGATTAAGGCTCAGGATATCATGACAGAGGATGTAATAACGGTTTTTCCTGAAACTGAAATAACACAAGCCGCAAAAATCATGCTTGAGCGCCATTTAAATGGGCTTCCTGTAATTGATCAAGATGGCCATTTAATGGGAATTATCTGTCAGGAAGATCTTGTGGTCCAACAGATGAAGATTCCGCTGCCCTCCGTTTTTACATTTTTTGACAGCTTGATTACCTTTAGCTCATACAAAAAACTGGATAAGGAAGTAGAAAAAATGACGGCAATGACAGTCGCACAGGCAATGACACCTGATCCCATGACCGTGGAGATAGGCACGGGATTGGAAGAAATTGCCACAATAATGGTAAACAACAACGTTCATACTCTGCCGGTTCTGAATAAGGGAAAGATCGTAGGCATCATTGGCAAAGAAGATGTTTTGCGTACTCTTATGCCGCCTAATCAAAGGTAAGATTAAGTTGTGAGATGAGTTCACGTTGTTTGCCGTTTTGGGACACCTGAGAGAAACGGCTTCTAATCAAGGCGAGTTACGATGGCATTTGATTTTTCATAAAAGATTCAGGGACATGACTCCACGGGGGGATTACCCCATAGGGAATGTGGCATAGATCAGAAACGAAGAGGATAGGCATATGTTTGAAGAAATCGCAAAGCAATGGATTGAGGAAATGCAAGAGAGGGGAAAGGCAGGTCCAATGGAGCCTGATGAAATAAATCGTTTTGTGAATGATTATGCCCGTAGGATAGAAGCTATCTATGATAGCGAAGTATCGAGGCAAATGCAGCACCGGGGGAAGGATGATGAATATGATAGGATGAAACTTTACGATACGCAATATATGAGCAAGTATCTCAATCAGGCCATTCCCGGTTTTCCGGGATTTAAGATGGAAATACTCGCTAAGGCAAAAAGGATCATTTTGGGAGAGTTAGATTAAAAGTATCTTTAAGATGAAATCATCTTGCTGGAGATTTTTAGATTGAAAGCGATTTTTTTAGGGACAAATGGCTGGTGCGACACGGATACAGGAAATACGATTTGCGTTCTTATAAGGGCCGCAGATTACGATATTATTTTTGATGCGGGCAATGGATTTTTTAAATTGGGCAGATATATTGCCGGCGGTGATGAAAAGCCCGTGTATCTTTTTCTCAGCCATTTTCACCTAGATCATATTGTGGGTCTGCATACCTTGGCAAAATATAGCTTTTCCCGAGGGCTGTTTATCTGTGGTCCGAGAGGAACAAGAGGTGTTTTGAAAAAAATCATTAATGAACCTATTACTGTTCCTCTGTCGGCTTTACAGTTTCGGACCGCCATATTTGAGTTGCCTAAACAGCAAAACAGTATTCCTTTCGAAGTCATTTCGAAGCCCCTGATCCATGTATCCGCTATCTTAGGCTATAGAATTGAAATAGATGGCATGGTAATCAGCTATTGCACCGATACAGGATACTGCAAAAATGCCGTAAAGTTGGCAAGAGAAGCTAACCTGCTCATTGCGGAATGCGCTCTTAGGAGCGGACAGTCCAATGAAAATTGGCCGCACCTGAATCCGGAAAATGCTGCGAAAATCGCAAAAGAAGCCCATGCAAAACAATTGGCCCTCGTCCACTTTGATGCGGCTACCTACCAGAAATTGGAAAATAGAGAGGAATCCGCAAGAATAGCCCAAAGTATATTTCCCAATACTTTTGCCGCGATGGATGATATGGAGATTAACCTTTGAACTAACCATCAGATACAAAACAATAAAATTTCCAAATGAGAAGACGCGATGAGATATTCTAATTCTATTTATGTTTATGAATGGACCAATTACTATGATAACAACTGTAACAGCTATTATATAGGCGGAGATGTTCATGCCCTTGTCGATCCCGGGCTGAGGCGATATCTTCCCGATCTTTTTGAAAGAATGCAAAATGACGGCATTAAAAAATCGGATATCCGCTATGTAATCAATACGCATTCCCATCCTGATCATTTCGAAGGAGCGGAGATGTTCAATGATTCTGCCGTGACGGTTGCGCTGCATACCGCTGAGATTGAGTTTATAGAGGGGATGGGAGCGGATATTTATCGCCTGTTCGGTTTGGATCCGCCGAAGGTTCAAATCGGGCTGGTTTTGGAAGAGGGAAAGCTTGCGCTGGAAAATGAAACATTTGAAATCCTGCATATTCCGGGACATTCACCGGGATCAATAGGATTGTACTGGCCCACAGAAAAAGCTCTTTTTTGTGGAGATGTGGTATTCGAACAGAATGTTGGAAGGACAGATTTTCCGGGCGGGAGCGGCGAACTCCTGAAGGAGAGTATAATATCCCTGTCGAAATTGGATATCGCATGCCTTCTGCCCGGACATATGGGTATTGTGGAAGGGGCGGAAAATGTCCGGTGTAACTTTCAATTTATCCGGCGGCATGTGTTTCCGTATATTTGAAACGGGAGAAATGCTATGCGCCTTCTTCTCGTCGAAGATGATCTGAAGATCGCCTCTTTCGTATTGAAAGGCTTCCAGGAAGCAGGCTTTACCGTGCGACAGGCCAAGGACGGGGAGACCGGCCTCCACATGGCGCTGCACGACCCTTTCGATGCCGCCGTCATCGACATCATGCTGCCCAAGCTCGACGGCCTGAGCCTCATTCAGCGATTGCGTCTCAAAAAGGTGGACACGCCCGTGATCATCCTGAGCGCCAGGACTTCGGTGGATGACCGTGTCAAAGGCCTGCAGAGCGGCGGTGACGATTATCTGACCAAACCGTTTTCCTTCTCCGAGTTGCTGGCGCGGGTGCAGGCGCTGATTCGGAGGGCGACGGGTGCGAGGGAAGCGACCCGCCTTGCCGTCGGGGATCTCTCCCTGGATTTACTCAAACGGGAGGTGTACCGCGCGGGAAAGAGGATAGATCTGCAACCGAGGGAATTCTCGCTTCTCGAATACCTGATGCGCAACGAGGGCCGGGTCGTTTCCAAGACGATGATCATGCAGAATGTGTGGGACTACGACTTCGTTCCTATGACGAACGTCGTGGAGGCCAGGATGTGTATCCTGCGGGAAAAGATCGACAGAGAATTCAGTCCAAAGCTCATCCACACGGTCCGTGGTGCGGGGTATGTCCTTAAGGAAGGCGCTTGAAATCCGTCGGACGCTGGTGTTCCGGCTTACCTTCTGGTATGCGTTCGTCTTCATCGTTTCCTCTCTCGCGGCGTTTGCCGTCTTCTACATCGTCATTGCCAACGTAGTCAGAGAACGAACGGATCAGGAGATGCTGAGGGAACTCAGCGAGACGGTTTCCATCCTGAAATCGAAGGGTGATGATTCTTTCAGGACCGAAATGGACTTCGAGGCGGAATCCGAGGGCGTGGGGAACATCTTCTTTCGCCTGCTCGACCCGGCCGGCGGCGAGGTTGCCGCAACGGACATGACTGCCTGGAAAGGGGTCGGTGTCGACTCGGATGTCCTGGCGCGCGTGGCGGCCGGGGGAGGCCCCGTGTTGAAGACTGTTGCCGTTCCCGGGAAGCCATACGAGGCACGAATCATCTACGGACGCCTTGAGTCGGGCCGGATCATTGAGATCGGTTGTTCCCTGGAGCATGACGCCGATTTTCTTGGCGCAATCCAGGATATGGTCATGCCGGGTATCCTGGTGGTGGTAGCCCTTTCGACGCTGACCGGGTGGTTTATGGCGGCCCGTGCACTGGCCGGTATCAAGGACGTGACGCGGACGGCAGTGGACATCTCGGAAGGGTCCTTAGAGAAACGAGTGAAGGTCCAAGCCAGGGGTGAAGAGGTCAAACAACTCGTTGATGCCTTCAACCGGATGCTGGACCGCATCCACGAACTGATGAAAGGTCTGAGGGAAGTGACGGACGACATCGCCCATGACCTGAGGACGCCGATTACCCGGATACGGGGGCTTGCCGAGGCGGAGCTAAACGCCGGCAAATCGGGGGAGGAGTCCAATAAACTTGCGGCGGACACCGTGGAAGAATGCGACAACCTGCTGCAGATGATCAACACCATGTTGGAGATTTCCGAGATCGAGGCGGGCATCAGGGTCTTGTCCAAGACGGACGTGGACTTAGTGCAGCTAGTCGGGGAAGCCTTTGAGCTCTTCCGTCCGATTGCCGACGAGAGGGAAATCCGCCTTGTCTTTCACGCCCCCGACCATCTGTCCGTCCGGGGCAATATGCACAGCCTTCAGCGGATCGTTGTCAATCTCCTGGAAAATGCCGTCAAGTACACGCCCGAAGGGGGATGTGTGACCGTCTTCCTGCGCGACGATGAGGATGCTGTCCGTATCATCTTCCGTGATACGGGGGCCGGTATTTCCGAAGAAGACCTGCCCCTTGTCTTCAACCGGCTTTACCGCTGCGACAGCAGCCGTTCTCAGCCGGGATTCGGGCTAGGCCTTTGCCTTGCATCGGCCGTAGCCTGCGCCCATGGGGGCCATATCGCGGCGGAGAGCAAGTTGGGAGAAGGAAGCACTTTCACCGTCACGCTGCCCCGTTAGCACCGTGTTCTGTAAATTCATCTGTGCAATGTCATTTTCCACCCCAACATTACCAAATCATAATCTTTCGATAATCTCCCCATAATCTGACTGTGCTATAAGTTACATGTTGCTATGACCATTCCCTGTCGGGAATGGCTGTTTATCCTTCAGGCAACTTGTTGAAGGCGGCAGTGGTTAGGAATGGTCGTTCGACTACGTAAAGAGATGTTTTATGGCGATGGTAAGAATTGCAAGAGATGAATTGTTTAAGGGAAAACGTCAGGCGAAGGATTTCGATTTCGGCGAGGACACAGCCAAGGTCTTCGACGATATGCTGGGGCGCTCGATTCCGTTCTACTCAGAAATCCAGCGCATGATAGGGGAGATGGCGGCCGATTTTGCCGTTCCCGGCACCAATTTGTACGACCTGGGCTGTTCCACCTGCACGACATTCCTTCAGATTGACCCCCTGGTTGCCAGGGGAGTGAAGTTCATCGGTATAGATTACTCGGAGTCGATGATCATGAAGGCAAAAGAAAAGCTGGCGGGAGGCGCAATCACGCACCCCTATGAAGTTAGCTGTTCGGATCTGAATAATGGCATAAGTATTGAAAATGCCTCTGTAGTCATTATGAATTTAGTTCTCCAGTTTGTCAGACCGCTTCGACGCACGCGCGTGATCAATGAGATCGCCTCCGGCATCAACAATGACGGGTGTCTCATCCTTGTCGAGAAGGTGCTCAGCGCAGACTCGCTGATCAATAGATTGTTCATTAAGTACTATTACGAACTGAAGAAGAGGAACGGCTACTCGGAGATGGAGATTGCGCAAAAGAGGGAGGCCCTCGAGAATGTGTTGATTCCTTACCATTACTTCGAGAATAGGGACATGCTTGTGGAATGTGGATTCAGGCATTGCGAGATGTTCTTTCGGTGGTATAACTTCTGCGGGATGATAGCCGTTAAATGATTGCTCCGAGATTTAGAGATGAGCTCCTCTTCCATGGATAAGGCGATTTGCGCCATCGGAGTTTTCTTTTTTCGCTTCCGCAACGGGTTGTTTCCCGTTATCGGCCTGCTTGCAGCGCTTCTCATTCGGCCTGCCTATTTTGCCGGCAATCCAAAATGGGATGTTTTCGCGACTAGCGCTGGCCTGGCGATTGCTGCGCTTGGTGAAACCATTCGCTGCCTGACGATCGGCCTCGTCTATGACATTACTCGAGGGGGACAGAACGGGCGGGTTTACGCAAAGCGCCTCGTGACGGGAGGGATTTTCGCGCATACGCGCAATCCCATGTATCTCGGCAATCTCCTTTTTGTCCTGGGATTCTGCCTGATGTATGGTTCGCCGTGGACGTGCCTTGTTATTTTCCCTTTCTTTCTTTTTATCTACATGAGTATCATCCATGAAGAAGAGCGATTCCTGAGGGGAAGGTTCGCGGGAGAATATGACGAGTATGTTCTGCAGACGAACCGCTTTATACCCCGGCTGAAGGGATTGGCGCAGACGATAAAACAATATGACTTCGATCTCAAAAGAGTCATCGCCAAGGAATACGGCACCTTGTTCGGTTTCTTTTTTGGCGCTTACGTTCTTCTGGTTGCCAAATACCGCTACCTTATCGGCCCTGTCGGCATACTCGGCCGTCCCGACCTCTTGGTTCTCTTTTCAGTTCCCCTTATTGTCCTGTATGGCGTTGCCCGCTACCTGAAGAAAACGGATCGCATATAGAGAGACCGAGACCTTTGGAAAACGGCCCCTCACGTCATTCCGACGCGTCACCCCGATGAAAATCGGGGCGGAATCTGTAACGGCTTGAAAACACTGGATTCCCCCGTATCGAGTACGGGGCAGGCTCAAGTCAAGCACGGAATGACGGCAAGGCGATTTAATCACAAATTCAAAGGTCTTAGACCATAATGCGAAAGATGGAAAATTTTATCGGCAGGCTTATGGCTTGCCATGTGGTTTGACAGGCTCACCATGACAGCTTTTGTCGCCCTGAGCATATCGAAGGGTGAGCCTGTCGTATCGGATGCGCAATAATTAGACGGTCATGTATAATTTCATACGGTTATTTACTTGATCCAGGTGACGAATTCATTTAACGGCGCCCTTTCCCTTTCAAACTTGTTTACGGGCGCGCTGGTATCGGGGGAACCTATAGCCGCACCGATGACAATGGTTTTATTTGATGGGATATTGATCAGTCGTCTCAAAATTTGTGGATAATTGACCGACGCGGCAAGAATGCAGGTGCCGAGCCCCTTGTCACAGGCCGAGAGACATATTGTTTGCAGGACCAAACCCACATCCAGAAAAGCATAGGAGATGGGAATGGCCTTGTCGACACACAGTAGCAGAAGGCACGGCGCACCGAAGAGGGAAGCCATGTCAGCGCTGTACTGGAGGCGGGCATGCTTATCTTCACGGGGAATGGAAAGGGAGGTCAAAACGCTTTTCCCTATGCCAACGTAACGTTTCTTCAAAAGCTCTGGCCAGGTCTGCGGCATTTCAACTTCCGGTGTAGGCGGTATCCCTTCCAGCGTTTTCTGACGGTTTTCTCTCCTAAAATTCTCCAATGTTTCGCCGGTTATGACATATATTTCCCACGGCTGCGTGTTTCCCCATGACGGTGCCCATCGGGCTGTTTCTAATATATCTTGTATGATTTTTTCCGAAACAGTTTCTTTTTTAAACTGGCGTATACTTCTTCTTTCCCGAATTGCTGAGTTGATATCCATGCTGTCCTCCCGGGGATGATTTCAAAAAATTTTGAAAAATATAAAGGAAAAATAGGGAATTGTCAAAAAATATGTTTTCTTGCACGTCGCCGTTTTTATAACCAAGTTCTGAATTCAAGGGTATTTTCTCAGTTTTTGAATGCGCTTTGGCATAAATGAATTCATTGTTGCATATCACAAAGTAATGATGGATCGAGACCTTTGAAAAACGGCCCCTCACGTCATTCCGACGCGTCACCCCGATGAAAAGTCGGGGCGGAATCTATAACGGCTTGAAAACACTGGATTCCCCCGTATCGAGTACGGGGCAGGCTCAAGTCAAGCACGGAATGACGGCAAGGCGATTTAATCACAAATTCAAACGTCTCGGATCAATTGAAACACTTCCTGCGTTGCACAGATAGGCGGAGAAATTACACTGGGGTATTTGTAAGCAGGGCCTAAATAAAGCGTATATAACCCAAGATAGAAACAGAAATTGATATTTGCCTGATTATATTGTAAATTGTGGGACCATGAGCGACAAAAAGATGGAATATGCGAAACACTATCAGGGGATGGCGCTGATAGCCGACCCGATTTATCGGTATGCTTCTTTCAGCGTGCCGACTGAAGAGATAGCCGACGAAACAACGGAAAAGGATTTAATCGATTCTCCATGGCTGCAAAGACTGCGTAGGATTTATCAGCTTCAGAGCGCGCGCTGGGTATATCCGGCTGCCGAACATACTCGCTTTCAGCATTCCCTGGGAACCATGCATATAGCCGGCGAATTTGGCCTCTGCCTCTATCCGAGTCTGGCCGAAGTATGCAAAAGGAATGTGCCTTCTGAAACTTATGTAGAGGAACTGCTTCGCATTGCCGGGCTTCTTCACGATATAGGGCATGGGCCGTACGGGCATTTCTTTGACGATCATTTTCTAGCCGGTTATGATCTGACCCATGAAATTTTGGGTCAGGCAATTATCGTAAGAAAACTTGGGGATATCATTCGTAGGATAAGAAGAAGTCCATCGGGATTTTTTGCAAAAGGTGAAAGCCTTAATCCATGGCATGTTGCCTTTATTATCAGGGCGCCTGAACAAAGAAGAAGAATACGCCAGCCTCGCTGGTTACAGCTTCTTCGTCAACTTTTTTCAGGAATTTATACAGTAGATAATCTCGACTATGTTCAAAGAGATGCTTACATGACAGGCTTTTCTCTGGATATTGTCGATATTGCAAGATTGCGTTTTTATACTTTTTTCACCCGTGATGGTTTGACCCTTCATCAGGCAGGAGTTTCGGCGCTTAGCCGTTTTTTGAACGCACGTTTGAATCTCTACAGTAATGTTTACTTTCATAGAACCACACGAGCCTTGGATTTGCATCTTCAAGAAATATTTCACGACACGATGAAGTTGATCTTTCCCGGCAATCCGATGGAGGCTCTGGATGAATATCTGCAATGTGATGAGTGGCGCCTCTATCATACGGTTAAGAGTTGGTTAAATGACAAAAATGACCGAAAGAAGAAACTTGGACAGGAATGGCAAAAACTGTACAATCGTGAAGTCAAGTGGAAAATGTCATATGCGACAGAAATATCCATTGACCAGATTCAAAGAGGCTCTCGTTTCGGCAAGGCGGCGGATTATGAACAGCAGATGCGTAAATACCTGCCTGCATCTCTTCGGAATATGGTTTTTAGAGTTGACATGGCCACCCATGATCCACGGCCAATTAATCCTATGGCTGAAACAGAAAAGCGCATTAATATATATAATCCGACAACAGGCGCCACATCGCCGGAACCGTTGAAGGAAATATATCGTTTTATTCCGGCCCGCATCGTTCATTTTCGAGTTTTTTCTTTGAACCACGAGGACGATAAGGCCTTGACGAAAGCGGCGGCACGGGTATTGGAAACAATGGAAGGAGCAGATAAAACGAACACATGAATGATACTGAAACAACAGATATCACCCTCTTTGTCCGCACATCAAACGAAGAAGTGGCCGTCTGGAACAGGCAGCGCATCGTAGAGGCGCTGCTTAAGGAAACGGATATAGATGTCGAAACGGCCAATACCATCAGCAAAGAAGTTGAAAAACAGCTTGTTTCCTCAGGAATCTCTTTTCTAACCACATCTCTCATTCGCGAATTGGTGGATGCAAAACTTATCGAACACGGCCTTGAACGGGCCAGGCGTATGCATACGAGATTGGGATTTCCGTTATACGATGTCCGGGAGTTGATTCTTCATCAGAACAAGGAAAACGCCAATGTTCCACATGGGCCGGAAGGAACAAATCTGATCTTGGCGGAAGGCATCAAGAGAGAATACGGTCTTTACGAGGTCTTTTCGCAAGATGTCGCTGATGCCCATGCATACGGGGATATACATTTGCATGGGCTCGGGTATATTGACCGACCCTACAGCCTGTGTCAGTCCCCCGAGTACATAAAAAAATATGGCCTCCATTTTCCCCACGCCCTTACTGTGGCAAGACCTGCAAAAAATGCGGAAGTTCTTCTTGCCCATCTGGTGCGTTTCAGCACAGCTCTCCAGGGATATTGTGCCGGCATCATCGGTTGGGATGCCCTGAATCTTTTCTTTGCGCCTTTCATTGCAGATATGAGCAATCGGGAGATCAAACAGCTTGCTCAGATGCTCGTCTATGAATTTTCCCAATTAACATCTGCGCGTGGCGGGCAGGTCATGTTTACGGATATGCATCTTTATTGGGAGGCGCCGAGGCATTTTAAAGATGTTCCAGCTATAGGCCCGGGTGGACTATACACCGGCAAAAATTATGGGGAATACCTTTCGGAAGCGCAGCGGTTTGCGCGCGCAATTTTTGAAGTGTTGAAAGAAGGCGATGCCACTGGCAAGCCTTTCGTTTTCCCGCGGCCGCTATTCCATATTACGGATGATTTTTTCAGGACATCAGGGCACGAAGAGTTTCTCACATTTCTCTGTGATGTAGCGGCAGATAAAGGAAATGTCAGCTTTGTTTTCGACCGGGTTTCCGCAATACGCTATATGGCAGGGTGCGGCTGTCCGGAACTGAGCAACAGCGAAATTCAGGCGGAAGCGAAGACACCCTGGCAAATGAGGTGTTCTGCCATCCAGAATATAACCATAAACCTTCCGCGACTCGGTTACAAGGCAAATGGGGATACAAAGCTGCTGCTTTCAATGATTTCTGAAGTTATGCGTTTGGTGGCAGGGGCACATCTTCAGAAAAAAGGATTCATCGAAAAACTTCTCTCCTACGGAAAGGGCGGTCCCCTGTCATTGTTGACAATGGACAGAGATGGACTTTCCTATATGAGGATGAATCGCGCGATCTATCTTATTGGGATGATAGGGCTAAATGAACTGGTCCAGATTCAAACAGGAAAGCAGTTGCACGAATCAAAAGAAGCTCTGGAATATGGCCTTAAGATTATCGGTCATATGAAAAAAGAGGCTCACAACAATAGCCAAAAATGCAAGATGCCTTTCCTGCTTGAGCAGACACCGGCAGAAAGCACAGCGTACCGTTTTGCGCGACTCGACCTTAAGTATTATTCTCCTCTGGCGGGGCGCTACATAAAGGGTGATCTTGCCAAGGGAAATATTTACTATACAAATTCGACTCATCTGAATGTGTCTGCGTCTCTGGAACCTTTGGAGCGCATAGAACGCGAGGGGATGTTTCATCCTTTTATCGGGGGAAGCGCGATCACGCATCTGTGGTTTGGTGAAAGAACACCTTCCAAGGAAGAATTGGCAAGCTTGATTGCGGATACATTCAAGAAAACGCAAAACGCGCAGGTTGATTTCTCTCCGGAGTTTACCACCTGCAGTGACTGCGAAAAAACTGCCAGGGGACTTTTCGACTTCTGCCCAAACTGCGGTTCAAAAAATGTTGAAGGCATAGCCCAAATAACACTGTATTTCAGCCGCATCTCCGGCTGGAACAAGGGGAAACTCGCTGAGCTTAAGGATAGAAACAGAAATAAGAATGATGGACTCGTAAAAAGTCCCAATTGTCACCCTGACAAAACCCGCGAATTTTGACTTTTTACGATTTTGTCAATATTTATTATGGTTCATATCATTTTGCGAAAGAGTAGCCAAGGGAAAATGAACTATTTATTAATTATTTTCGCTGCTTAAATAAAAGGACTTTTTACGAGTCCATCATTCTTTATCCATGGATTTCCGTATGGGGGGGCGAGCGTGGTTGTCGGCAATGAAGTTGATGTGAAAGTTTTTCCTATGGAGGGAGGAGCCGGTGGATTATAGGAGTCGGTTATGAAACCCTTCCGTATATTACCACTTCCATGAAATACATAGATGTTGAACCCCATAAAAGAGATCATTTTTTGTCGTATATGCCGGAGAGGTTTTCCCATATTGAAAGTAAATTGGCGCTGCTTTCCCATTACAAGAACTGCTTTGTTTGCGGCATCGAGCGAAGTTAGCCGGGCTTGAAAAGGTGTTTTTATCTTCTAGATACGGATCAGCCGGATAAAATAATTGTTGCAACAGCTGGTTTTTACCTATGGGATAATGAGTCGTTTTATTTTTCTCAAAGGAGAAATATCATCCATCCTATAGCCTCCCTAGCGCTTCTTGATGAGGCAATGGGATGGGGCGGTTTCATGATTACATCCAGTGGCGGTGTAACGGTTCGCATGGCTTATTCTTTTTATCGTGATATTCATGTCGGAGAACGTATGGTTTTTTTCGGACGCGGCGAAAAGATGCGTAGAAGCTTTGGGCGGGTGTTTTCCTGGGCTTCCGGTGGAGCTGCCGTGGTGCATGACGATGGGAGGCTTGAAGCTGTCATTGCTGCGTCAGGGCAGTAGCTGGGAGTGCCAAAACTTACCGAACAAATAAAAAGAGAACTCGTCCCTGAATATCTGACCGGCAGAGCCTTCGAATATGCGAGAAAATGATATTGCCTCTCAAAATAGAAGAATAACGATTGCAACATTTGTTTCTGACAAATTCAGGCGCCTCCCTTGACACTGTAAGAAGCGATAAATATATTATGCGGGAGTTCTTAAAGGCTAAAAATGTTTAGCGAAAAAACAAAATATGGAAGACCATATTGTTAAAATATTCAAGGAAAGCAATTATCTTAAGGAGATATTTGTCAACGAGAACCTAAGTAAAATTGTCAGGATTGTTGAAGTCCTAGCTGAGGTTTTGAATGCCGGCAATAAAATCTTGCTGTTCGGGAACGGCGGTTCTGCTGCGGATGCTCAGCATCTGGCGGCGGAATTTGTTAATAGATTTATCATTGAACGTCCCCCACTGCCGGCAATCGCGTTGACAACAGACGCTTCGATAATTACAAGTATTGGAAATGACTATGGCTTTGAATATATTTACAGCAAGCAGATTAGAGCTATTGGCCAGCCTGGCGATGTGGCCTGGGGCATTACTACAAGCGGTGTTTCACCAAATGTGATTAAAGCTTTGGAAACAGCCAAGAAGATGGGATTGATTACCGTTGGCTTAACCGGAAAAGATGGAGGCGATGTTGCAAGAATTGCAGATTATGTTTTGAATGTTTCGTCTGACAGTACACCTCGGATTCAGGAAGTGCATATAACCGTCGGACATGTTATTTGTGAAATGCTCGATTACCGGTTATTTCAAAGACCGAACATGAAGTAATACTTTTAATTTATGCGGAAGGGGGATAATGGATAAGAAAGCAAAACAAGATAATAACGAATCCGGACATGTGGAAAATCGTAGAGAGTGTGAGAAAACGGGGTTAGAAGCGTCGGAAAAAGAAGAGAGCATTATGTTGAAGCTGCATGAAAAAGAAATGGAAGCGGCGCAAAATTACGACAGATATCTACGTGCGGCTGCTGAACTTGACAATTATAAAAAACGCGCGGCCCGAGAAAAAGCCGATGCTATTAGGTACGGCAATGAGAATCTCATTAAAGATATGCTTCCCCTTATGGATAGTCTGGATCGGGCAGTGGAACAGGCATCCTGTAACCATGAGGATTTTGAGTCCTTTCGCAAAGGATTGGAGCTGATCAGAAGCCAGTTTCAGTCATGCTTGCTCAAACATGGTGTTGAGCAGCTTAATGTGGAAGGGAAAGAATTTGATCCGAATTTTCATGAAGCGCTGATGCAAGTCGAAAGCGAAGATCATGAAAACAACCAGGTAGTTCGAGAACTGGAAAAGGGATATCTCTTAAGGGGGCGTTTGTTGAGACCAGCAAAGGTTGCCGTTTGTAAACGAAATGGAAAAGACGCTATAGTTTGCGAAGAATAAATTTAAGGAGGAATCATAGCAATGGGGAAAATTATAGGGATTGATTTGGGGACGACAAATTCATGTGTCGCTGTGATGGAAGGAAAAGATCCCGTCGTTATAGCCAACCAGGAGGGAAACAGAACCACTCCTTCGGTGGTAGCTTTTACTGATAGTGGCGAAAGATTGGTTGGTCAGGTTGCCAGGAGGCAGGCCATTACCAATTCTGAAAATACCGTTTACGCGGTGAAAAGGTTGATTGGAAGAAGATATGACTCAAAAGAAGTGCAATACGACAAGAGCATCATTCCATATAAGATTACGCAAGCTCCCAATGGAGATGCGCAGGTTACGATAAGAGGGAAGAATTATAGTCCGGCTGAAATTTCATCTATGATTCTCGCGAAGATGAAACAAACCGCCGAGGATTACCTTGGCGAAAAGGTCATGGATGCCGTCATTACCGTGCCGGCTTATTTTAACGATGCACAGCGGCAGGCAACTAAAGATGCCGGAAGAATTGCCGGATTGAATGTTTCGAGGATAATCAATGAGCCCACCGCGGCTGCCTTAGCCTATGGGTTGGACAAAAAGAAAGATGAAAAAATCGCTGTTTTCGATCTCGGAGGCGGAACATTTGATATTTCTATTTTGGAATTGGGCGACGGTGTTTTTGAAGTCAAATCTACAAATGGCGATACGCATCTGGGCGGTGAAGATTTTGATCAACGAATCATAGATTATTTGGCGGCGGAATTCAAAAGAGATCAGGGCATCGACATTCGCAGCGATAAGATGGCCCTACAGCGCCTGAAAGAAGCTGCGGAAAAGGCAAAAATGGAACTATCCACTTCGCTGGAAACGGATGTGAATTTACCGTTTATTACGGCAGACGCTTCGGGGCCGAAACACATGAACATCAAATTATCAAGGGCCAAATTGGAAGCTTTGGTGGATGAGCTTATCGAAAAGACGATCGGACCATGTCGTATTGCCTTGAAGGATGCCGGTTTGACAACAAAAGATATTGATGAGGTGATTTTGGTTGGCGGTATGACCAGAATGCCGAAAGTTCAGCAGAAGGTAAAAGAATTTTTTGGGAAAGAGCCCCATAAGGGAGTCAACCCCGATGAAGTGGTGGCTATTGGCGCGGCCATACAGGGCGGCGTCTTGACAGGAGATGTGAAGGATGTCCTTCTTCTTGATGTGACGCCCCTGTCTTTGGGCATTGAGACACTCGGTGGCGTTATGACTAAGATTATTGAGAAGAACACAACCATTCCCACCAAGAAGAGCCAGATATTCTCAACAGCGGCGGACAATCAACCGGCTGTAAGCATCCATGTTTTACAAGGCGAACGTTCCATGGCGGCCGACAATAGGACTCTGGGACGGTTTGAATTGGTGGGAATTCCGCCGGCTCCACGCGGGATGCCGCAGATTGAAGTGACTTTTGATATCGATGCCAACGGCATTGTGCATGTATCTGCGAAGGATTTGGGAACCGGAAAAGAACAGAGTATCAGAATCACCGCTTCCAGCGGATTGAGCGAAGAAGAAATCCAGAAGCTAGTCAAGGATGCTGAGATGCATGCCGATGACGACAAGAAAAAGCGCGAACTGATTGAAGCCAGAAACCAGGCGGATTCAATGGCATATAGTGTCGAGAAAAACGTCAAAGAGTTTGGCGATAAGGTGGATTCGTCTGAAAAGTCGAAAATCGAAGATGCGATTGCCAGGGTAAAAAAAGCCATTGAAGGAGAAGATCTGGACGAGATTAAGCAGGCTCAGGAAGAGCTGACACATGCTTCCCATAAACTTGCGGAGGCTATGTACGCGAAGTCCACGTCTCAGCAAGCCGGAGGAGGCGAACAGGGCGCGGCAGGAACACAGAGTCAGTCGGCAGCCGGCAAAAAAGATGATGATGTCGTTGACGCCGATTTTGAAGAGGTCAAATAATCGGACAACGTATCACGCCAGTTGCGCTTACATTAACAGCCCGGAATGGTTTACCCACGCAATCCGGGCTGTTCCTTTCCTGCCTCTGCGGTGCATGCAGACAGGGTGAAACTCCATTGACTGAAATCCTCCAAAGAAAAGTGGAAGAATGACGCATAAAATCACTGGCCTATTCATAAAACAGAGCATCATTTTTATTATAGCCATATCAAGCCTGATATTATTTATACCGAATGATTCTTGGGCATTCACCAGAGAAAAAAATGTCATTAATCAAAAATTTTCCAACCTATGCGGTTGTAAAGCAATCCTCCTTGAAAATAGGGATTATTTCCCCACACTTTTGAAGGCTATCGATGAAGCTCAAAAAGAAATTATCATGTCTTTTTTTCTTTTTAAGATTGGAAAACATCCCAACAATTATCCAGAAATACTAATTGAACACTTGAAAAAAGCAGCAAAAAGGGGGATTCGTATACAGATAGTTTTAGAAAGAAGCGATGAACGCCTATCAGATGATATCAATCATGAAAACCAGCAAACCGCAGAACGATTAAAAGAAAAAAATATAACTATTTGCTTTGATTTTCCCAAGAAAACTACCCACACGAAGATTATTGTCATCGATGGACGTTATACAATTATTGGAAGCCACAATCTTACACATTCTGCGTTGAAATATAACAATGAGCTATCGGTGATGATCGATTCAAAGGAAATTGCCGAAGAAACTATCAGGTATATTAAAAGCTTGCATCCGTAATGTCTAGATAATCAGACATATTTTGTACAATAAAATTTTATTGACTATAAAAAAGGCTTATATTATTGGTTCATTGCAATAAACCTCTAGGATAATTGATAAGATTGAATACTAAGCATCTTTACATTCATACGTTTGGCTGCCAGATGAATGTGCGCGATTCCGAACAGATCGCGGCCTTGGTGAACACGTGTGGATACAAAAGGACACAAGATGTCCGAAAAGCCGATGTTATCATTATCAACACGTGCAGCATAAGAGAAAAAGCCGCGCAGAAAGTCTTCAGCCAGTTAGGGAGATTTAAATTTTTAAAATCAGAAAAAGAGCATTTGATTTTGGCGCTGGGGGGATGTCTTGCGCAACAGATGGGGCGGCGCCTCCTTGAAAAAGCTCCCTATCTTGATCTTATATTTGGTACGCATAACATACATAGGCTGCCGGAATTCATTGGGACTATTGAAAAAACCGGCCTGAAGATCGTTGAGACTGAATTCTGTGATTCTGTGAAATCGATGGGTATTCCTGCGCCGCCTGAGCAAGGTTCTGTTTGTGCTTATGTTACCATCATGCAGGGTTGCAATAATTTTTGCTCATTCTGTGTGGTTCCATATCTTCGAGGACGGGAAGAAAGCAGACTCGCTAAAGATATTATAGATGAGATTAAAATGCTTGCCGAATATGGGGTAAAAGAGGTTACCCTTTTGGGACAAAATGTTAATTCTTACGGGAAAGGACTTTCCAACGGGAGTAACTTCCCTGATTTGTTGCGTAAAATCAGCAAGATATCAGGGATAAAAAGAACAAGATTCACCACATCGCACCCGAAGGATTTGTCGGAAGAGTTGATTCGTTGCTATATGGAACTTGAACCTCTCTGTGAGCATATTCATCTTCCTGTTCAGTCAGGTTCGGACATTATCCTCAAAAAAATGAACAGGGGCTATACCCATAGTGAATATATGCAAAAAATTGAAAAGTTAAGAAAGGTATGCCCGAACATAAGTATCAGTTCGGATGTTATTGTTGGTTTTCCTGGAGAAACCGATGGAGACTTCCGAGAAACAATTAACTTGATGGAAAAGGTCAGGTTTGATAGCCTTTTTTCCTTCAAATATTCGGAGCGCGTTGGAACCGCTGCCGTAAATTTTGCTCAGAAGATTCCCGAAGCTGTAAAAGAAGAAAGATTAAAAGCAGTTCAGTTCCTTCAAGACAAACATACTCTCGAACGCAATAGGGCGATGGAAGGAAAGGTTGAAGAAGTTTTGGTGGAAAAAATAAGCAAAAAGTGCAAGTCTGACATTATGGGACGCACGAGGTCTAATAAAATTGTGAATATTGCTGGTAATTCAGGTCTTATCGGGGAAATGGTGCCTGTTTTGATTAAACAAGCCTATCTGCATTCACTGCGTGGCGATTTGCGACAATAAGATAAGGAGGCGAAGGATGTTCGTAGAGATGAAGGTGTCTGGTTTGACGATAGACCCCGTTACAAGCACGCCTATTGTTATTTTGAAAGATGTCCATGAAAAAAAGGTGATTCCCATATGGATAGGGTTGTTCGAGGCCAGCGCCATTGCTACAGAACTCGAAAAGATTACATTTTCCAGGCCCATGACCCATGATCTTCTTAATAATATTTTGGAAAACATCAACGTGAAGATCATGAAAATCGAGATTCACGATCTTAGGAATAATACTTTTTTTGCAAACTTACAGATGGAAAAAGACGGATGTGTAATAACTATAGATTCCAGACCAAGCGATGCCATTGCTTTGGCGTTGAGAGCAAATGCGCCTATCTATGTGCATGAGAAAGTCATTGAGAAATCGAGGAATATTGATTTTGGGACCAAAATGACTGATCTTGATCAATTGAAAAGGGAAAAACTGCAGGAATTTTTAGAGAACCTTTCCATAGAGGAATTCGGTAAATATAAGATGTAAATAAAATTATCGTGATTTTGCCACGGTCGCATACCTGTCAGGGGATTTATGCTGTCGTGGCTATTGTTTTTTTGCGGATCTTCATAATGAAAAAGTTAATATCCGACTTTGGGAAACACATGGAATTAGAGCGCAACTTGTCTTGCCATACGCATAAAAGCTACATGACGGATTTGGCTCAGTTTAGTAAATTTATCGAAGAAAAGAATATATTATTATTTGATAAAGGAGACAATTGCGCTGTAAACATTGATCAAACAACAATTAGGGAATTTCTTTCTTCTCTCTATCGTCAAAGACTAAAGAGGACAACTATAACGAGGAAAATAGCCGCATTGAGATCATTTTTTAAGTATCTTTTGCGTGAAGGAAAGATCAGGTTTAATCCGGCGGAGTTGATTCAAACGCCGAGAAGCGAAAAATATGTTCCGACCTTTTTGTCGGTCGAGGAAGCTTTCTTGCTCCTCGATGGAGAATTTAAGCAAAACTTTATGGGTTTGAGAGACAGGGCTATTCTGGAGTTGTTTTATTCTTGCGGAATCCGATTGAGCGAGTTGACATCCATAGATCTCCATGACATCCAATGGCATCAGTCCTTGATCAGGGTTAAGGGAAAGGGCAGGAAAGAGCGGATTGTCCCGGTTGGGAGAAACGCTTTGTCCGCGTTGAAGGAATACCTCGAAAAGGCGAAGGAGTTGTTCGGAGGAAAGAGGGAGGATCATGCGGATACACCTCTATTTGTCAGCAAGAGGGGAAACAGGCTGACACCGAGATCGGCGGCTAGAATCGTCGTCAAGGTTGCACAAGCGCATGGCATTAAAAAAAAGGTAAGCCCCCACGTGTTGCGCCATTCCTTTGCGACCCATCTTTTGGACGCAGGCGCCGATCTCAGGGCCATTCAAGAACTTTTGGGGCATCAGAGCCTGTCAACAACGCAGAAGTACACCTCGGTAAGCGTCAAAAAGATCATGGAAACGTATGATATGGCCCATCCAAGGGCAAAAATAAACGGGAATGATAACCGGTAAAGGAATTACCGAAGGAGGTTGTTGAACTCTCATGCAAGTGCGGGGGACAACCATATTGGCTGTCAGACATAAAGGCAAGGTAACCGTGGCCGGTGATGGCCAGGTGACTCTGGACGTTACCATTATGAAACATGGGGCGAAGAAGGTTCGAAGATTATTTCACAATCAGGTTATCGTAGGATTTGCCGGCGCCACAGCGGATGCGTTTACTCTTTTCGACCGTTTTGATCAAAAATTGGAACAGTATAACGGTAATCTTCTGAGAGCCGCCGTTGAGTTGACTAAAGATTGGAGAACCGATCGCATCTTGAGGGCTTTGGAAGCTTTAATGATCGCGGTAAGCAAGGAGCATTTCCTCATCATTTCCGGCAACGGGGATGTTATTGAATCAGACGACGATGTAATGGCCATAGGCTCAGGCGGGCCTTATGCGCTGGCCGCCGCGCGGGCGTTGGTCAGACATTCGAATTTGTCTGCGACGGAAATCGCGCAAGAAGCGCTAAAAATAGCGGCCCAAATATGTATCTATACTAATGATAACATTTCTGTCGAAGAGTTGGATACCATTTGAAAAGCTGTTCTATAAACACTTTAATTACAGGGCCAGATGAACTTATCCGGGAGTCATCTTAGGAAGGCCAGTTTAAAGGAGTATATTTTCCTATGTCCTCAAATCATTTAACGCCTCGAGAAATTGTGGAAAAATTAGATCAATACATTATTGGTCAGGCAGACGCCAAACGAGCGGTTGCGATTGCTTTGAGAAACCGCTGGAGACGGCAAAATGTATCAAAAGAACTGGGGGAAGAAATCGCGCCCAAAAATATCATTATGATTGGTCCCACTGGTGTAGGAAAAACAGAAATCGCCAGAAGACTTGCAAAGCTGGACAATTCTCCTTTCCTAAAAATAGAAGCCTCCAAGTTTACCGAGGTGGGTTATGTGGGGCGGGATGTGGAGTCCATGATCAGGGACATTGTTGAAATTGCGGTCAATATGGTCAAGCTGGAAGAACAGGAAAATGTAAGAAGCAAAGCAAAGGAGATTGCAGAGGAACGGCTTTTGGATGTTCTTCTACCTCCAAAGCCTGTTGAGAAAAAAGTGAAAGATATTATGGCAGATAAGGATATGGCAGAGCCGGTGGTCGCTGACCAATTTCAGCAAGACACAACGAGAGAAAAACTGCGTCGCCTACTTGTAAATGGAAAATTGGATGAGCGGTTTGTCGATATAGAAGTATCAGAGGTAAAAGCCGGTCCCATGATAGAGATATTTTCATCTTCAGGTGTCGAAGACATGGGGATGAGCTTGAAAGAGATATTTGGAAATATTTTTCCCCAAAAAAAGAAGAATAGGAGAGTGAAGGTGCAGGAAGCCCTGGAAATAATAGCGCAGGAAGAGGCTCAGAGACTTGTGGATATGGAAAAGGTTACGAAGACGGCAATCGAAAGAGTTGAACAATCCGGGATCATCTTTCTTGATGAGATAGATAAGATTGTGGGGAGCGACACGCCACATGGACCAGATGTGTCCCGGGAGGGGGTACAACGGGATTTGTTGCCCCTTGTTGAAGGATCGAATGTTAACACCAAGCACGGTATGGTTAAAACAGATCATGTTTTGTTTATTGCAGCCGGGGCTTTTAGTTCATCTAAACCATCAGATTTAATACCGGAATTGCAGGGGAGGTTTCCTATTCGTGTGGAATTGGATTCTTTAGGAAAGGACGATTTTATTAGGATATTAAAGGAGCCTCACAATGCGCTCGTCAGACAGTATATTGAAATGATGGCCACAGAAGGCATCGAGATCGTGTTCAAAGAAGAAGCCATTGAAGAAATCGCTGAAGTCGCCACGATTGTTAATGAAAGGACAGAAAATATCGGGGCGCGAAGACTTTATACAGTAATGGAAACTATGCTGGAAGATGTTTCGTTCCATGCTCCGGACATGTCCGATAAAAAAGTAATCATTGATGAAAAATATGTCAGACAGAAGCTGGATAGTATTATAGAGGACGAGGACCTTAGTCGATACATTTTGTAAAATAATTTGTTGATAGACGAAAAGGTGGATAAATATGAACACTCTGGAAGAATCTGTTGAAAGGGCAAGTGTCCTTTTGGAGGCGCTTCCTTACATTAAGCGGTTTTACAACAAGACGATTGTGATTAAATATGGCGGTCACGCCATGGTTGATGAAAAACTGAAAGATCTGTTTGCCCAAGATATTGTTATGATGCGTTACATCGGTCTGCATCCGGTGGTTGTTCATGGTGGAGGTCCACAAATAGGAGGGTTTCTAAAAAAACTGGGCAAGGATTCAAAATTTGTTCAAGGTATGCGGGTGACAGACGAGGAAACAATGACCATCGTGGAGATGGTGCTTGTGGGAAAGGTAAACAAGGAAATTGTTGGCTTGATCAATCAACATGGTGGAAAGGCTGTTGGTTTAAGCGGCAAAGACGGCAATCTCATTCAAGCGGAAAAGTACTATTTGACTGAAGAGAAAGCAAAAAATACACCACCGGAAATTATAGATATCGGCTTGGTTGGAAAAGTTAAGAATGTTAACGCAAATCTGATAGCATCTTTGACAGCAGAGGGTTTTATCCCCGTAATTGCTCCGACAGGCGTTGGAGAAAGGGGTGAAACTTACAATATAAACGCCGACATTGTGGCAGGTGAAATTGCTGCGGCATTAAAGGCGGAGAAACTTGTGTTGTTGACTGATGTTGCAGGTGTGCTGGATGGAAAGGGAAACTTGATAAATACTATGGCAAATCAGGAGGCGCTTGCTATGATCCGATCCGGCATAATCCAAGGAGGGATGTTTCCTAAAGTAAAATGTTGTTTGAAGGCGTTAAATGGTGATGTTGGCAAGGCCCATATAATTGATGGCCGCCTGAAGCACGCAATTTTACTTGAAATGTTTACGGATAAGGGGATCGGGACGGAAATCATCCGGTAACCAATATAAATGTGAAGCGTGAAGCGCTTTCTTGCAGGCTGAAAGTAGATGAAGACAGAAGAACTAATAGCTGAAGCGAACAAAAATATCATGAGTACTTATAAGCGTTTTCCCCTTGTTATCATTAAAGGTTCCGGCGCGAGGGTGTGGGACAGCGATGGGAATGCCTATCTCGATTTTGTGGCAGGGATTGCTGTTTGCAGCCTGGGGCATTCACATCCCAAGGTTGTGGATGCCATAAAGAAACAGGTAGAGAGGCTAAGTCATGTTTCTAACCTATATTACATTGAACCCCAGATTCACTATGCCAGGCTTTTGGTGGAAAATTCTTTTGCAGATAAGGTCTTTTTCTGCAACAGCGGCGCCGAGGCAAATGAGGCTGCCATTAAGCTGGCCCGCAAATATACCCATGCGCATATGGGCAAAGACAAGTGCGAACTGATTACGATGAGGGACTCTTTCCATGGGCGAACACTTGCCACGATCGCGGCAACGGGGCAGGAAAAATTCCAGCTTGGTTTCGAACCGCTTCCTTCAGGCTTTAGGTATGTGCCCTTCAACGATCTTACGGCGTTGGAGAAAGCTGTAAACGATAGGACGTACGGAGTATTGCTTGAGCCTATCCAGGGTGAAGGAGGAGTGAAGATCCCTGATAGAGGCTATCTTGAAGGGGTAAGGAAAATTTGCGACGATCATCAAATCCTGATGATTCTAGATGAGGTGCAGGTTGGCATGGGCAGAACGGGCCATCTGTTTGCCTATGAAGACTACGGCATAAAACCGGACATTATGACACTGGCAAAAGCCATGGGCAATGGATTCCCTGTGGGCGCCATGCTGGCTACGGAAAGGATTGCATCAGTTTTCGTGCCGGGCACACACGCCTCCACATTCGGAGGGAATCCTTTGGCAATGGCTGCTTGTATCGCTGTTTTAGAAACTATTTTAGAACAAAAAGTTTTGGAAAATTGCAGGAAACAGGGCCTCTATTTGCTTGAAAAGCTTGCAGGATTGAAATCAAAATATAAAAGCATCAAAGAAATAAGGGGCAAAGGTCTGATCGTGGGGATGGAATTGACTATCGATGGAAGCAAGATAGTTGAAAGATGCTTGCGCAGAGGTTTACTTATCAATTGCACAGCAGAAAACGTTATTCGATTTGTTCCACCGCTCATAGTTTCGAAATCTGAAATTGATCAGTGTGTGGGTATTCTTGATGAGGCAATGCAACTATCATGAAAAAAGACCTGTTGAATTTGTATAATCTCTCACGAGAGGATTTTGACAACATTTTCACCAATGCCGCGAAGCTCAAGAGAATGCTCAAGAAGGGAATTCCCTACACTCCTCTCGCGGGGAAAACGCTTGGAATGATTTTTGATAAATCGTCTACACGCACAAGAATATCTTTCGAGGTCGGCATGTATCAATTGGGCGGGGTGGCTTTGTTCTTGGCCACTAGAGATACACAGCTCGGCAGAGGTGAAAATATTGCAGACACCGCCAGAGTCATGTCAAGGTATTTAAATGCCATTATGATCAGGACCTACTCACAAGAATCAGTTGAAGAATTTGCCAAATATGCAACCATTCCCGTAATTAATGGTTTAACCGATCTGTTGCATCCGTGTCAGATACTATCTGACATCTTTACAATCATTGAGAAAAAAGAGACCTATGAAGGGATAAAGGTCGCTTACGTTGGGGATGGCAACAATGTGGCCAATACATGGATAGAGGCTGCCACCAAGCTCCCGTTCTATTTAAGTTTGGGCTGCCCAAAGGGATTTGAGCCGGATTCGGATATTTTAAAGAGGGGGATGAAAGAAGCAATGATGGGTATAGAACTTCACCATGATCCGTTTACTGCTGTGGCCGGAGCGGATGTTATCTATACGGATGTCTGGACAAGTATGGGGCAGGAAGACGAAAAAGAAAAAAGAAAGAAGATTTTTAGAACTTATCAGGTCAACAAAAAGCTCATTGAGCATGCCGGCAGCGATGTTGTTATTATGCATTGCCTGCCCGCACACCGCGGAGAGGAAATCACCGACGAGGTTATCGACGGATTGCATTCTATTGTTATAGATGAAGCGGAAAACAGACTTCATGTTCAGAAGGCTGTTTTGGAAATTTTAATGCAAGGGGGATATTACTCTTGAAACAAAAGATAAAGAAAGTTGTTCTCGCTTATTCCGGAGGTTTGGATACATCGGTCGTCCTGAAATGGCTCATCGAAACATATCAATGCGAGGTTGTCTGTTTTGTGGCCGACATAGGGCAAAAAGAGGAGCTTAGCGGCCTAGAGGAAAAGGCCGTTAAAACCGGCGCAAGCAGAATATATATCGACAACTTACAGGAAGTATTCGCGCGCGATTTTGTATTTCCTGCCTTGCGGGCGAATGCCATATACGAAGGCGCTTACCTTCTGGGAACATCTCTTGCGAGACCTCTGATTGCAAAAAGACAATTGGAAATTGCCGCCAAGGAAAAGGCGGATGCCGTATGTCATGGCGCAACGGGCAAGGGAAACGATCAAGTAAGGTTTGAACTTACATATATGGCCCTTAACCCGGATATTAAAATTATTGCGGCCTGGAAAGATGAAAAATGGGAGTTCGATTCCAGAGCCTCAATGATTAATTATGCGAAAAAACATAAAATTCCCATTCCGATAACAAAGGATAAGCCATACAGCAGCGACCGAAATCTCTTGCATATTTCTCATGAGGGGGGAATTCTCGAAGATCCATGGCAAGAGCCGCCAGAAGACATGTATGTTATGACCGTCTCTCCTGAGATGGCGCCTGATGAGCCAACCTATGTGGAGATTGGGTTCAAAAAGGGGAATCCTATAACGATAAACGGCGTTAAAATGCCCCCCGCCAAATTGATGGAACAGATGAACAGACTGGCCGGTGAGAACGGAATCGGCAGGGTGGATATGGTGGAAAATCGGTTTGTGGGCATGAAATCCAGGGGTGTTTACGAAACACCTGGAGGGACGGTGTTGTGGACCGCGCACAGGGCGATTGAATCTATCACCATGGATCGGGAAGTCATGTTCATGAGAGACTCGTTGATTCCCAAGTATGCACAGCTGGTTTACAACGGCTTCTGGTATTCGCCGGAGATGAGTGTTTTGCAGAAATTCATTGACGAAACACAGCTAAACGTAACAGGCGCTGTTAGATTAAAACTGTACAAAGGCAATTGCATGGTCGTCGGGAGAAGGTCTCCCAATTCACTGTACAGGGAAGATTTTGCCACCTTTGAAAAGGAAGAGGTATACGACCAAAGGGATGCCACGGGATTTATTAAATTAAACGCGCTCAGGTTAAAGATAGAATCTTTGGTGAAAAGGCAGTTGTAAAGAAAATAGCGCTATGGACAAGAAACCTTGGGGCGGCCGTTTCTGTGAAGCGACGGACAAAAATGTCGAGAAATTTACATCGTCTCTCCACTTTGATAGACGCCTCTACAGATATGATATTGCTGGCAGCATAGCTCATGCAAAGATGCTGTGCAAGCAGGGCATAATAAAAAGAAGTGAAGAAAAGCAGATTATTTCAGGCTTAAAAGAGATCTTGCAGGAAATACAAGGGGGACTTTTTGTTTTTGAAGAGGCTGATGAAGATATACATATGGCTATTGAAAAAGCGCTTGTGGCCAAAATCGGGAAAACCGGCGAAAAGCTTCACACGGCCAGGAGCAGGAACGACCAGATAGCCCTTGACATGCGTCTTTACGCTCGAGAGGAGATCAATCAAGTCATTCATTTGGTGAAAAAACTGAAAAAGGCCCTCATTTCCCTGGCCAAAAACGAATCCAAGACCATTATGCCGGGATACACACATTTACAGAAGGCCCAACCGGTTCTCCTTGCTCATCATTTACTGGCATACTGGGAAATGCTGGATCGAGACGAACAGCGTCTCGAAGACTGCTTAAAGAGGATAGATGTTATGCCGCTGGGTTCCGCTGCGCTTGCAGGCACAACGATACCTATTGACCGTGAGTTTGTGGCAAAACAGCTTAATTTTTCCAGAATTTCGCAAAACAGCATGGATGCGGTATCAGATAGGGATTTTGTCGTGGAGAGTGTATTTGTTCTATCTGTGATCATGATGCATATGAGCCGATTCTGTGAGGATATTATCTTGTGGGCAAGCGATGAATTTCGATTTGTGGAAATATCGGATGCCTTTACGACCGGCAGCAGTATTATGCCTCAGAAAAAAAATCCGGATGTGGCCGAGTTGATTAGAGGAAAAACCGGGCGGGTTTACGGGGATCTGGTGGCAATATTGACCGTGATGAAGGGCATTCCAATGACCTATAACAGAGACCTTCAGGAGGATAAAGAGGCGTTATTTGACGCTGTGGATACCGCTAAAAATAGCTTGCAGATTCTTTCAGAGATGGCGCGACACTTAAAATTTAACCGAACAAAGATGTATTCTGATTCAACGAAGGGTTTTTCAATGGCTACCGATATGGCCGAATATTTGGCAATGAAAGGCCTGCCGTTTCGCGAGGCTCATCGAATTGTGGGAAGCGTGGTATCATACTGTATAAAGAAAGATAAAGATCTGTCCAGCTTAACATTGAAAGAACTGCAAAAATATTACCAAGGATTTGAAGAAGATATTTTCTTACGCTTAAATATCGAACATGGCATCGGCGCTAGGAACCATGTCGGGGGAACCGCGCAGGAAACTGTTTTGAAGAGGATTAGAAGCATGGAAGAGCAAAAATGATGAACTTACGAAGACTTGTTTCTTTTATTTTGCTTGTTTTTTCTTTCCTGATGGTCTTTCAATATGGATGTGGCAAAAAAGGGGACCCTGTGCCGTCGAGCGGGGGCAGGGTGGAGACCGTATCTGACCTTACGGCTTATTTGAAGAACGACAGGATCGAGCTGTGCTGGAGCATTGATGAGCCGCAATTGGAGGGCATCAATTTCAAAATATTTCGCGCTGCCAATGAAACAAGTGGTTGCAGTAACTGCCCGCCCAAATATGAAATGTTAGCCGAAATTGATGCAAAGAGCGCCAAGACAGAGCAGGGAACTTTCAGATACGAGGACAGGGATTTAAAGCGGGGATTAGTGTATCAATATTATGTTATTGTTGTTAAAGATTCAAAGTGCTCAGATGCTTCGAATACGGTAGAAGTAAAATTAGAGTAACCGTTCAATATTGCATTTCAGTTCCTTTAAGGAAAGAGAAAAAATGCATGATTTTCATTATGTGAAAGGGAAGATGTACTGTGAGAAGGTGCCGGTGGAAGACGTTGAAAAAGCCATGGGGACTCCCTTCTATCTGTATAGCTACAATACCCTAAGAAATCACTTTACTGTTTTTGATGCCGCCTTTTCAGAGATGCCGCATATTGTCTGTTTTGCTGCAAAGGCCAATTCCAACATTGCCATCTTAAAGATATTTGTGAATGAGGGCGGAGGGATGGATATTGTTTCCGGGGGGGAATTGTATCGGGCACTGCAGGCGGGCGTTGATCCGCAAAAGATTGTTTATTCCGGTGTCGGTAAGCGTGTTGACGAAATTGCTTACGCCCTTGATTCGAATATCCTTATGTTTAATTTGGAATCTTTTGAGGAACTTCAGGTAATTAATGAATGCGCACGCAGGATGAAGAAAGTTGCCCGTATAGCCCTGCGTGTGAATCCGGATGTAAACCCCGAAACTCATCCCCACATTTCAACGGGTTTGAAGGAAAACAAATTTGGGATTAACATCGAAAAATCCTTGGAGGCTTATCGACAAGCGAAGACCTTAGAGCATATTGACATAAAGGGAGTTAGTTGTCACATTGGATCGCAGGTTACCAAAATATCGCCGTTTGTTGATGCCCTTAATCGGTTAAAACGGCTGATTGCCTTACTTCGTGAAGCAGGTATTACCATAAAGTATCTCGATCTTGGAGGTGGACTTGGCATTACATACAATCGGGAAACGCCGCCTTCCCCCTCTGATTATGCGAAAGCCATCATAGAGGCGTCCAAGGGACTTAATTGCACCTTTATATTTGAGCCGGGAAGGGTTATTGTCGGCAATGCGGGTATCCTGGTGACGAAAGTTCTCTATAACAAGACGAATGAAGACAAGAATTTTATTGTCGTAGATGCGGGGATGAATGATCTTATACGTCCCAGCCTTTATAAGGCCTATCACGGAATCCAACCGGTTGAAAAGGTAAGAAGAGAAAAAATTGTCGCAGATGTGGTGGGGCCGATATGTGAATCAGGAGATTATCTGGCCAAAGGGAGAAAAATCTCCCGCCTTGAGAGGGGCGATCTGATGGCAGTCATGAGCGCCGGAGCTTATGGGTTTACAATGGCTTCAAACTATAATTCAAGGCCAAGGGCGCCGGAAATTTTGGTAAAGGAAGAGCAGTTTTATGTCATCCGCCAGAGAGAAAGGTATGATGATTTGATTAAAGGCGAAGATATACCTGCGTTTTTGAAACGTTTAAGTTGAATAGGGGGGATATATATGTTCAGAGGGGCCATAGCGGCTATTGTTACGCCTTTTAAAAACGGAAAGGTAGATGAAGAATCATTAAGGAGCTTAATTGACTTTCAGATAGAAAATGGAACGGATGGCATTGTGCCCTGTGGGACGACGGGTGAATCGAGCACCTTGTCGCATGAGGAACATGATAGAGTTATTGAGATTTCTATAGAAGCGGCAGGAAAGCGGGTTCCCGTAATTGCAGGCACCGGTTCGAACAGCACGCAGGAAGCGCTTCGCTTGACGAAGCACGCCTATGAGGCAGGCGCAGATGGCGTATTGTTGGTTTGTCCTTACTATAATAGACCTACGCAAGAAGGGTTGTATCAGCATTACAAATTCATCGCGGAAAATGTTCCGATTCCCATTGTTCCATACAATATTCCAAGTCGAACGGGCGTAAATTTATTGCCCGAGACCGTAGCCAGGTTGGCAAAGATAAAGAATATCGTCGGAATTAAAGAAGCATCCGGTTCGTTGAAACAAATGAGCGATGTAATAAGCCTTTGCGGCCCGGAATTCGATGTATTGGCGGGCGATGATTTCTTCACGCTGCCGTTGTTTATATTGGGCGGCAAGGGTGTAATTTCCGTTGTATCAAATGTTGCTCCCGCCGACATGGCCAATATGATTGATGCCCTGGAGAAGGGGGATATGCAGAAGGCCAGGGAACTGCATTATAAAATTGTTTCCTTAATTGATGCCCTGTTTATCGAGACTAATCCTGTTCCGGTTAAGGCTGCGCTGGCCATGATGGGAAAAATTCAATATGAAATCAGGCTTCCTCTGTCTAAACTTTTGGATAAAAACTATGAAAATCTGAAAAATGTGATGCAGAATTACGGCTTAATATGAGTCTTTTTCATTTCACAATAAAAGTGAGGTGATATGCAAATGGTTAAAGCTGTTGTTACAGGCGCGGGTGGAAGAATGGGAAGCAGGATTATCAACTTCATATCAACTACAGAGGGCATTGAAACGGTCGGGGCCGTAGAGCAAAAAGGACATCCTCTTGTCGGAAGAGATATAAAAGAAAATTTCGAAATGGGAAAGTCCGTTGTAATTGTTGAGGATAACATAGCAAAATGTATTGATAAGGCTGATGTTGTGATTGATTTTACACACCATGAAACATCCGTTCGTCATCTCGAAACAGCGGTGGAAAAACAGCGAGCCATTGTAATCGGAAGCACAGGATTTACCAGAGAAGAAATAAAAAGGGTTCACGATTTGGCAAGGCACACACGTTGTGTTCTTGCTCCCAATATGAGTGTGGGCATTAATGTCATGTTCAAAGTTTTGAGGGACGTGGCTAAAATTCTTGACGATGAATATGATGTAGAGATACTAGAAGTGCATCATCACTTTAAAAAAGATGCCCCAAGCGGCACGGCTATGGAAATGGCGCGAATAATTGCCGAAGTTCTGGGAAGAGATCTGGATGAGGTGGGAATTTATGCCAGAAGAGGCATGATCGGTGAACGGGCGAAAAATGAAATCGGCATACAAACCTTAAGGGCAGGGGATGTAGTTGGTGAACACATGGTGATGTTTGCTGGTATTGGTGAACGATTGGAATTTATTCACCGGGCCCATAATCGTGATAATTTTGCAAAAGGAGCAATTAGAGCGGCCAAATGGGTGGTGAGCCAACCAAATGGTCTTTATGACATGCAGGATGTTTTAGGATTACGGGATTAAATAGGAAATTTGAAAAGAACTCAACATGGCATAATTTGTTTTATTGGAATAGGTTCTAATCTTGAGCAACCAAGTCTCAACTGTCTGCAGGCCATTGATAGAATTTCCTCAAGTTTTGGGGTGAGGGTTGTAAATCGGTCTTCGTTATACTGGACGGAACCTGTTTTTGTCTCAGGTGAAAACTGGTTCGTTAATGCAGTGGTTGAAATTAGAACAGCGCTTAGCCACCGGGAACTATTAAGTTTATTACAGAGCATTGAAATCGATATGGGTAGAGTAAATAAAGGAGATAAAAGCCCGAGAATTATCGATCTGGACATTTTACTCTACGGACAGGAAGTCATTGAGGAACGGGATTTAGTCATTCCCCACCCGCAGTTGCACAAACGTCGTTTTGTAATGGTTCCTCTGTGTGAAATAGCTCCTTATGTTATCCATCCTGCTTTCGGCATTTCCATAAAAGGGTTGATGGATAGGCTTCAGGATGAGAGTGAGGTTTTGCCCTGCCATTTATCGGATTCGTACCACTGATTTTTCTGTAACCGGGATTTTTTAAAATAAGGCTCTTTATCATGCCGTGTGGGCAAAGGTTCGACAGTGCCCGTCTTGTCATCCTGAGCTTGTCGAAGGATGTTGAAGGTGGGTTGCCCACTTGAAACGAGAGAGAACCAAAAAGAAAGATACAGCAATTTTGTCATGATCCCCCGTATATTCATCACGATCTTTATTATATGGTTAATATTTAAAATATCCCGATGGTTAATGGTGAAATCGGCTCAGAAAACAATTTCAGAAAAAGATAAGGCGGCAATACACAAAGCGGATGATTTGGTCGAGGACCCGCACTGTCATACCTATATTCCAAAGAGCAGCGCCTATGTGGTTTCTATAAATGGAAAGAGTGTCTATTTTTGCAGCGAGCGTTGTTTAAGAGAGTACATGCGGGAAAAAGAGAAAATTTCTAAAACGCAGGAGGATATATGAAATTTTTTATCGATACGGCAAACATTCAAGAGATAAAAGAGGGCATCACTCTTGGTATGGTCGATGGGGTTACAACAAATCCGTCCCTGATTGCGAAGGAAAATAAGAAATTTGAAGCGGTTATTCAGGAAATATTAGAAGTTGTCGACGGGCCTGTGAGTTTGGAAGTGCTTTCTATGGAGGCCGATAAGATGTTCAAGGAAGGGAAAGAACTGGCCAAGCTTGGAAATAATGTAGTAATCAAGGTGCCTATAACAAAAGAAGGGCTCAAGGCGGCAAGGATGTTTGCCGATGAAGGAATTAAGGTAAATCAAACGTTAATTTTTTCTCCCGTTCAGGCTATAATGGCGGCAAAAGCAGGCGCGGCATATGTGAGCCCTTTTATTGGCCGATTGGACGATATATCCCATGATGGGATGGAGCTTGTTCAACAGATTCTCACCATTTATGACAACTATGGTTTCGATACGGAAGTCATCGTAGCCAGTGTGCGACATCCCAGACACGTTGTGGAAGCGGCTCTTTTGGGCGCCGATATAGCAACAATTCCATTTAAGGTTATTTTGCAATTGGTTAAACATCCTCTTACGGACATTGGCGTTGACCTATTCTTGCAGGATTGGAAAAAGGTGGAAAGAAAATAAAAGTTTTGCCGGTAAACATTATATGATTGATCTGTTGAAAAGAACATTTGATCAGTTGCCCATTTCTGTGGAGGGGAGAAAAACATTTAATCTTCCCAACACGATCACTATGTTGAGAATTGGCGTTATTCCAGTGCTTTTTTTCCTTCTTTTCTCTCCTGACAAGCTCTGGAGCCTTATTATTGCATTTTTCTTTATATTGGCTGCCTTGACGGACATCCTGGATGGCTACATCGCTAGAAGATATAAAATTGTTACCACCATGGGGAAATTTCTGGATCCTATTGCCGATAAGATCATTGTTAATACAGCAATGATTTTGATGATTCCCATTAATCGAATTCCTGCCTGGATTGTGGCAATCATTATTATACGTGACTTTGTTGTAGATGGAATGAGGAGCATTGCCTCAACGGAGGGAGTCATCATGCCTGCCAGTAGAATCGGCAAACAGAAAACACTCTCTCAGATATGCGCCATTTCGGCGCTCATTATTCATTATCCACTCTTGAATGTAAATGCCCATACCGTGGGAATCGTGCTGATTTATTTGGCTCTTATATTAACCGTATATTCGGCCATTGATTATTCTGTAAAGTTTTACAGGAGTGCGATTACTAAAAGTTCTTAAAACAAAAGATACTTAAGATGATTGACATATCAAAAATAGACTATAGCGTTCTAGACCGGCCTGAGATTCTCATGCTTCTGTTTTATCCAAGAAAGGAAACGACAGATTTTTTTTCATCCGTTTCGGATGTAAAATCCATCATGATTCCCATAGAGGCGGGGGTATGTCTTGGGAGCCGATGCCATATTGCCGGAAGGGATGCCGCCAACCTTCTTTTTTTTCATGGAAACGGTGAAATTGCCGCAGACTACGATGATATCGGAGCTTTATATAAAAATTTTGGAATTAACCTTTTCGTAATCGATTACAGGGGCTATGGGGTTTCCACCGGCTATCCAACCGTAACCTCCATGATGAGGGATTGTCATGTAGTATTTGATTTTATAAAAAGATGGCTAACAGAAAATAATTATACCGGAGTTTTTGTTGTTATGGGACGGTCGCTGGGAAGCGCTTCCGCCCTTGAGTTGGCGTATCATTATAAACAAGACATAGATGGTCTTATCATAGAAAGTGGGTTTTCACATGTAAACCCACTCCTTCAGCTTTTAGGAATAAATTTAAAACAAAACGGGGATAAAGAAACAGAAGGTTATCTTAACAACGTAAGTAAGATGCGAGTTTTTGACAAGCCCACCCTCATCATTCATGCCGAATATGATCATATCATCCCTTATCGTCAAGGGGAGATGTTGTATGATAACTGCCCGGCTAAAATAAAAAAAATGCTGAAAATAGAGGATGCCAATCACAATAATATCTTTGTATATGGCAAAGATTCCTATATGGAATCCATCAAGTGGCTGGTGGATAATTTAAAAAACAAAACGGTTGTTTGTGCTTAAGAAGGAAAAACACAAAGATTAGAGTTAGGGCAGCTTTTGAAGTAATACTTGGGAAAGGGCGATAGGTCCTTTTTCTATAAGGACATGGGTGTGGGGTACTATGAATCCTGATGTCAGTGTGATCATCCCTGTATATAACGAAGCTGCGGTTATTTCTTCTATCATAAAGAGAACTATCAGTGTTCTGGAGAAGATGGCGATTTCTTATGAAGTTATTGTAATAAATGATGGGTCCGATGATGATACGGAACGAATATCCCGAGAGGCGGGGGCGGACGTTATTTCTCATCCTTACAATATGGGCAATGGAGCCGCGGTAAAAACAGGTATCCGCAATGCCAAAGGCAAAATTATCGTATTGCTCGATGGTGATGGACAGCATGCGCCGGAAGATATTCCGCGCCTGGTTGAAAAATTGCCGTTATATGATATGGTTGTGGGGGCTCGCACGGGCAATTCAGCGGGAAGTTGGCACAGGAATATGGCCAATAAATTTTTTAACAGGTTTTCCAGTTACATGTGCGGCCAAAAGATTGAGGACCTTACTTCCGGTTTTCGGGCCATGAAGTTGGAAATTGCCCGTCGTTTTCTATATCTATTGCCTAACACATTTTCTTATCCCACCACCATTACATTGGCCTTTATTCATTCCGGATATAGCTTAACTTACATGCCGATAAAAGCTTATCGCCGAACTGGTAAAAGTAAGATTAGGCTTTTCAAAGACGGCCCACTCTTTTTGGTAACCATTATTAAGATTGCAACGTTGTTTTCACCGATGAGGGTTTTTCTTCCTGTCAGCGCCATGATGTTTTTCGTTGGAGTCGGTTATGGGCTCTTTAAAATGTTCATATTAGGAGAGCGTTATGGTCCAACAGCGGCTATGCTGCTTACAATGTCTGTTGTCGTGTTTATGGTTGGTTTAGTTTCCGAACAGGTTGCGCAATTGAAGCTCAATAAAACAGATTACGACAACCACGATTTCCGGTCGTGAATTAATAAAATCCATAGTGTATTTTCGCATGATCCATATTTTTGTCGGCACCAAGGCCCAGTTCATAAAAATGGCTCCTCTCATGAAGGAGTTGGACAGACGGTGCATTCCATATAACTTTATAGATTCCGGCCAGCATGCCCAGTTGACAGGCGATTTTACCGACCAGTTGAAGCTGAAAAAACCTGATGTGTATCTCCGAAGAGAAAAGACGAATATCAATAACATTCCGCAGGCTATCTTATGGACGATTAAGAATGTGATGCAAATTGTTTTTTGCCGTAGAAGTATCATGGAAAACATATTTAGAGGTAAGCGGGGCATTTGTTTGATTCACGGCGATACGCTGTCAACACTTTTGTCCCTCTTATATGCCAAAAGATGTGGCCTTGAAGTTGCGCATGTGGAAGCCGGGCTGCGGAGCTTCCATATATTTGATCCGTTCCCGGAAGAAATGATACGTTTATTTGTTATGCGTTTCAGCGATGTTCTATTCGCGCCTTCAGAATGGGCGGCTGAAAATTTGAAGAAAATGGGTTATGAGAGAAAAACAATTCTGGTGCGCGGGAATACTATTATCGATACGATTCGGCTCGTTTTAACTGAGGGAAAATCCGCTGTGCGCCCGCAAAACGAAGCGTATGTAGTTGTGACCATCCATCGTATCGAAACTATCTATTCTTTTTCGCGGTTATCCATTGTGATAGATCTGGTTGAACAGATTGCACAAAACAGGAAAGTGATTTTTATTCTTCATGAACCGACTAAACAACAATTATTGAAGTATGATTTTCTTGATAGAATTTCTGCAAACAAAGCGATTACGATTTCACCCCTGCAGCCTTATCCGGTTTTTTTGAAATTGATAGCAGAAGCGGATTTTATTGTCACCGATGGTGGAAGCATCCAGGAAGAAAGTTATTTTAACGGAGTGCCCTGTTTGGTTATGCGTTCCAAAACGGAACGAATGGAAGGATTGGGAGAAAATGCGTATCTGTCTGATTTTAATCAGGATAAGATCAGGCGCTTCCTTCAAAGTTATCATACGATACCACGCAAGAGCCTGACAGACACCAATCTATATCCTTCTCGCGATATTGTTGAACACATCATGCCTTGTGCCTAGATTGGAATGAATTTGAGATTTTCGATCATTGTTCCCGTATTCAATGGCGAGGAAATGATTGCCTCGTGCCTTGATGCGCTTATCAAACAAGATTACGATCCGAAACTATTCGAGGTGATTGTCGTTAATGATGCTTCGACGGATAGGACAGCCGAAATCGCATCAAGGTATCCTGTGCGTTTAATCAATTTAGAGAAAAACAGTGGTCGAATTCATGCTCGGAATACAGGCGCACGGGCCGCCAGATATGAATGCTTAATGTTTAATGACTATAGAGTTGTTCCGGAAAGGAAATTGCTTAGAAAGATAGACGCAAGAAACTACCGACCTGTTATGCCGGATGTCATGGACTACGATGGAAGCAAATGGGGCTTTAAAAGATTTTTTTACCTTTTGAGATGTAAGATTTATAAGCCTTTTTATCCTTTTTCAGCAAAATTCAGTGAAGTATTTATTACACCGGAAAACTTTAATAGAATCCCGAAAGGAACAACAAATTTTGTTTGCGATAAGGAATTATGGTTTCAAAGTCAACCTGAGAAAATTGATAAATATACAAATGACGATACTCGGGTTCTGAAAAGTATCATTAAGGTCAAGCCTATATTGAGGACTTCGCATATGTCCGTAGAATACTTTCAGCGGACAGGGCTGAAACAAATCGTAAAACATACTTACGAAAGGGGGCCCCGGTTTGCTGATTATTATTTGAGACAAGGGGGCATATATTTTCTGCCGTATGCGATGGCGTGGTTTACCTTGATTGTATTCATTTTATTTACTCTATGGGAACCCAGGATATTGTTTTTTGTTTTCGGCTTGGTGTTTTTTTCGTACCTTTCCATCATACTTTATATGAAACAAAATTGGAGGGACTGCTTTGTTGTAGGGGCCTGTTTTCCTGTAATTTTTATTTGTTTCGGCCTTGGAATCCTCAAGTGGCAATTTCAACAGATAAGGAATGTTGTGTTTGTCAGGAAAATAAGTTGAAAATGGGGAAAGCAGGTAATGACAAGAGCGCAAAATTCAGCAAGTTATGGACCTAGGCATAAAATATGGTCGGTTGTTGCATTTTCAGTTGTCATTGCGGGAATCGTTTTATTTTTTATAATGAAGCCCCACTTTCTCCGTCCTATCTTGCATATAACCTTAAGCCAGGCATCTTTACTGGTCGTTACAAGTCTCATCTGCACAACAATCAACGGACTATTTCTTAAGGAACTTACGTCAAAATTTGGTGTCAACCTAAGCATCGTCGAGTGGTTCGGCTTATCGGTCGTAACGACGTTGGGGAATTATATAACGCCTTTTTCCGGGGGTATGATTGCTCGAGCTGCGTATCTGAAGCAGAGGCACTCATTTTCTTATTCAAAATTTATGAGTGTGCTTGCAGCAAACTATTTGGTTATTTTTTGGATGATAGGAATGGCGGGAACAGTTATTTTGGTTAAATGGGTCAAAATGGTTTCATCTGTATATGTGGTCCTGGTCTTTTTTATATTAGTTGTCGGCGTAATTTCTATATTTTTTCTCTTTCCATCGATAAAATTTCCTGGAGACGACAAGAGTTTTTTCGTGGCTCACATCAATGAAGCATTGAGCGGCTGGGATTTGATAAGAAAAGACGCGGCTTTACTCTTTACCATCGTTGTTTATACAGCCGTCAATATAGCAGTCAACGGTTTGTCTTTTTGGATCGCTTATAGCGCTCTTGGGGCGGCAGTCCCGTTTACATCTGCTCTGCTGGTTAGCTTGTTTATCAGTTTTTCTCTTCTCATAAATGTTACGCCGGGAAACATCGGAGTTCAGGAAGCGATCGTAGGTTTATCTTCCGGGCTATTGGGCTTAGGAGCAGGTCTGGCCCTTGTTGCCGCAATTTTGGTGCGAGCGTCCGCGTTGCTTGTAGCCTTCACGTTGGGACCTATCTTTAGCGTCTTGCTTTCTCGCAAGTTACGCTCTTCTTGAAAACACTGCCCCCAAATATCCTTTTTGACTGCCTGCGCTAGGCGGGCGAAAAGGTTTTGAGAGATTGAAATGATGAATTCAGAGAATGGTTTTGACCTGAACATCAAGTGGCGCTTTCACGTGCCGCGAAAATTTATCTTTACGTCCATCATATTGGCGGCCTTAGTTGTTGCGATTTATGTAAACAGCTTCTATTGCGATTGGCAATTTGACGATTACCCTAACATTGTGAACAATCCCAACGTGCACCTAAAGGCATTGTCATGGAAAGAAATTTTCAAAACAATTTACAGGGGAGATGATATCCAGCGACCGTTTGCCTATTTTACCTTTGCTCTTAATTACTATTGGGGTGGAACAAATGTTTTTGGCTACCATGTGGTCAACGTTTTAATCCATTTCATCGCTTCAATATTTTTGTTCCTTTTCATTTATCGGACATTAAAACTTCCCATTTTCAAAGGCAAGTATGAAAAGAATGCCTATGCGATAACGTTGTTGGCTACATTTTTCTGGGTGGTTAGTCCCGTGCACGTAAATGCGGTGACGATTATTGTCCAAAGAATGGCAAGCATGGCCGGCATGTTTTACATTATGGCCATGTATTTTTATTTGAGGGGGAGGCTCGCATGCCGACGACGGGAAAAATACGCTTTTTTTATAGCATGCGGTCTTGTGTGTGCACTGGCTTTCGGCACCAAGGAAAACACTATTGTTCTGCCGGCTGTACTGTATGTCTATGATATGATATTTCTTCAGGGTATTTCGTGGCAGCATCCGATTAAGAAAGAGGCTATTTTCATACCTCTTGCAACTACTATATGTCTTTTTATTCTCGCCACATTTTATGTAGATTTTTCCACTATTTTCAGCGGATACGAAATGAGGCCTTTTACACTAAAAGAAAGGCTGTTAACGGAGCCGCGTGTCATTGTATATTATATTTCTTTATTGCTTTATCCCGCTGGTTCCAGATTAACATTGCTGCATGATATCGAAGTGTCCACCTCGTTGCTTCACCCATGGACAACGTTGGCGGCAATTATTTTGATAACAGCGCTGATAGTTTTGTCTTTTTTTCTGTTTAGAAGAAAACCAATTATAGCCTTCTGTATTTTGTTCTTTTTTGTAAACCACATTATCGAAGGTTCCGTTCTGCCCCTGGAACTCATCTTTGAACATCGCAATTATATCCCGTCGATGTTTTTTTTCTTGCCTATAGCAATCCTTGCTGTTCATGTATTGGATTATTTTGCCTACAGAAAAAAGATGCAGGTTGTTGTTGTGTTTCTAATTGGCTTTATGCTTGCCGCTGAGGGGTATACCACATATATGAGGAATGGAGTTTTAGGGGATTCATTGAAACTCTGGCGCGACAATGCTTGTAAAGCGCCGAAGCTAAGCATCGTTCATAATAATCTTGGGAAAGAATATATGGAAAAAGGGCAGTATGAAAAAGCATTCAATGAGTTTAATAAGGCTATTGTTCTGGATAGATATATGAATACAAATCAGAGGGGCCTGGCATACCACAATATTGGTCTGTATTATCAATATGAGGCGAAAGATAACGATCGTGCTTGTGTGAACTTTAAAAAGGGAGTTGAGCTGAGTTCTGGCTATTATGAAGTGTGGCAAACAATAATTGATTTTGAGCTTAAGAGGGGTAATCTTCAGAATGCGCGCCAATATGCCATAAAAGCCTTGAAATATTGGCCTAATAACAGTCGCTTACGAAATCAGAGATGTGTCATCCTGATGGCGCAAAATAAAACGGATAAGGCAATGAAAGAGGCATTCCGGATGTTGATGTTAGAGCCGGATTCGTGTGAGCCGTTGAAGATTCTTGGGGAGGCGTATAGGAGAAAAAAGGACTACGGCGCTGCCATTCGATGGTGGGAAAAATATATTTGGCTCTTTCTCAAACTGAGTGGGTAAGGTATAGTGTGAGGAAAAAGAGGGGGCCTTTTTGATGGAAGTTTTGGAGTCACTGTTTGCAAGAGCGCTGAAACTGGAATCGCCATGGGAGATTACGAAGATAGAGTTTCATGAAGGCAAGGGAGTCATCAAGGTTTTTGTTGATTTTCCCAGAGGAAGTGTTTTCTCTCGTCCTGCATGTGGGAAAGACGTGAAGGCTTACGACACCACGGAGAAAGA
>DHHR01000031.1 GCA_002403385.1 Syntrophaceae bacterium UBA4767 | reverse complement strand
TGGGCACCTGCGTGGAGGAGTATGGCGTTGGCAAGTCGGCCATGCCTCTTTCCGTCACGCTTCAACTTCAGCATATTCCTGTGACGAGGGTGGAGAACTACTGCGCTACGGGGACGGAGGCGATAAGGGGCGCCGCTTATGCAGTGGCGGCCGGCGCTTACGATATTTGTCTGGCGATGGGGGTTGAAAAACTCAAAGACACGGGGTTCGGAGGGCTTCCCAATTTGTGGAGCGGGGGACTAGTGCCGTTGTGGTATGCCAATGCCACGGCGCCGGGGATGTTTGCGCAGTTGGCGAGCGCTTATTCTGTAAAGTACAAGGTTCCCATGGAGGAGTTGAAGAAGGCCATAGGTCTTGTATCGGTAAAGAGCCATGCCAATGGCGCGCTGAATCCGAAAGCGCACCTGCAGAAGGCGGTTACCATCGAGCAGGTGCTGTCGTCTCCCATCGTGGCTCACCCCTTGGGGTTATTTGACTGTTGCGGTGTCAGCGATGGGGCGGCATGCGCGATTGTGACGACGCCCGAGATTGCCAAGAAATTGGGGAAAAAGGACGTTGTCACCGTTAAATCGTCGCAGTTGGCGGTCAGCAGCGGCTATGAAGGAAGCTTTAATGAATGGGACTGCACGACTTTCGTGACCACGAGTAAGTGCAGTTTGAAGGCCTATGAAGAAGCGGGGATCAAAAATCCGCGCGAAGAGATCAGCATGATGGAGCTGCATGACTGTTTCTCCATCACGGAGTTGATCACCTATGAAGACCTTCATATTTCTCCGCGTGGCGGCGCTCCTAAGGATGTTATGGACGGGTTTTACAACCGGGACGGCAAAATCCCGTGTCAGATCGATGGCGGGTTGAAATGTTTCGGTCATCCCATTGGCGCTTCCGGATTGCGGATGATCTATGAGATGTACCTGCAACTGTTGGGGCGAGCGGGCGCCCGTCAGTTGGACAATCCCAGGATGGGCTTGACCCATAATCTGGGAGGTTGGCCCTATTCAAATATTTGCGCTATTACTGTCGTGGGTAAATACGGAAGCTAGCAATGGCTGATCGCTCAGATTCAAAAAAGGAAGGATAAGAGGGAAATTTAAAATCTTAATGCGGAGGAATGTGTTATGGAGATATTGCAATATCAGGAGGAACACAAGATATTCAGGGATACGTTCAAGAAATTTTGCGAAAAAGAGATTAAACCCCATATTGAAGAATGGGAAGAAAAGGGCATGGTCCCACGGGAAGTATGGAAGAAGCTGGCCGATCAGGGGTTTATCTGCACTTGGGTGCCGGAAGAATACGGCGGAATGGGCGCCGATTTTCTTTATTCCGTTATCCTCACCGAAGAATGGATGCGGACGAACCACGCGGGACTTTTCCCGCTTATCCACAGTGATATTGTAGTTCCCTATATTGCTTCTTTTGCCTCTGAGGAACTCAAACAGAAATATCTGCCCGGTTGCGTAAACGGAGACATTATCACGGCTGTTGCCATGACGGAACCCAATACGGGAAGCGACCTGGCCAACATCAAGACGACAGCGATCGAGGATGGCGACGATGTTGTTATCAACGGTCAGAAGACCTTTATCAGCAACGGCTTGAACTGTGATCTGGTTGTTCTGGCAGCCAAGGACCCGGCGGAGAAAGATGTTCATCGGGCTGTTGATCTTTATCTTGTCGAGGCGAAGACCCCCGGATTTGAGAAGGGGCCGAAAATCAAGAAGATCGGCTGGCACTCTCAGGATACGGCAGAGCTTTATTTCACCGATTGCCGTGTCCCCAAAAGCAATCGTCTGGGCGAAAAGGGCACCGGATTCGTAAAGCTCATGCAGAAACTCCAGCAGGAGCGTTTGATGTGTGCGATCGGCGCCACGGCATACGCGGAATTTATGCTCGAAGAAACCATCAAGTATTGCAAGGAAAGAACCGCCTTCGGAAAGCCTATTTCGAAGTTCCAACATGCGCAATTTGAACTCGTCGAAATGATGACGGACGTTAAAATCGGCCGTACGTTCGCTGATAAATTGATCGCCGATCACATGGAAGGGAAAAATGTCGTTGTTGAAACATCCATGGCCAAATACTGGAACACCGATATGGCGTCACGCGTTGCGGATAGATGTTTACAGCTTTTCGGCGGCTACGGCTATTGCGATGAGTACCCAATTTCAAGGGCATGGAGAGATATTCGCGTTTTCCGCATTTTTGCCGGCACGAACGAAATCATGAAAGTCGTTATCGCCCGGTTTATGGGTCTATAAGCAAGAAGGAGAAAAAGTTCATGGCAGGTCCACTTGAAGGATTGAAAATATTGGATTTTACGACCCTTTTACCCGGGCCATATGCGACGATGACTCTGGCAGACTTGGGCGCCGACGTTTTAAAGATCGTCTCCGGCTCCCGCCCCGATCTGGTTAGTTTCATGCCGCCGTTTGTGCCCGGGACCACAACATCCTCCGTTTTTGTCTACTTATGTCGCGGAAAGAAGAGCATGACCTTAAATCTCAAAGATCCCAGGGCGCTTCAGGTTATAAATAAGTTAATTGTCGATTATGACATTGTCATCGAGCAATTTAGACCTGGGGTCATGGCAAAGTTGGGTTTAGATTACGAAACGCTAAAAAAGGTCAGTCCCGGCTTGATATACTGCTCCCTCACGGGGTATGGACAGACCGGGCCCATGCGTGATCGGGCGGGACATGACATCAACTATCTGGCGCGATCCGGCTTGATGGCCTATTCGGGGAAAAAAGAAACCGGACCCGCGTTGATGGGAATGCAGATCGCCGATGTGGCATCCGGTTCGAATAACGCCATATTTGGTATTCTGGCGGCGGTCATCTATCGGAATAAAACGGGCAAAGGACAGTATATTGATATTTCTATGACGGATGGCGTAATTGCCTTTCATGCCATGCTGGGCGCCGCCTATCTGGCTGGTGGAGCGGAACCGACCAGAGAAAGCGACATTCTCAATGGAGGTTCTCTCTACGATTTTTATGAGACCAGCGATGGCCAGTATATCAGCTTTGGCGGCTTGGAGCCCCAATTCTTTGCCGCTTTTTGCCGGGCCATCGGGCGTGACGATCTGATCGCCGGCACGGTAACTCCGCCTAATGTGGATAAAGTTAAAAAGGAGGTTCGCGCTATTATCAGATCAAAGGCCAGGGATGAATGGATAAATATCTTCGCTCAGGTGGATGCCTGTGTCGAGCCCGTATTATCTCTTTCTGAAGCATTGGATAGCTCTTATGTTAAGGAGAGAAACATGATTGTTGATCTCAAGCTTCCAGGGGGAGGGAAGCTGCGACAGACAGCCTGCCCCATAAAGTTTTCGGAAACACCGCCGGTATATGAAAACGCCGGTGCGGCCCCTGGAGCCCATACTAAAGAGGTGATGCGATCTCTGGGTTATTCAGAGGGTGAAATAGAAGAATTCGATAAAACAGGGTTGTTTAATTAAAATAACGCGCCCAGAGGGAAAAGTGAGATTGAGATATTAATTCAATTCTACTTAGAAGATTTAATACAAGAACCCCTTCTTGAAGGAAGGGGTTCTTGTATTTATGGGGAAAAAAGGATAAGCATGCCTACAAGGGCGTTTTCATAATACGGCAGAGGAACTCTATGGATATTCACAAAATATTGCAGAAGGCTCGCGCGGAAGGTAGAAGGGCATTGACAGAGGCGGAGTCGAAACAATTGCTGAAGCGTTATGATGTCCCTGTTACTTACGAGATTGTGGTAAAAACGGCGGAAGAAGCCGAAAAGGAGGCCACACTTCTGGGCTTTCCGGTGGTGTTGAAGGGGCTGGGAACAAGGCTTACCCACAAAACCCAAAGGGGTGTTGTTCAACTGGATTTGAAAAGCCCGCAAGAGGTGCGCCAGGCAGCAAGGTTGATTGCCGAAAGGGCGGGCCGCGATCTGGAAGGATTTCTTATTCAGCCGATGTTGTCGGGTCGAAGAGAATTTGTGGCCGGTCTTGTTTATGATCGCCAATTTGGCCCGGTTGTTATGTTCGGTCTGGGTGGGGTTTTTACGGAAGTCCTAAGCGACGTAACGTTCCGTGTGGCGCCCATTGATAAAAAGGATGCCGAGCTTATGCTCGACGAAATTCAAGCGCGGGAGCTACTGGGGCCGTTTCGTGGAGAGTTGCCCGCAAACAGAGCGCAGCTTGTGAGCGCTTTGGTTGGGCTGTCTCGTATGGGGATGCAGCATCCTGAGATTTCCGAGGTGGATATCAATCCTTTGCTCGTTTCTACGGATGGAGAGGTCACGGCGGTTGATGCCCTTGTTGTGCTGGGGGAGAAACAGGAAGCGGAAACATTTCCCCCTCCGGTTCCTGCGAGGGACGTCGGAGAATTCTTTTACCCCAAATCTATCGCCTTTATCGGCGCCTCCGCCCACTTCGGTAAATGGGGTTATTTCCTGTTCACCAATGCCATTGCAGGGGGCTATAAAGGAAACATTTATCTTGTCAATTCAAAAGGTGAAAGCATTGCCGGGCGAGAAGTGTACAGATCGGTCATGGACATTCCCGACCGTGTGGATCTGGCGGTAGTCACCATCCCCGCAGAGCATGTTTTTTCCCTGCTTCCCCAGATGGAAAAAAAGAAGATAAAAAACATGCTGCTGGTTTCTTCTGGCTTCAGTGAGGCGGGCGAAGAAGGGCGAGCTCTGGAAGAAAGATTAGCCAAAGATGCCCGTGAAGCGGGCATCTTAGTGCTGGGGCCGAATACCATGGGAGTATGCAATCCCCATGAATCATTTTTTTGCACGTATCATCACGTCCGGCCAAAACCTGGTTACACGGCGCTTGTGGCGCAGTCAGGTAATTTGGGGACACAGTTAGTGGTATTTGCCGTAAATGCCGGCATTGGCATACGGGCTTTTTGTGGATCGGGAAACGAAGCGATGATCACCATCGAAGACTATATGGATGCCTTTGCAATAGATCGCCTGTCAAAAACGATCGTTTTATACATTGAAAGCATCAAAAATGGGCGGCGATTTTTCGAATCCAGCCGCCGGGTAAGCCATAGTAAACCAGTTATTGTTCTAAAAGGAGGAAGAACTCCGGCAGGCAAGCAGGCTGCTGCAAGCCATACCGGCGCCATTGCATCCGATGCGAGAATTTTCGAGGCGGCGTGTCGCCAGGCAGGCGTCATTTTAGTGGACCAACCTATGGACCTTTTAGACGCTTCGGCGGCGTTTTCATCGCTGCCCCTGCCGAAGGGAAAGCGGGTGGCCATCATGACACTGGGCGGCGGCTGGGGTGTCATTACAGCGGATTTGTGCGTCGAATATGGTCTGGATGTTCCACCCCTTTCAAAAGATATTATTGCCCGGATTGGTCAAATCCTGCCTCCCTATTGGAGTCATGGCAATCCCGTGGATCTGGTGGCGGAGATGAATTTCGATGTTTCCATGAGCGTGCTGGAAGAGCTGGCCAAATGGGAAGGGTGTGATGCGGTGCTCCATATGGGCATTACGGGTCGGCGATATTTTGCAAAGCACATGATAGATTCGGCGGCGGCGGCTGATATTTCGTATAACAGCGTTTACTTCGAAGAACTTCTTGCCCTTCAGGAAGCATTTGAAGTTCGCTATTGTGAGCACGTGGTTCGGTTAATGGAAAAATACAACAAACCGATCCTGGGCGCTAAGCTGATTTCAGAACAGGATATGGAAACGATTTTTGATATCGAGGGCAGCTCCTATAAAAGCGTGTTTTTTCTTACACCGGAGCGGGCGGTAAAGGCGCTGAGCAAAATGTGCGAGTATAAACGATGGCTGGATTACGAAGGATTCCCCTCCTTTCACTAATCTTGATTATTATGCTTGACGGTGATACACTGTCATCATAGAAAAATACCCATATAAGTTTTAAACATTTTTTCGAGTCATTAGGGAGGCGCGATAACGTGGATAAAAAAAGGTATGAACTCAACGTCCAGTTGGCGCAAATGCTCAAAGGCGGCGTCATTATGGATGTGACCAATGCGCAGCAGGCTAAAATTGCCGAAGAAGCCGGCGCAGTGGCGGTGATGGCATTGGAAAGGGTGCCCGCGGATATCAGAAAAGATGGCGGTGTTGCCCGCATGTCGGATCCGACCATGATTGCGGAAATCAAAAGATCAGTTTCCATCCCCGTCATGGCAAAGGCCAGAATTGGCCATTTTGTGGAGGCCCAGATTCTGGAAGCCCTCAAGATTGATTATATCGATGAAAGCGAAGTGCTGACCCCGGCTGATGAAGAATGTCATATTGACAAAACGAAATTTTCCATTCCTTTTGTGTGCGGAGCCCGAAACCTGGGGGAGGCCCTAAGGCGTATTGCTGAAGGCGCCGCCATGATCCGCACCAAGGGTGAAGCAGGCACAGGGAATGTGGTGGAAGCCGTCCGGCATATGCGCGCGATGAACCGTGAAATTCGGCAATTGGTAAATATGCCGCTGGAGGAGGTTGTCGGTTTTGCCAAAGCTGGTGGATTTCCTTACGAACTGGCCCTTGAGGCGCGTAAGCTGGGCAGGCTGCCGGTGGTGAATTTTGCCGCCGGCGGCATTGCGACGCCTGCCGATGCGGCTTTGATGATGCAACTGGGCTGCGACGGCATATTTGTCGGATCAGGTATTTTCAAGTCCGCCGACCCGGCCAAAAGGGCACGAGCGATTGTCATAGCGACGGCATATTTCAATGATCCCCTTAAGGTTCTTGAGGCTTCTATGGGGCTTGGCGAAGCGATGCCCGGATTGGAGATTTCTGATATTCCTGAAGCGCAGCGTCTGGCCGGGCGGGGCTGGTAAATTCGGGGGCGCCTGCGTGTGAAGAATTCAACAAGAACAATGATAGGTGTGCTTGACCTCCAAGGCGGGGTTGTCGAACACCTGGATCACTTAAAACGTCTTGGCCTTGCCGGCCTTCGCGTGAAGAAACCTTCTGAAATTTCAAACCTTGCGGGCATTATTATTCCTGGCGGTGAGAGCACATGCCTTTTCCGACTGCTCACTATCTCTGGTATGAAAGAGGCCATCGTTCGGGAATTTCAGCAGGGCATGAAAATTTTTGGAACCTGCGCCGGCGCAATCTTGTTGGCTAAAACAGTTATAGGTGAGTCCCCATGCCTTGCTTTGATAGATATAGAGGTCGAACGTAACAGTTTCGGCAGTCAGATGGATAGTTTCTTCTGTGAGGCCCTCGTGCCGCGTGTTTCCTCGATGCCTGTTCCTCTGACCTTTATCCGCGCCCCGAAAATCAAAAAAATCGGTCCCGGTGTAGATATCCTCCTGAAAATAGGTAACTACATTGCCGCAGCGGAAAGTCCCGATGTCCTCGTAACGATTTTTCACCCTGAATTGGCGGGATCTTTGGCTTTTCATCGGTATTTCGCACATAAATGCGGACTAAAAACCATTAAGGAGGGTCGCTCGATGGACGACCCGACATGGAATGCCAAAAGCTGGACCCAATTTGCCCGTGTTGCTGACTAGCGCAATCCCCACCCCTCCCTGCCCCTTGAATGGGCAGGGTTAGGCAGGAAAAACTTTTACGAAAGGTTTAGGTAGGGATGATAAACGCGGATACCAGTAAATTTAAAGCGGCGCTCCTGTCGGTTATCTCAAACGGTCTTTTGATCGTTGCCAAGATTACCGTGGGGTTCTTAATGGGGTCGGTATCTGTCATGTCCGAGGCGATCCACTCAGGGATAGACCTCCTGGCTGCCGTTATTACGCTGTTTTCTGTGAAAACATCCGATATCCCCGCCGACGAGGCCCACCCATTCGGGCATGGCAAGGTTGAAAACATCTCCGGCGCCATCGAGGCTATATTGATCTTCGTGGCGGCGGGCTGGATTATCTATGAGGCTATCGGGAAACTGTTGAAGCCCCAGCCCATCGAACTTCTCGGCTTCGGGGTCGGCGTAATGCTCTTTTCCACTATACTCAACATCATTGTGTCGCGAATGCTTTTCAAGGTGGGAAAACAAACGGAATCCGTGGCCCTGCAGGCCGATGCCTGGCATCTGAGGACGGATGTTTATACATCATTGGGTGTCATGGCGGGCCTTGCCGTTATTCTAGTCGGGAGAAGGATTCTCCCTCATGCGGATATTAACTGGATAGACCCGGTGATCGCATGCGGGGTGGCAATTTTAATCATCAAAGCGGCCTACGATTTAACCTTGCAGTCCAGTCGCGATCTGATCGACACAAAACTTCCGGCAGAAGAGGAGGCGTGGATTCGACAGCTTGTTTTGGAATACCATGGCCCCATAAGGGGATTTCATAAATTGCGCACGAGAAGATCCGGGCATTTTCGTTTTATTGATTTTCATATCAAGGTGAAGCCGGACATGTCCGTGAGCGCCGCCGATTTGATGGCGGATGATCTTTCGGCGAAGATAAAGGAGCATTTTCCCAATGCCAATGTAACGATCAAACCGGAAACATGCAACTCGGAATGCGCCAGTCATTGCATTGCCGGATGTTTTTTGAGCGAACAGCAACGCCATGAAGTGAGCCGGCGCAAGGAACAGATGGAAGCGTGTAGAACAGAGTCCGACGAAAAACCTTCGCCGTAAGCGCTTTGATTTGTTGTTATTTATACAAGAAACCGCCGTTTCAGGGAAAATATAAGCTCTTCGAAATCTTCGCCCCGCAGGCGCGTATCTGTCAGCATCGTCTCCAGCCTCTGATGAAGATAAGGGTTTTCCAACTCGTGGATTTTTTCGTAATATCCCAATCTTCTGCCAAGCTGAAATATCAATTTTTCTTCCGTCGGCAGTTTCAGATACCGCTCTATGACATCCAGCATTTTAGGCTTGTCTTCGGGCAATTTGCCCTCCACCTCCTGCAGCAGGTTTTCGATATGGTCGCTACGGAAATCGCTGGTGACCTGGAGCCGCTGGATCATCTCCCCGATTTCTTCCACCGTTTCATCATCGCTTAAAGGCTCAAATTCTTTGGTTTGCAATCTGGCAAATAGAGGCAAATCTTCTCTTAAAGACAGACTCCTCAGACGGATAAAGGCGGGATTGATCTCATTTAAGACGCGGGCGGTTTCGATTGCGTGCCTCTTGGTCAGTTTCTTCCCCCCCAACCCTGGCATGACATATTCGCACAATGAAATACCGGAACCAACAACCTTTTTCCCGCCCAGGATATGCTCTTCGGCGGTCACGCCTTTTTGAACGAAGGCGAGAACATCGTCGCAGCCGCTTTCCATGCCTACGTGCAATCGCGAAAGTCCCGCTGCATGGAGTTCCATAAGTTCGTTCAGAGGTTTTCTCGCTGCTGTTTTGGATCGTCCATAGGAGGTGACGCGGGAGATGCCGGGGAAGGTCTGCTTCAAATACCGAATCACTTCAAGCAGGCCATCTGTCTTCATGATCAGGGAATCCGCATCCTGCAAGAAAACGTTTTGTTCCCCGAAGTGTATCCACAGAGCTACGTTCCGGAAATTTTCGTTGGGCGGGTTCTCATAGACGGCAGCCGAAACACGCTTCATATCCCCGCCGTAACCGCTTTTCCACGCAATTTCCTTGATTTTTTCGTAGATGGCCTTGGCGGTATCGATATCTTTTTTGATCTCATCCACACGGCGGAGGCTGAATTTCATTGTTCGGTGGCTCGAACAAAATTCACACCGGCGCCATGGACACCCGCGCGTAACCCTGAGAAGCAAAGATCGGGCTTCGCTGGGCGGTCTCGACGGCCCTAGTTCATAAGTCAATTCACCTCCCAGATGATTCGGGCGTAAGAAAGCATCGAGTCGTCTCATGGTTTCCCCGTTGGCAATGCCTTTTCCCTTGTTAAAAATTCGCCGGTTTGACATCCAGGATTTTTACATCGTAATGCAGCTCCACACCGGCCCAAGGGTGATTACCATTGAGATAAACCCATTTTTCCAGAAACCCCCTCACGCGATAGATTTCCATTGTTCCGTCTTCGTAGATCTTACGGAATTCCTTGCCGGTTTTGACTTCTGCTTCGGGAAGCTCTTCACGGGAAACCTTTAAAACGAGTTCCTTTTTGCGTTCGCCGTATCCTTCTGATGGAGCAACGACAATGGTTTTCTCATCGCCGGCCTTCATGTTGAGCAGTCCATCTTCTAACGCCTTTATGACTGCGCCATGGCCGAAAACAAATTCGAAGGGCTGTTTATCGTAAGTAGTTTCCAGCACCTTGCCATGCTGGTCTTTCAGCGTGTAATGCATGGTGATAACGGTGTTCTTGTCGATCAGCATTGTCACATCCTCAATAATTTTTCTCTGAACAGCCTTTCCAATCCGGCAGGCAATCCTTGCAGATCGCGCATCAAGTAAAGACTGTGGGGATACTGCTCTTTCAGAATTTCGCGGGTTTGCTCGTTGTGCCCGCAACCGATGGTGATCAGTTCAATATTATTTTTCAGGCAATAATCTGTTGCATCGGCAACACACAGGCCGCAGTTGGCTGCCCCATCAGTTATGTGGATAATGAGTCTTTTTGTGCGGTTTTTGGCCATCAGCATGGCCGCCGCAAGTATAGCCTGTCCGGATGGCGTTTGACCCGCGGGGTACACGGTATAGAGCTTATTTCCTTTGAACAGTTTCACCACATGACATTGGCCGCTCTGTTCGTAGTAACTGTAAACCTCTAAGTGATTGCTGAATCGCTTGGCGGCTTCGGCGAGGGAAGCGAAGGTTTGCTCCGCCATGGTCCAGGAATTGGTTGACCCGACTCTTCTTCCCATGGAGGCAGAGGCATCGGCCACGATGGTAATATTCCAGGAATGATCGGAATGAATATTTTCCTTCCTTTTAAATATCTTTTCACTATATGGCACACGGTACAGTCTCCGGACATCCAGCTTGCCCTCCTCCAGACCTCTCCGTGCCCGTTTCTTTCCGGATCGCCTTATCATGCTCTGCTGCTTTTCAAAGATCTTTCGCAAACGATTGACCTGTTCCTTGTCAATGGCAACCCTGCATTCGGCTACACCCCTGGAAAAAAGGGTATTCATAGCCTCGCTCTTGGGATTTTCCACTACGGCCAGGATGAGCTGTGTCATATCCATTTTTCCTTCATCCAGAATGGAACTGATCTCTTCGGCAAGTTCCGTATGCATTGTTTCAGGCGCAGGCGCCCCTTCCTTCAGGTTGGGATCGTTCTTCCGGTCGTCCCCGGCTTCCGATGTAGGCGCTTTTGGCCCTGACTCGTCTTTTAGGGAAACGGCATTGGGTGGGGGCTCAAATGTTTCCCATGCCAGAATGACCCGCTGAATGTTAGTCCACATATCTGAATAAAGTTCGGTTCGCCGGCTTCGCCTTTCGCCAAGAGACGGTATATCGGCAATCTCTCTGACAATAGGGGCGTGCTCCATAAGGATTGCCATGATATCCTCATAATAATGGTGAAAAATTTTCACTTTTGTCTGTAAAAATACTACTTGCCTCCAGAGGCCGGCCGCGCTTTCCGGAACAGGCGGCAACAACAGATCTCTCCGGTCTTTTTGACTGGCGATGGCTTTAAGGTATTTGGATAGATAAAATGACCACACTTTCTGCCGAACCAGCGCATCCAGATATATCTCCTCCGCTACGGCTAAAATGGGTTGTAGATAAGGTTCCGTTTGGGCAGATAAAGCCGCCCGGGTTTTAACCTGGTTGACCACCCAATCGCTCCATTCAACGCCCAAGAATGATTCATAAACCACCTGGCCGACCAACAGATCAATTGTCCGATATGAGACGGGGTAAGTTCCTCTTACGCCCTCTGAGTTAAGAATTATGGCGCTTTTTTCGGAACATGGCATACCGTCCCAGTAAACAGGTTTCGTGTTGTCGCCGATGAGCCCCGCAACTTTCCGCATGGCGGACAAAACGGAAGCCAATTCCGTAGCTTCATGATGGGAACGGTTCTTCCGCCAGTAGATGGAATAAACTTTCAGGGGCTCTCCAATAGGGGCTTTGCTCTTGGCCAGCGCGCTCCCATCCATTATATTGAAACTCACGGCGTTTGACCCCCTTTGGCATGGACATAGCGGTTGTATTTGCGGACATCCACGGCGGTGTCTCCCGTTTCGGCATGGATGGAAAGGAGCAGAGATTCAAGGACATCCATGGATATCTGGAGACTGTAAATGACGGCCTCCCTAAGCGAGGCGCCCATGGCCACCAGCTCCGAAATCATCAGAGAGTGCCGTATCGATATGCCCATTCCCATCTGGTTATTGCTCCTTAACTTATTGATAACTCTCAGTATTTGTTTGGCGACAGACATATCCACTCCCGTCTTGAGAACAAGAATCTGTTCTTCCACTTCCATCGGGGGGTAATCAAGATGGATGCGGTAGAAACGGTCACGCAAGGCGGAATCCATCTCGTCTGTGCCGGAAAATTCTTCCCCCTCATTCATGGTGGCAAAAAAGATGACCTTGGGAGCCACCTCTACAAGACCGAGTTCGTCCACCCAGATGCACCGTTCATTAGACAGCACGGAAAAGAGGTCGTTTAGGGCATGGGGATTTTCGGAGCGATTGATTTCTTCCAAGTGAATCACGCATCCGGGAATCTGTATCGCCTTCGGGAACAGAAAGCTCTGATAGAAGGTTTCTCCTTCCTTAAGCCGCTGCTGCCCGAACAACTGTCCCGCCTCTGATAAAAGTCCGATTTGGAAAGTGACCATCGGCCTTTGGTAGAAACTTGCAAATTGCCTGACCAGCGATGACTTGCCGCATCCCTGGTTTCCCGTAATCAAAATGTTGATGGGATGTTTTTCCGAGAGTTTTTCCAATCGCTCCAGGTTGAGCTGGTCTTCATCCAGGACAAAAAAGTTTGGGTCAACAGTAGGCACCTTAAGGTACTGTGAAATATCGGTCATAATGTCATCCTTCTTAACATGTTTGCTTCATTGTGACCAGGGCTTAAAAAGCTCATCGGGATGATCAAAGACATACCCCAGTTTAGAGTAGGCGTCCTTACGAACCGCCCTGGCTTCCGCCTCGCTTGAACAGTTGGAGGCTATCCAGCGCTCCAGCAGCATCCCCCCCGGCTTCCACATTTCCATAGTTTCCCTTTCTGAAACCCATGCCTTGAGTTTGACGCCGTGCTGGTTCAATATCTGCCAGATGTCCTCGCTTGCGCGCTTATCGCAGTATATCATCATGACGCATTCTTCCAGACCCAAGTTCTCCGGCGGTTTTCGATCATATTTAATGCAAGGAATCTGCTCACCTTCCACATAAGGGTCTAGTTTTTTGGCCAGTTCATCAAGCCAGCTTTTCTCTCCCAAGATAATCCACTTCCCCCAGTGCTCAATAACTTCCCCGTTGGTTAACTGTTTGCCCCTGTAGGTTGTGTAAATCTTACCATTAAAAATATCAGGATGATAAACAAAAATAAAATGGGAGTTGATATCGTCAATAATCATACGTTCTTATCCCCCGGCCACGAAGGGAATGATGCTTATTTCGTCGTCATCATGGACGGCTGTTAATAAACCATTGAGATTACGGACATTCTGTCCATCAAGGAACATAGTGATAGTTTCCTTGATGTTTCCCTTTCCGTCAAGCAGGTTCTCTTTAAAACCTGGAAATTGTCCGTCGAGATGGGTTATGCATTCCCCGATGGTTTGCCCTTCGCAGAAAACCTGCTCTTTTGCGTTTGGCCATTTTTTCCGCAGTGACGCGGGAATAGTTACTGTAACGCTCACTTTTCCCTCCTGACGACCACCTGGGCAAGCTTGGCCATATCATCCACTTTTTCTAAGTTTACCATCATTTCCAGCGACTTTTCAATATCTTTGGTTGCAAGGGCCCAGCCCGCGCAGTCACGGTATTTTGCAGCCAGTTCCTCCGGTTTTAGGGGATTGTCGGCCCATCCTCTGGCCGTGTCCTGCCGTTTGGAAAACAGGCGGCCATCATTTAATTCTATGGTGATTTGCGCCGCCATCATGGGCAGGCTATTGTCCACCCGCACCTTTGTTTTGTTGATGAGTTCGCGAACTTCCGGCTGCTTTACCCGACTGTCCACGAAATCGTCCAGCTTTACCGCTCCGTCCAAAAGCGCCCGGGCGACGCAGTATTCGCTGCTGAACTTTCCTTCCAACCCCGTTTGGGGATTGTGGTGAAGCATGACGGAATTCATCGTTTCGTTGAAGGCGCATTCGATGGATTTGATATCTTTTGGGGATAGCTTGTGCTCCTTGAGCAGTTCTGTGGCAATTTCGATGCCGGTATGGGTCTCGCCGCAGCAGGGGTAGGGTTTGATGGCGATGCCGGACCAGGTGATTTCAAAATGCTGTCCCAATCGGTCGAGCATCGCTTCCAGCGGCTGGAGGTCTTCGCCCTTGTAAACGTTCAGAAAGCCCAAAGGAGCTTCGATAATATTTGGATCGGCGGTAAAGCCTTTTTCCGCCAAAAGCGCTGCCGTAACAGCCCCCTGAGCGGCATGACCGGCGTGAAATGGTTTTGTCATGGTGCCAAAATTCTGCCTCAGTCCCGCGGTCTGGGAGGCCGCGATGGCCAGAGCCATTCGTGTTTTTTCTTCACTGAGCCCTAAAAGCCGCGAACAGGCGGCCGCGGCGCCGATGGTCCCTGTGGTGGCCGTGCCATGCCAACCTCGGTTGTAGTGGCTGACCCCTAAGGCAAGACCGAGCCGCGCGGCAATTTCAAAGCCGATGACATAGGCGTCCAAAAGCCGCCGTCCCGAAAGGCGCCGAAGCTCACAGATGGAAAGCAAGGCGGGAAACAGCGGCGCCGTGGGGTGGCCCAAAACGGCCAGGCTTACATCATCATAATCCTCGGCATGAGCGGTGGTTCCGTTGACCAGAGCCGCCAGAGCAGGAGAAGTTTTCACCCCGCCCCCGACAACGGCGCATGTCGCTTTTGCTCCCACATCCTTTACGTACTCCAACATAATCTTTCCGATAGGCTGCGCCACACCGAGGCACATACATCCCAGACAATCCAGCATGGCGTCTTTTGCCGTTTTAATCGCTTTTTCCGGGATGTCATCGGAGCGTGTTTTAATAATGAATTCGGCAAATTTTTGTGTGATATTGGATATTGTCATTCTCTCCCCCCCTAAATTTTTCTGGCCACCTCATCCGCCTCCCGGATGGCATACATAACGTCACGCGGAGCCACGCAGTCGCCGATGCTGTACACCTCGGGCGCTAAATTCCTGATCTGCTCCATCAGCTCTTTTTCCGGTTTTGCGCCGATGGCCAGGACGATGGTGTCCGCCGGCAGGAAAAACAGATCGTTGTTGAATACAATGTACAGGCCGTTGTCCTTTATCTCCACCGCCGGCGAATGGGGATAGAGGAAGACGCCTTTTTCCACCAGCCTGTTGCGCAGCGTCAAATATACATTGCGTTCTACGGCGCGACCCAGCTCCCTCCTTGTTGCCAGCGATACTTTTTTACCTTCGGAGGCGAGTTGATCGGCAATCTCCATTCCCAGATAACGGCCGCCGACCACAACAACGCTTTGCCCCGCCTTCTTCTTTCCCAAGATAACATCGTTGGCCTGGACGACATTCTCCCCCGTGATGCCGGGAATGTCAAGTGTGGAAGGCACGGCGCCTGTCGCGACAACCACGGCGTCAGGCTTGGCGTTTTTCACCAGCTCTTTCGTAACCGTAGTGTTCATCTTAACGGGCACGCCTGCCTTTTCCAGCCCTCGCTTCAGATATGTAAGCAAGCGGGAGTAATCTTCTTTTTTCTGTGCCTGCTGGGACGCGATGTGCCACTGCCCTCCCAAGACATCTTTTTGTTCATAGAGCTCAACCTTATGCCCCCTCTCGGCCAATGTTCGGGCCGCCTCCATGCCGGCAGGGCCTGCCCCCACCACCATGACCTTCTTGGGGGAGGTTGTGGGATGCGAAACGAAGAGCTTTTCGTGCTGGAGGCGGGGATTGACGGAGCAGGAGATCCCCTCTGCAAGCACATAACTTCGATGTGCCGTAATATTAAAACAATTAAGACAATAGACGCAGGGACGGATATCATCAAAACGACCTTCTCTGGCCTTGTTCGGCCACTGGGGATCGGCGAGAAGCGCGCGTCCCAGAGCAATAAAGTCGGCCTTGCCGCTTTTGATGATGTCTTCAGCAAAAGCTGGCTGATATATCTTCCCTACGGCGATCACCGGTATTTTTGCCACCCTTTTGACGGCTGCGGCCAGCGGCACGAGGGCGCCCTGCGGGAAAAGGAAGCTGGGGTACTGCCAGTCAATGGAGCCCTGCTCGCTGGCGGAAATATCCAAGGCGTCGGCGCCCGCATCCTCAAAAAGGGGAACCTGTTGAACTACCTCCTCAATACTGATGCCGCCGGGTAGAAAATCACTCCCGCTTATTCTCAAAATAATGGGGAAATCAGGGCCAACCTTCTGTCTTGTGGCCGCAAGGACTTCGCAGACGAAGCGGGCCCTGTTGGCGGGGCTCCCGCCGTATTCATCCGTTCTTCGGTTTGCCAGGGGGGAAAGGAACTGGCTCAACAGATAGCCGTGCCCCCCGTGTATCTCCACAGCGTCAAAACCTGCCTTCTTGACCCTGAGCGCCGCCTCGGCAAAGCCCTGGGTGATACGCCGGATGTCTTCAACGCTTGCCTGCCGGGGAATGATGTTTCCCCGCACCCACAGCACAACCTCCTCTTTGCTCTGTGAAGGCGCTTCTTTAGTTAGAAGGCGGGAAAGCGCTGAAGGGGCGATGGGCTTGATATCCTCCGGATGGCTTACCAGAGATTGATAATCCGTCAGCAATCGTCCGTGATGAACGAGCTGAAAAGCGGCCTTCCCCCCGGCTTCATGAATGGCGTCGGCAACCATTTTGAAGCCGGGGATAAATTTGTCATCGTAAATGCAAGGACGAAAAGGAGCGCGGCTTTCCCACAAAATAATGCTGGATTGACAGATAATCAAACCTACGCCGCCTCGCGCCCTGGCTGCGTAGTATTCCGGCAATCGATCCGTCAGTTCCCCTTCCGGGCCATGCCGCCCCGTTCCCATGGGAGCCATCACGACCCGGTTTTTGAGCTCCATCCGCCCTATCCTGCCCGGCTCAAATAACTTTCTCAACTTTCCCATGCCTTTGCATACCTCCTGTATGAAAAACATTAAGCAAAACTTTGCCGCAGCCCCTGCTTCTCCCATCGAAAGAAGCGCTGAAAATCATGATTTCTGAAAGAATAATTTAAATTATAATAATGGGTACTGTCAAGTTTTTTGTGTAAATTTTTCATAGGCCATTTTGTTGAAGAAAGGCAGGTTCTTACGCACTTTCCCTATGGGGTTTGACCTCCAATGCAATTCCATTTTCAAAGATATGTAGGCCAAAAGACGATAGCAGGA
>DHHR01000048.1 GCA_002403385.1 Syntrophaceae bacterium UBA4767 | reverse complement strand
TTGTTTCTGATAAGCTTCTCCTGGGTGGTCATGTCTGATAAACCCTCCTTTTTTGATTGCTGCGAAACAATCCAGGGGGTAACTGACCACCTTTTTTATCTAACCGTCAAGTCAAGTCCGTCCTCGGACAGCTTAAAGATTACATGGTAATCACATCCTGAAACCCAGGAAATAACGCCCTGTCATTTTGCCAATTGTAAACGAGAATCTCTATCTTCATGTCTCGTAATTTCCTCTTAAGGGAGCCCTCCACAGGCTGCGGTAGGACGAGCACTAGACGCGGGCTGCCGGAAAAATCAAAACCGCCCAGCATCAATGAAGCAATCCCCTCGTGGAGAACAGCGATTGAGGTATCCGTGATAACCTGGAACAAAACCGTCACATGGCCTTCTTTATCCATGGCAAACAAATCATGAACACTGTCGTTTACCGGTTTAAAACCGCAATCGCTAAGACTATCAGCCAAGTCTACAATCACCAAACCTCGGTTGCAAATATCTTCTTTGCCTCGATTGTAGTGTCCGTAAGGAAACCCTACTAATTCCTCTCGAAATCTGGCGTCGTTAAAAGCAATTTCTGTCTGAAGGGATTGATGTGCGGCAGCACCCTTTATAATATTCACCTGACGAATAAACTGTACAACCTGACGAACAAAGCGCGGGGAATACAGGGCGCCTATCAGAGCGACATCCGATTTAGTATCGCCATCTTCCATGACATCCCAGACACCTCGAAAGCTGCCTTCAAAAAGTGATTTGCCGATCCCCTTTTTGCCCCCGCCAATTTTCCCGCGGTGAACAACAAAAATCCTTCCTTTGTTATCCTTTGCCAGAGCGCCACCCACGCGTCTGTCAATCCCTCTGACGGGAAAATTAATTTCACAGGTCATAGAAATACTTGATTCTTTGTCAGGCATCCCTATGCCGAACATATTCCCATAGCGGCTTTCCATCTTTTTTGAAAATAACCACATGCCAAAGCGGCGCAACCAAGAAACCTTTGCTTTGAAACTTGCTCCCGGATGGCCGATGGTTACGGGAATTTTTTCATCCACAAGGCCTTTGAAGCTTCTCGTGAACTGCTTCTGACACCTTTTTATGATCAGTTCATCTTCAATAATCTTCAACATGACAGTTTCCCTTCTTTAAAAACACAACAGATGCCATATGATCAATCCATCCGCTTCCTAAATCGAGCGATTGCCCCAGCAAAAAGCGCCATCCCCAGGATAGTCAAGGCCACATACTGGGGCCAGAGGACTTCCATCTCCACGCCCTTGAGAAAAATTCCTCGCACAATCACAAGAAAAATCTTAATGGGTTAAGATAGGTAATCAGGATTGCCCACTGGATGGCAACAAGTTGCGATTTTATCACTGTGGAAATGAGTAACCCCAGACTCATTGCCACAGCTAAATAGGCTGAAGTAGCCAAAACCAAAAGCCAGAAACTCGATTTCATGACAATTCCAAACAATACCTGCCCCACAAGCACTGCTACCAGGACATCCGCAAGTCCGATGAAAAAATAGGGAATGGCCTTTCCGAGGAGAAACTCTCCAGCCTTAATGGGCAAGGAGCGAATGTTTTTCATTGTACCATTTTCATACCTGGGACGTCAACATGGCCCCCACAATCATGATAACTAGGGCAATGATGCCGGGAAGAATAAATTTTCTACTCTCCAGATATTCATTAAACCATACCCTGATCCGTCCTTCTACGGGCGACCTAATTTTTTCTATACCCTGCCGGTTAAAAATTTTATCAACTGCTGCTGATTGTATCTCTCGATGAATGCCACAATATATCCTTTGGAAATCCCTGAAAAATTCGGATCGCTGCCGTCCAGAATTACCTGTATGGGACTCTCGCGGTCCGCTTTTATATCAGCCGTCCAGCCGGGGGGAATAACGACTGCCATGAGCGCCTGGCCATGATCTATATGCCGCACAGCTGTTTGTGTATCCGAAGGATAATCAACAATATTAAAATACGCTGAAGCATTCAGTTGGCGAATGAAGTCGCGATTCAAGGGGGTACGGTCATGATCGACCACGACAGTGTTGATATCGTCCACATCTAGGCTAATCGCATAACAGAACAGGAATATAAGAATCAAAGGAAGGGCAAAGGCCAGATAAAGGCTCCTAAAATCCCTGATAAGATAGTAGATTTCTTTGCGGCAATTGCCCGGACATGCAAGATGTTCACGAGTTTTTCCTTGACATCAAGGCAATAAAGGCGTCATTAAGATTCGCAGCGACCCTGTCAGGGCAGGCATTTCGTATAATCTCATCGGGGCTCCCCGAAGCCACAATCCTTCCCTCATTGATCATGACAATTCGTCCGCAATACCGGGCTTCATCCATGTAATGAGTGGTTACAAAAACGGTGAGTCCTTCGACAGATAGTTGACCGGAGACCTTTGAATTTGTGATTAAATCGCCTTGCCGTCATTCCGTGCTTGACTTGAGCTTGCCCCGTACTCGATACGGGGGAATCCAGTGTTTTCAAGCCGCTATAGATTCCGCCCCGATTTTCATCGGGGTGACGCGTCGGAATGACGTGAGGGGCCGTTTTTCAAAGGTCTCGACCTCGGTGCATTCTACCGGAAGTGCCGTATGAGTGCCAAAAGACAGTACCGGGTAATTCTGGCGTACAACAACAGTAAAATTTACGCAAATACGGTGCTCAGTGTTGCCGGAAAGTTAAAGCAGAAAGAGTAAAATTGATGTTTCAGATGAAAATCTTTTTTTCCCCTGTACACTCTTCATGGAATGATCAAGAATGAAGAAGATATTATTGTCGGGCAAAAAAGAACTCTTTACTGTCTGGAGCCGTTGATTGAGATTCAATGCTGATTCCATCGTGATACTCCGGTTGCGATTGCTTTATCATTGACATACGGGAGGAACTTTCTTATGTTTCCTCTGCACTATAAATTTTTTGTCAAATAAAATGGAGGGTGAACCATGAAAATGGAGGGTGAACCATGAAAAGAGTATTGATCGTTGTATTGGCAGCTTTTGTTGCGCTCACGGTGTTCGGGTGCGGCAAAGGTAAGGAAGAGGGGAAAGCGGCGCAGGAAAAGGGCGTGAAAGCGGCAATGGCTCAGGAACTGTCGGCGACGATAGTGAGTACCGCTGCGGGCAAGACTTCAACAATGAAAGTGTATATGAAACCGAATAAATTTCGAAGTGATATTGAATCGGCGGGTTCGTCCACCATCGTGAGGAAGGACCTCAACAAGGTCTGGATGGTAATGATTCCGCAAAAAACCTATATGGAAATGGAGGGAGTAAAGGAGGAACAGATAAAGGCGGCAGAGGAAAAAGTAAAGGGAGAAGTGAGCCGGAAGGCAGTCGGCAGCGAGACCATCGACGGTCATCCCTCAACAAAATATGAAGTAACCGCCAAGGTGGCTGACAAAGAAATGAAAATGTACCAGTGGTGGACGACGGATATTAACTTTCCTGTCAAGACGGCAGCAATTGACGGAAGCTGGGCCATGGAGTACCGGGATATAAAGATTGGCAGCCAGCCGGACAGCCTTTTTGAAGTTCCTGCAGGCTATAAGAAGATGACTGTTCCTGGAATGCCGCCAGGCATGGGCAAAAAATAATATGGCGTCTTGGGGGGCAAATCCCAAAATCCGACATTGGCACAATTTTTAGAAGAAATAAGTAGAAAAACCCTCGTTAATTCGGTAAGATAGGTTTATAGACAACCGAATCAAACTGTAACCAACGAGGGGAGAAAGTAGTGATAGGACAAACGGTGCTTTCATTCAAGGTAGAAATGACAAGAGATACTATTACCCCTCATGCCGGATTAGCGTTAGTGGGTGAATTTGCAGTGGGGATAGGGATGATGGAGGCAGTAGACCGAGAGTTGCCTGAACCTGGGAGTGGAGCAGGTTACAAGGCATCTGAGTATATTTTTCCTCTGGTTTTGATGCTGAACGGAGGGGGAAGAAGATTAGAAGATATGCGGCAGATAAGGGAAGATGAGGGATTGCGGGAGGGAAATTCGGGGAAACTGGTGACGCTCATCCGGCAGGAAGCCTGTTCTATCGCGGAAAAGGAAGGGCTGAACTATATCATCGTGGACGGATCGCCCGGCATCGGGTGCCCCGTCATCGCCTCCATAACAGGCGCAGACCTCGTCCTGGTGGTCACCGAACTGACCTTCTCCGGTCGGCATGACCTCCTTCGTGTGGCGGACCTGGCTTCATACTTCAGAATCCCCTCTCTTGTGTGTGTCAACAAGTGGGACCTGAACCCCCAGATCACCGAACAGATTGAGAAAGAGGCGGAAGAGCACGGCGTCAAGGCTGCGGGGAGAATCCGCTACGACAGGGCCATCACGGAGGCCCAGATCATGAAGACCAGCGTGGTGGAGTACACCGGCGGGGCGGTCTCCGCCGATATCAGGGCCGCCTGGCGGAACGTGGTGTACACCATCGGGTAGAAAGGATCGATGCGGTGAAGATATACCTGGACTGCTTCCCCTGTTTTCTGAGACAGGCGCTGGAGGCGAGCAGAATCGCGGGGGCCGATGAAGAGACACAGAGGGCGGTTTTGAGAGGCGTAATGGAAAAACTGCTCGATCTACCAGTAAAGGAGACCCCTCCCGAGGTCGGCAGCATGATTCACGACGTTATCAGGAAGGCGACCGGCAACAGCGACCCTTACCGGGAGATAAAATGCCGCCACAACGAGCAGGCGCTCGGCATGGAGGAGGAACTTTCCGGTCTCATCAACGGGTCGGTCTCGCCCCTCCCTGACGCACTCAAGCTGGCCGCCGCGGGGAATCTCATCGATATGGGCCCCGAGCGGAAGTGGAACGAAATGCGGGATATATTCCGGGATTTCGCCAAGAAGAACCCGATGCATTTCGACTACGCGCCATTTGTGAAAGCCCTGGGTAAGGCCAACACGTTCCTCTACCTGGGCGACAACGCCGGGGAGATCGTCCTGGACAAGATCCTGATCGGGGTTCTGCTGCGGGAGACGGATATTGACATTACCTATGTGGTGCGGGGCGGTCCAGTCATCAACGACGCAACCATGGACGACGCCCGATTTGTCGGCATGACCGATCTGGTCAGAGTGATCGATACGGGAGCCGCCTTTCCCGGCGTCGTGCCCGAGGCGTCCTCCGAAGAATTTCTCGGCCGCTATGAGACGGCGGACCTGATCCTCGCGAAGGGCCAGGGAAACTACGAGTCGCTCAGCGAAGAGAACAAAAATATCTTCTTCCTGCTCCAGGCAAAGTGCCCCGTTATCGCCGGCAAGATAGGCTGCGGGGTCGGAGACATGGTCCTGAAGGCGCGGCAGATACGAGAGGCCGCCTGAGAGAGTTCGCCGCCCGCCTGTCGGAAACTGATGCCCCCCACAGGGGAAGGAGCAACACGAACGTTTTATGCAACATGGAGGAGATGGCCTGTATGCCCACATACGAATACCGACGCAAGAAATGCGGTCATGAGTTTGAGAGATTCCAGAAAATAACCGCCGATCCCGTCGCGATTTGCCCGGAATGCGGCGGCGCGGTGGAACGCCTCATCGCCGCTGGAGGAGGATTCATCCTGAAGGGCAGCGGGTTTTACGCAACCGATTATGCGCAGAGGGAAAGCGTCACGCGCTGCGGGAAGGAAGGTACCTGCTGCGGCAGGAAAATCCCCTGCGATGTGCGCCCCTGCGACAACTAGGAGAGGAACATTAACGGGCACAAACCGTACACCTTCGGCCCCGTGCCGTCGCGCCGTCTCGGGCGGTCCGTGGGGATCGATTTCGTCCCCTTCAAGACCTGCAGCTACGACTGTATCTATTGCCAGCTCGGGCGGACCACCGTCAAGACGATAGAGAGAAAGGAATACGCCCCCGTCGATGCGGTACTGAAAGAGGTGGAGGAAAAATTGAAGACGATTTTTCCTCCGGACTATATCACCCTATCCGGATCGGGGGAGCCGACCCTTCACAGCGGCATCGCCGATATCATCTCGGGCATCAAAAAGATATCCTCTATTCCCGTGGCGGTCCTCACAAACGGCTCCCTGTTCTGGATCGATGAGGTGCGCGACGCGGTCTCCGGTGCAGACCTGGTAATACCGTCGCTGGACGCCGGCAGTCAGAAAACTTTCTTGAGTGTTAATCGGCCCCACAGTGGAATTATCTTTAAGAAAATGGTGGAGGGGCTCTGCACCTTCCGGGAGGGATTCAGGGGTCCGGTATGGCTGGAGGTCTTCATAACCGGCGGGATCACCGATTCGGACGATGAAATCGCAAGGATAAAGGCCTTGGCGGATCGGATCGCCCCTGAGCGTATTCAGCTTAACACGACCGTGCGAACCCCGGCCGAGAGATACGCGAAGATGGTGAACAGGGGAAAAATGGAAGAGATTTCGTCTTTTTTCGGCCGGACTTGCGAGGTGATCGCTGATTATACAAAGGTGCACGAGCAGAGCGAATTTTCCTCCACCCGGGAAGATGTCCTCGAGCTCCTGCGACTGCGCCCCTGTTCCGTAGATGATGTATCGTCCGGGCTGGGGCTCCACCGGAATGAAACGGTCAAATATATCCAGGAACTGATGGATAAAGAATTGATATGGATGGAGGAGCGCCGCGGAAAGCGGCTTTACTCCGGATACCGAATGACAAAAACAGAAGGGGAAAAATGAAGAATGAGCGCTGAGAAAAACAAGGCTCCCGCCAGCGTGAATACCGTCGAGGAAAAGTTGCTGAAAAGACTAAGAAGAGGGTAAAAGAGGGGAATATCGAGTCAATCGGAGAATATCTGCTTAGGATATTTAATAATGTTAGACCAGAAGGTAGCGTATAAAAGTGAGGGATAGTAACTCAAATGGAGGATAGTGTGACAGCCATCGAAACACAAATAAGAAAGTTATTGAAAGAGGTGCTTGTGCCTGGAGTAATGCGCAGCTTAGTGCAGATGAATTTAGTCCGAGGTATCGAAGTCAATGATGGCAATGATTGATTGACAATTGGAGACCTTTGAATTTGTGATTAAATCGCCTTGCCGTCATTCCGTGCTTGACTTGAGCCTGCCCCGTACTCGATACGGGGGAATCCAGTGTTTTCAAGCCGTTATAGATTCCGCCCCGATTTTCATCGGGGTGACGCGTCGGAATGACGTGAGGGGCCGTTTTCCAAAGGTCTCAATTGATAAGAACTTGCTTTTATTTGTCGGCGGTATAAGCAACGTTCACTTGTTTGTCAAGAATATTCTGCCACAAGATATGGTGGCTCGTTACTGCTGGTCGTGTTGAGGGTACTTTTCGTCATCCATTTTTTTCATGTCTCACTATACCCAGCACAACGAATTGTCAAGATTAAAAATTTGACCCCGATCCGTGTGCAGTTCACTATTGTCACCCTGAGCTTGTCGAAGGGTGCCGAAGGGTCATTGGCATAAATCAATCTCGGAATTTGGGAATTTTAATGACACTTTATAATATAATGAGTTATGTTATGCGAAAAACTGTACGGTTGCCCGGGTGCTCCGTTTGCAATCAAAGAGCCGTCCCTGCGAACAGAACTCCCATAAACACCAGAGAAAGGAGAACAAAGAATGAAGAAACTTGTTTTTGGCGCCATATTTTTTCTGCTGATGAGTTTTTCGACTGTCCCGGCAACGGCGGCGGTAGACATCAGCATCGGAATTTCTTTTCCCCCTGTAATTGCGTTTGCCGCTCCGCCGGAAGTCGTAGTATTACCCGACACTGATGATGTTTACGTTATTCCGGAAATAGATGTAGACATCTTTTTCTGGAACGACTGGTGGTGGCGTCCATGGGAAGGCAGGTGGTACCGTTCGCGTTACTATGATCGGGGATGGGTTTCTTACAATGCCGTCCCATGGTTTTATTTTGATGTGGATCCGGGCTGGAGAAGATATTACGCAGAACACAGATGGTATGGACACTACTGGGACTATGAGCGGATACCCCATCAAAGACTTCGACATAATTGGAAAGACTGGCGCAACAATCGATATTGGAAAAGGAATAAAACATGGGATGTCCGTAATTATAAACCCCGAACACAACAGCAGAGATATGAAATAAGGGATCAACGTCAAAAGCAGTATCTTCAGAGACCTGATGTTCAGCGGCATCAACAACAGCGGCAGGAGCCGAGACAACAGAAACAAATTCAGCAAAGGCGGGAAATTCAGAGGGAACCACCAAAGCAGGTGCAGCAAAGGTATGAAGTTCAGCAAAGGCAGTATAAACAGATTCAGCAAAGACCCGATATTCAGCGTCCACAGTCCCAGCAACAGGAAATCAGATATCAGCAGAAACAAAGACAACACCAGCATAAACAGGAGATGCCGCGACCGCAGCGGCAACAATAATCTAAAGAGAATGATTAGAACAGACGACCTATTCAGAAGAATTGAAACAACAAAAAGGGGGATTCAATGAAAGCACAAAAGATGTTATTGATAATTTTATTTGTATTTCTGTTTGTCTGCTCAGCGGCAATCGTTTCAGCCGGTGATTTTGACTGGATGAGGGATCTTAATATTCAGGCATGGGCGGATGCCGATGGATTCAGGGCAAGACTGGCCACCCGTTTCCAGATCGGCGATGCCCGCATCAGTGCGGTTCTCGGCAACGTCTCCAGCCCGGCGGATGCTTATATGGTGTTCCGGCTGGGCGAAATGTCACATCATCCGCCGGAAGATGTCCTTGACATATATAAGGCACATAAAGGAAAAGGATGGGGCGTCATAGCCAAGCAGCTGGGAATCAAACCTGGCTCCCAGGAATTTCATGCCCTGAAAAGAGGGTGTGATTTAGGCGGTGATTTCGGCGGTAGCAGGAAAGCCGGCAAGGGCAAAAAAGGTAAAAAAAGACAAATGGATTGATTATTATTGGTAAGAACAGACCTGACCCCTTGCCGATGCCCAGATATTCTTAGCTGATCTTTAACAGTTATGAGGTGGTCATGCAGTGAAAGCCCTTGAAAATGCTGGATTGTTCTTTGAAGATTCTTAATATGCGGTGCTACAGGTTGCGCTGATTTCTCTTTACAATTAGCAAAATGTGATGGTCTCGTAAAAAGGCGGAGATGTCACCCTGAGCTGTTTGTCCTGAGTTTACCGAAGGGTCGAAGGGTGAACATAAATAATTGATATTACGTCATGGTTCGACAGAGCCTGTCCTGAGCCAGCCGAAGGGCTCACCATGACAAAACCCGCGAATTTTGACTTTTTACGATTTTGTCAAATGTTATTTATAAATGGGGTGTCCTTTTATGAGCAGGAGGCCCCATGTTTGCACGAGTTAAGAAGTCAGGGAAGCGCCAATACCTTCAGATTGTAGAAAATCGGCGGGAAGGGAAGAAAACGGTTCAACGAGTTGTTTCCACCCTTGGCCGTATGGATCAGCTTACCGCCAAAGGGGAGATAGAAACTCTGGTACGATCCTTAGCGCGGTTTTCGGAGAAAGCGCTTCTGGTTCTTTCGGGAAAAAGCGAGGTCAATGCTCAGGCGAAAAAAAATCGGCCCGGCCCTGATCTTTGACCGGCTGTGGAATGAACTGGATATTGAAAAGGTCATCCGCTCGGTTCTTTCCGAGCGGAAGTTTGAGTTTAACGTGGAGAGGGCCATCTTTCTTACGGCGCTTCACCGGTTATTTCCTTCTGGTTCGGACCGGTTCTGTGACCAGTGGCGCCGGGACTATGTCATACGTGGGGTAAATGATCTTTCGCTGCACCATCTTTATCGGGCGATGGCCTTTCTGGGAGAGGAGATTGAAGACCAGAGGGATAAAACCCCTCTTTCCCCTCGATGTGTTAAAGACCTGGTAGAAGAGGGGATGTTTCGGATTCGTCGTGATTTATTCACCGGGCTTGATCTGGTTTTTTTTGACACCACCTCCATCTACTTTGAGGGAGAGGGAGGAGAGAGCCTGGGTGGGACAAAGGGGGCATTCGAAGGATCACCGCAATGAGTTAAAGCAGATGGTAGAGGGGGCTATTATTGACGATCAGGGGAAGCCGGTTTGTTGTGAGCTTTGGGGGAAATAGGGGTCAGGTCTTTAATCTTGACAATTCAGCGACAATGAGCTAATCAGATAGTCATGTCAAGACCATTGCGCATACAATACGCAGACGCGTAGAGACCTTTGAATTTGTGATTAAATCGCCTTGCC
>DHHR01000079.1 GCA_002403385.1 Syntrophaceae bacterium UBA4767 | reverse complement strand
CTCTGTGGTTCGGCGATTGAGGAAATTCCAGTCGTCCTACGGACTCCTTCCATTTCCTCAATCTTAACATTAGCGTTGGTTAACATGACCCCCTTCTTTTTCATCCCTGGTTCTCCTTCCCACCCTCTATTATAGAGTCTAAATCACATGGTGGGAAGTGTCTCACTTATATTGGCACAGAGGGTGCATTCAGTGATGATAACTGTCTTTTCTTTACGGGTTGCTTCTTTATATCGCTTATAAAGAACTTCAAAATACTCTTCTTTTGACTGTGGACTCATATATATAAACCTCCGTTTCCGATTCTCCTTTCGGTAACATTTTTTATGAGGCAATTCGTATAGCAAAGATAAATTTGAGCCAATTCGCTTGGCTTTTGGCGCCATGACTTTTGAGCGTTACCAATTTCTTTGGTTTTTATTTTACAATATCTGTTGCCATGTGCTATGTAATTTTTAAGAAGGTGAATCTGATAAGGAGAAATCTGATACATGTCGGGACATTCAAAATGGAGCACCATTAAAAGGAAAAAAGGGGCTGCTGATGAAAAAAGGGGTAAGATGTTTACGAAAATTATCAAGGAGATTAGCCTCGCCGCAAGATTGGGAGGGGTAGACCCTGAAGGGAACTCAAGGCTAAGGCAAGCCATCCTCGCAGCAAAAGAAGAAAATATGCCTAAGGATAACATCGACCGGGCCATCAAAAAGGGAACGGGTGAATTGGCAGGAGGGGTAAATTACGAAGAAGTTGTTTATGAGGGATACGGCCCCGGAGGAGTTGCCGTCTTGTTGGAGGTAATGACAGACAATAAAAATCGAACGGTGGCGGAAATAAGGCACATATTTTCGAAGCACGGGGGAAATCTGGGGGAGAATGGTTGCGTGTCTTGGATTTTCGAAAAAAAGGGCTCTATCTTATATGATAAGAAGAAGGTCAGTGAAGATGAACTGATGGAGATATCTCTGGAGGCAGGCGCTGAAGATGTTCGGGAAGAAGAAAATGAATTTGAGGTGATCACGGATGCGGCGTTGTTTGAGGGAATTAAGAAGACCCTTGATGAAAAGGGGCTCAAATGTGTTGAAGCGCGAATTAGCATGATTCCTAAAAATACCATTAAGCTGGATACGATCAAGGCAGAGCAGATGCTCAAGCTTATGGAAAGGCTTGAGGATAATGACGACGTACAGAATGTCTATGCCAACTTCGATATAGCGGATGAGATTATGGAAAAATTAGCCCAGTATTGAGCAGACGCATTTGTTTGCCTGAAATAAAAATAGCAAATTGAAAAGACGAGCTTGAAAATTTTAGGGATCGACCCGGGAAGCCAGATTACGGGATATGGCGTTGTTGAACGAAGCGGAAGGGGGTTAAAAGCCATTTTCTATGGGGACATCAAGCTAAGCAGGCAACTTGCTCTGTCGAACCGCTTGGCAAGGATTTATGATGCTCTTATGGATGTTGTCGGTCAAATAAACCCTGATGCCATTGCCATAGAGGATGTGTTTTATGGTAAGAACATTAAAAGCCTGGTCAAGCAGGGAGAAGCGCGAGGTGTAGCCCTTTTGGCGGGGGCCAAGGCGTCCATTCCGATTTTCGAGTACACGCCCCTTGATGTGAAGAAAACTGTTGTAGGATATGGACGTGCTGAAAAGAGTCAGGTGCAGAAAATGGTAAAGGCCATATTAAATCTTCCTGAACTGCCGACGGAGGATGCCTCGGACGCTTTAGCCATCGCCATCTGTCATGCTAATTATTTAAACAAAGCAATTGGTTGATCTGTCGTTTTCCATAGTGGTTTTTTAAATAGGTTCTTCTCCGAATTAGTTGATGGATTAAGAAAGTTCGAGGAGTCGAGAGTAGTAAAGAAAAAATTTTCCCTTGATTGTTTGCCCCTTGAATCCTCTTCATTAACTAAATGGGAGATGATCCTTAAAGTAGGATTTCCGGATGATTGCTCGTATCAGTGGAACGCTGGTTCATAAATATATTACCCATGCCATTGTGGATAGCCACGGCGTGGGGTACTGTGTTTTCATTCCTTTGACAACATTTTATGAGCTTCCCGATATCGGCCAAAGTGTGACATTAAATGTTCATACCCATGTAAGACAGGATGCCATAAGTCTCTTCGGTTTTTATACCCAACAGGAAAGGGATATTTTTCAGTTGATGCTTGCGGTTTCGGGTATCGGGCCCAAACTGGCCATCAATATCCTTTCCGGTATTTCTGCAGGAGAATTGGTTCGCGCGGTTACCGAAGGTGATCTCCAGCGGCTGGTCAGCATTCCCGGCGTGGGGAAGAAAATGGCAGAAAGAATCATCCTGGAGTTGAAAGATAAGGCGCTGAAATTGCGGAAAGATGAAGGAGGGGCTGCCGTTATAAAAGCGGCAGCGCCATCAGAAGAGTTGATAAAGGAAGATGCCCTTTCGGCGCTTATAAATCTGGGATATAAAAGTCATCAGGCAAGGGAAGCTTTGGAAAAGACAATGAAACAGTATCCGGAAGATGTAACCGTGGAGGGATTGTTGAAAAGGACCCTTAATGCCTTGTCGGGAATGTGATTTGATATGTTAGAATTATAATAATTTTACAGGTATGTGAACTATTGGAAACATCTTCAATAATAAGTCCTGCCGGCCTTGAGGAGGAAAAGGTTTTTGAATTTTCACTCCGCCCGAAGAGCCTCGATGAATATATCGGACAGGAAAAGCTCAAGAGCAATCTTTCAATTTTCATCCAAGCGGCGAAGGGAAGATGTGAAGCCCTTGACCATGTTTTGCTTTATGGCCCTCCCGGTTTAGGGAAAACAACCCTGGCCTATATCTTAGCCAAGGAAATGGGGGTTGATATCCGTGTTACCTCTGGGCCTGTCATTGAGCGACCGGGTGATCTTGCTGCCATCCTGACGAACCTTCATGAGCATGATATCCTGTTTATTGATGAAGTCCACAGGCTTCCTCATGTCGTTGAAGAAATCCTGTACCCCGCCATGGAGGATTATCATATTGATATAATTATTGGTCAGGGTCCATCGGCGCGTTCCATGAAACTGGAAATTCCACGATTTACCTTGATCGGGGCAACGACAAGGGCAGGTTTGTTAACTTCTCCCCTGCGGGATCGGTTTGGAATAAGTTTTCGCTTTGATTTTTACAGCCCTTCGGAGCTTTCCGTTATATTGCACCGCTCAGCGAGGATACTGTCTGTTGCTCTTGAAGAACAAGGGGCGAAAGAGCTAGCCAGGCGTTCGCGCGGGACACCACGTATCGCAAACCGCCTGCTTAGACGGGTAAGAGATTTTGCCCAGGTTAAGGCAGACGGTTTGATTGATAAAGCAGTGGCCGCCCGCGCGCTTGAACAATTTGAAGTGGATAACAAGGGCCTTGACCATATGGATCGAAGAATATTGCTGACGGTGATCGATAAATTCGATGGTGGACCGGTAGGGATCGATAATTTATCATCGGCCATCGGGGAAGAAAAAAGCACGCTTGAAGATGTCTATGAGCCGTACTTAATCCAGGAGGGTTATCTTCAGAGAACCGCCAGAGGGAGAATCGCCACAAGGATTGCGTACGAACATTTCGGAAAGCAGTGGAATGTTAAAGAACAGAAGGAGCTATTTTAGCGGAAAACTCCGCGTAAAGGCCTTTCTTTTTACGAAATGAAAATTTTACTACATATCTGTTGTGCGCCATGCGCCATATATCCACTGAAGATATTAAGGTCAAACGGCTGTGATATCTATGGTCTCTTCTATAACCCCAATATTCATCCCTACCTTGAATATCAGAAACGTCTGGAAACATTAAAGACTTACGCCGGTCAGGAAAATTTTTCGCTTCAGTGTCCGGATGATTATCCCATAGAAAACTTCTTGAGAGGCATCCTCGGGGAAAAGGGGGATAGGTGCGCATATTGTTATTATACTCGATTAAAATACGCTGCCGGATTTGCGAAACGGGGAGGATTAAAGGTTTTTACGACGACACTTCTATACAGCAAGTACCAAAAGCACGAGTTGATCAAAACTATCGGACAGAAATTGGCCGCTGAATATGAGCTCTCTTTTTTTTATCACGACTTTCGTGAAGGCTGGGAAATAGGACGGGACATTTTCAGAAAAGATGGGGGGATGTACCGGCAACCGTATTGTGGCTGTATTTTTAGTGAAAAAGAAAGATTTTACAAGAAAAACGGTTGAATGCCGGCAATGGCATATAAAAAAGCAATAAAGGTGGCTTTTGCGGCCATGAAGTGAAAGTTTTTTATCTGGTGGTGTGGCAGTTATAACACATATAAAGCGGGCAATGCTGATTCTTTTATGTATTTTATCAAATATTCCCTCGCAAAAGAGGTGCATATTCAATATATTATACCATATATCTTTATAAAATCCTTGTTTTCTTGGAAGTGGCGTAAATATTGCTATACTGCCTATGAAATGTACACTTAAAAAATAGGTGGGAAGGTTTTCTCTGTTTGTATGAACTTACAAAGAACTATAAAACGTGAGATCTTTTGTAGAGGAATAGGTCTCCACTCAGGCAGAAAGATTAACATGAAGATTCTCCCAGCGGGAATCGATGAAGGTATTGTATTTATACGGCGAGATGTGCCCGGACATAGCGCGGTAACAGCTTGTTTTGAAAATGTTTCCGATACCACATTAGCAACCACCATCGGAATAAATGGAACGAGTGTTTCTACAGTTGAACATTTAATGTCCGCTTTTTCTGGTATGGGGGTGGATAATGCCATTGTTGAAATTGACGGACCTGAGGTTCCCATTATGGATGGAAGCGCCCTTCCGTTTGTTAGTCTCTTGAAAGATGTGGGCACAAGGCCCCAGAAAAAAGATAAAAAGATATTAGTCATCAATAACGTAGTTTCTGTTTCGGATTATACTGGAACGGCAATGCTGTTGCCTTTTCCTGCGTTTAAAATTACTTATAAAATTGACTTTAAACACCCTCTTATTGGTCAGCAGTTTTACAGTGTTACGATAACCGACATCACTTATGAAACAGAAATTAGCGCGGCCCGAACTTTTGGCTTTCTTAAAGATGTAGAATATCTCCAAGCAAAAGGGCTGGCACTCGGGGGGTCATTGAAGAATGCGGTGGTGCTCAACGACAAGACAGTTATCAACAAAGAAGGATTAAGATGTGCGGATGAATTTGTAAAGCATAAAATTCTTGACGCAATCGGCGATCTATCCCTGACAGGCATGCCGATCAAGGGACATTTCATTGCTTATAAGTCGGGGCATAAATTAAACCACCTTCTCTTGAAGGAGCTTTTTGCTCACAAGGAAAATTATGCAGTCGTAAGTCGTTATTCTAAAGAAGGAAATGCAGATGCAGGGCAAATGTCTTCCTTGAGAAGACAGTCTTTCAAGGTTTTTGATGCAATGAATGCCTAAAGAACCTCCCCTTTTTCTTCCTTTATTTCTTACCTATTTGCACCTTGCTTTTTTGCGGTTAGTTTTTTAGTATAGCCCAGAAAATCTGGGCGATGGAAATTGCGGGATTGCAATTTCACCGGCGAGGGGTATGCAAATTTCTATGAAATTCCGGTATATATTATTTTTATGTGTCATAGCTGTATGTTGTTATTGGGTGATCTTGCCTGTTCATTCTTCTGAAACTGAAGCAAAGATAACGGATTTTCTGGTGACCTCCACGGAGGATAGTGTTCTTGTCTTCGCAAAGGTAACGGATTGCTTTACAACGGACATGGAGAAGGCCATCTTCGCCGGCATCCCAACGACATTCACATTTTTCATACATCTGTACCAAGAGCGGTCATATTGGTGGGATAAAAAGTTGGCTGCCATAGAGATTAGCCAAACCATTAAATATAACAGGGTGAGGCAAACCTTCTATGTTTTCTCGGCTGATGGAAAGTTCACAGCTTTTCACGATTTTGCCAGAGCAAAGACAGCCGTGACCGAATTAAATGGTGTGGCATTGTCCTCCTTACGTTGCCTGAAGAAAGGCGAAGGATATTATGTAATGATAAAGGCAGGTCTTAAAAAAGAAAAGCTCCCGTGGCATTTGGAATACCTTTTCCCCTTTGTTTCCCTATGGAATTTCGAAACCAAATGGCATCGTCAACCATTCGTCTATTAGTTAGTGCCCGTCCCATAAGCTGGATTGCAAAATCATTGAGAACTTGGAGAACTTGAGAAGAGGATGGTTACCGTAAAGATGAATAAACGGCAATATATTGATTTACATGAAAAAAGAAAACGCAAAAGAGAAGGAATTATCATCGTTGTTGCCATTGTTGTCGTTGTAGCCCTTTCTTTTCTGGAAAGTTATCTGTCTCACAGGGGAAACGCCCCCCAGATTTCAAACAGTGTGCTTATTTTTGGATTGATCAATATCAACATTATCCTCATTATTCTGCTCATCTTTCTCATTATCCGAAATGTTGTTAAGCTTATCTTTGAACGGAGGCATGGCATTATCGGTTCGAAGCTCCGCACAAAGCTGGTTGTTGCTTTTGTAAGTTTATCCCTGATTCCGACGGTCATTCTTTTTTTTGTTGCCATCAACTTTTTGTCTTCCAGCATAGATAATTGGTTTAGCCTGGTGATGGGAGATACCCTGAACAAAACGGTTGAGATTGCTCAAATCTATTATGAGCAGACAGCCGAACGGGCAAAGTATAGCGCACGTCAGCTGAGCGCGGATATTACGGAAAACCATCTCTATGAAAGCGGCAGAGAGCAGTATCTGAGGCTCCTGCTCGAAAAGAAACAGAAAAATTCTAAATTAGGTATGATCGAAATTTATTTCGATAATCGGAAAGAAAATTTCGTTTTCCGTGACCCTGACCATCAAAATGTTTCCCCTGAACCGTTTTCTCCGGAGATTGTAGAAAACATTTTTACGGGGAAAGAAGTATCAATGGTACAGTCGTCAGGGGGAACTAAGATGATAGGTGTGCCGATCGCGACACAGGAAAAAGTATCAATGGTATACTCGTCAGGCAATGGGGAGGTGGTCAAAGGTTTGGCCCCTATTTATTCTTCTTTAACGCCAAAAGAAGTCATCGGTTTTGTGGCGGTTACTTACTATGTTCCTCCTAATCTGAGCGAAAAGATTAATTCTATATTGAAAACATCCGAGCAGTACCGACGGCTAAATCTGTTAGAAAAACCCATAAGATTAGGCTATATTGGCGCCTTAGCTATTGTGACGCTCCTGATTGTTTTTTCTGCCACGTGGTTTGGCCTATTTTTGGCAAAAGGCATCACTGTCCCTATTCAGGATCTGGCTGAAGCGACGCATAAAATTGCGCAGGGGAATCTTGATCATCAATTCAATATAAAGGCTGATGATGAGATAGGGGTTCTTGTCGATTCTTTTAATCGTATGACGAAGGATCTGAAAGCAAACAAGGAAAAAGTGGAACAGATCAACAGGGACCTTGAGCAACACGGAAAGTATATGGAGGCAATCCTCAAGAATGTTTCTACAGGCGTTATTTCTGTAGATGAAAATCACGTAATCACCACTATTAACAGAGCCGCCGAGGGGATGCTTGACATCAAAACCCAAAAGGTGATGAACAGACCCTATGATGAGGTGCTGATGCCGGAGCACAAAATTTTGGCTGATGAATTGTTAAAAGAAATGCAGGAGAAAAAGCAAGGATTTATTGAGAAACAGATCGAACTGACACTTAAAAATAAGGTGCTGACGGTATTGATAACGACCACGGTCATAAAGGACGATCATGGAAATGACAGGGGGATGGTCATTGTTTTTGAAGATATCACACAACTGCAGAAGGCGGAACGGGCGGCGGCGTGGCGGGAGGTAGCAAGGAGGATGGCTCACGAAATAAAGAATCCTCTTACGCCTGTTCAATTATCTGCCCAAAGATTGCAAAAAAGATATGCCGATAAATTGGGGGATGATGGCGCTGTGTTTCGTGAGTGTACTGAAACGATCATTGCTCAGGTAGAGCTCTTAAAAAGGATGGTCAATGAGTTTTCACAATATGCCCGCATGCCCATTACAAAACCGGAAATAAACGATTTGAATAATGTTGTTGCCGATTCCATAGCCCTTTTTCAAGAAGCGCATAAAGATATCCGCTTTGATATTGAGCAGGACACGACGATGCCTAAGTTGAAATTCGATTCGGAACAGATTAATCGAGTGATGGTTAATCTGTTGGATAATGCCGTTGCTGCGGTCCTTCATGGAACCGGCCAAATCAAGGTCGCCACATCTTACGATACCGTTCATCAAAAAGCTATTGTTGAAGTTGCGGATAATGGTTCCGGTGTCCCTGCCGGCTATAAAATGAAGATGTTTGAACCATACTTTTCTACAAAACGTTCCGGCACAGGTCTTGGGCTTGCCATCGTGAGTTCGATAATATCGGACCACCATGGACAGATCAATGTAAAAGACAATATCCCGAAAGGAACAGTAGTTGCTTTTGAACTGCCTGTTTCAGAAGCTTGAGGGAAGAAATAATTTTAAGAACCCAAATCTCTGATGAATAAAACAATTCTTATCGTCGATGACGAAGAAAGCATATGCCAATCTCTGACCGGTATTCTCGAGGACGAAGGTTATGAAGTCCTGTCGGTTGGAAGCGGAGAGGAAGCGCTAAAGACAATAGAAGAAGATTCTATCAGCCTTGTGCTTCTTGATATCTGGCTGCCGGGCATCGATGGGATCGAAACCTTGAAACGGATAAGGTCGGAGCACACCCATGTTGGAGTTGTTATGATGTCCGGTCATGGCACCATTGAGACGGCAGTGAAGGCTATTAAAATAGGGGCATTTGACTTCATAGAGAAACCTCTTTCGCTGGAAAAGGTGGTTATTGTCGTACATAATGCGCTTGCGATGCTCCGTCTTGAAGAGGAAAACATCTTATTAAAACAGAAGGTTTTAAAAGAATACGAATTGACCGGCAATAGTCCGCCGATATTGGAATTAAAGGAGATGATCAATCTTATTGCGCCGACCAATGCGTGGATCTTGATTATGGGAGAAAACGGCACGGGAAAAGAACTTGTCGCCCGCGCCATCCACAGACAGAGCAAAAGGGCGCAGAAACCGTTTATTGAAGTAAATTGTGCCGCCATACCTGAGGAACTCATAGAGAGCGAGCTTTTTGGACATGAAAAGGGCGCTTTTACGGGGGCTACAGAGAAACGCAGAGGAAAATTTGAATTGGCTCACGAGGGGACGATTTTTCTTGATGAAGTCGCGGATATGAGCCTGAAGGCTCAGGCAAAGGTTTTGAGGATCCTCCAAGAGAAGAAGTTTGAAAGGGTGGGGAGCTCCAAGTTGATAGTAACGGATGTACGTGTTATCGCGGCAACCAACAAAGAACTTGAAAAAGAAATGGAGGAGGGACGTTTTAGGCAGGATCTTTACTATAGGCTAAATGTCATTCCATTGCAAATTCCGCCCCTGAGGGATAGAAAGGAAGATATTCCTCTTTTAGTGGATCGCTTTCTCGCAGAATTTGCAGCAAAAGAAGGAAATGTAAAGAAAACAATAACGGACAGCGCTTTAGCTTTATTGATGGAACATGACTGGCAGGGGAATGTCCGAGAACTAAAGAATATCGTTGAACGGCTGGTTATCATGACGCCCTCAAGCGTTATTTCACCGGCTGACATCCCACCATTATCGAGAGGGAGTCGTGATGCTGTGGGGCAACAAGAATCGTGGTGCGCTATGGATTCTTTTAAAATGGCTAAAATGGATTTTGAAAAACAATATATAGCGAAAAAGCTTCAGGAGAATGAGGGCAATATATCAAAAACTGCGGAAGCAATAGGCTTGGAAAGGAGTAATCTTCACAAAAAAATTAAAATCTACAATCTTGATGCGAAAGGTGAGTGATCCGTAATGCAAGAGATTATTTTAAAGATAATTTTCCAAGATCGGGAAAGGGAACCTTGTTAAAGGGAAGAAATAGCAGGCCAAGAACGATGATGATGCCAACAGACAGAAAATGATATATAACGGCGAAACTAAGCGCCTCTGCTTTTGGAATACCGAATAGACTAAGGCCTAAAACACAGGGAAAATGCCAATTGCCGACGAAGCCAGGGGCGGTGGGCAGGGCGATGCCGATGATTAGAATAACCATGAGTATAAAGGCATTTGCAATGGGTAGTTGGAATCCAAAAGCCATAAAAAGGGTGTAAATAGCCATGGCGTTTATTGTCCATATGATAACAGACAGAGCGATGGAGAGAAACAGGCGTTTGGGGTCGTTCATAATTTTAAAGCCGTCAATAAAGCGGTTAATCAAGTTTTTTAATTTCAGGACAACATTGGGGGATATCTTATTTAAAAAGGGATTTAGAAATGTCTGAATATCATGTCGCCTGCTGATGATGAAGGACACGCCAACAACGATAATCAGCAGAATCAAAAAAAGAATGAGACTTGGCTTAAGCAGCCCTGTGGGAGTGGGCGCAAAAAACAAGGCGCTAAAAGAGATAAAAAGAATACTTATGCCATCCATGATGCGCTCAACAAATATGGTTCCCATGGCAGAAGAGAATTGAACATGACTTTTATTTGTTATTAGATAAGGTCTAACCAACTCACCCAATCTTGCGGGCATGGCGATTATGCCTAGAAAACCTACGCTGGTAACGGAAAAAAGGGAACGCTGATCAATTTTTTCCAAAGGTTCGAGTATGACACCCCACCGAAACGATCTTAATGCCTGTATTATAAACATTATCAGCAAAGCATGGATAATATAGCCGTGCTGGATGGATTTAAAGCCATTTACGACATCGAGTATGCGAATACCTTTCACGGACAGGTAAACAAGAAAGATGCTAAGAAGGGCGCCTAGAATCAATTTTTTTCTCATGAAGAAACCGATCCAACTTTTATTCTATTTGGGGGATAGATTTGCCAGTATCTTATCATGCAGTAATTGTGAAGACCGTTTGTTGCCCATCAGGCCAACCCTGACGGCAACGGTTGTAACATTTCTTGCTTTATATTTTATCGTTATCTTAACTTCTTCATGGTAAAGAAGGGCGGATATTGTTCCAAAACCAATTTCCTTATGGGGTAAAACCTCTTCACCATGTGATTCTGCAACAGTTTTTTCGCAGGCTTCCCAGACCTTGTCGAAAGAATAATAATAATCGGTTGTTAACTCTCTATTGAGATAAACATACGTGCCTGTTCCTGTAAGCGTTCCCGCGCCGCCAACCGCCAAGGCTGTACACCCTGAGATGAAGAAACTTGCCAATAATAAAGATAATCCCTTTGTTCTTCTGTCTGTCATATGATGTTTCCTTTCCATTACAAATGTTTTTTAAAACACTGTTAAGCTATTTATGCGATAACTCGTCAAATTCTTTCAGAAGCTCTTCTTGTTTTTTGTTTAGTTTTGTGGGAACTTTAATAATTATTTCAACAAGTTGATCTCCACGACCATATCCCTTTAAGTGAGGTATGCCTTTTCCCTTCAAGCGAAAAACCGTGCCGCTTTGCGTTCCCTTTAGGATTTTCACTTTTTGGGTGCCGTTTAAGGTGGCTACCTGTATTGTAGCGCCGAGAGCTGCTTGAGCGAAAGAAATAGAAATACGGCAGTATATATCGTTGCCATGCCTCTCAAAAAAATCGTGAGGTTCCACATGAATGAAGATGAAAAGGTCCCCGCTGGGTCCACCAAAATAACCTCTTTCTCCTTCTCCACGGAGTCTCAGGCGGTTTCCTGTTTCCACACCTGCAGGTATTTTAATATCTATGGCCTTTATGATTTTTTCTCTTCCCGTTCCCATACATATATTGCATGGTTCAGTGATGATTTCTCCACACCCCTGACATTTTGGGCATGTACTGCTGATGCTGAAAAATCCGTTTGATTGGGTTATTTGACCCTTTCCGTGGCAATAGCCACAAGTTTGAGGTTTCGAGCCATGCGCTGTTCCTGTACCCTGGCAGTGATGACAAAGATCAGATTTTTCTATGTCGATTTTTGTTGAAAAACCAAAGGCGGCGTCCGTGAAAGAGAGTCTAAGATCGTAGCGCAGATCGGCGCCCGGCCGAGGTGCGGTTTTCGAACGAAACCTTTTGCCGTTAAAACCAAAGATATCATCGAATATATCTCCAAAATTTGAAAATATATCTTCAAACCCTCTAAACCCTGCTCCACCTAGACCTTCACGCCCATAGCGATCGTATCTTTCCCTTTTGTTCCTGTTGCTTAGAACTTCGTATGCCTCTGCCGCCTCTTTGAATCTTTCTTCCGCTTCGCCATTTCCGGGATTCTTGTCTGGGTGATATTGCATGGCCAGTTTTCTGTAATTTTTTTTTAGTTCATCCTCCGTGGCATCTTTTTCAACTCCAAGGATTTCATAATAACAACTTTTTTTCATTGAGCTTATTTGTTTTCCTCCGCTCAAAAATATTTTTTTCTTTTTCAGGTTACATTTAATTTTTACTATAATGGGTAGTGAGGCGATACAAAGCTTCCTTATACCTCTCTTTCGTTTTTACTATGATATCGTCCGGAAGTTCCGGCGCAGGAGGTTTTTTGTTCCACTTGATTGAAAGAAGATAGTCTCGCAGAAATTGCTTATCGAAACTCTTTTGTGACCTGCCCTCTTCATAGTCTGCTTTGGGCCAGAATCTTGAAGAATCCGGTGTAAGCAGTTCGTCGATGAGAATGAGTTTATTGTCTGCTATGCCGAATTCCATTTTGGTATCGGCAATGATCATGCCGGCTTCATCCGCTATTCTTTTAGCGCGCCCATAAATAGCCAGACTGATATCGATGATCCTTTCCGCCAGTTTTGTCCCGATCATGCGCTCCATTTGTGTCCTGGTAATGGCCACATCATGCTCTCCTTCGGGGGCCTTGGTGGAAGGCGTGAAGATGGGTTCGGGAAGCGTTGCCGATTCTTTCAGTCCATCGGGAAGTTTAATGCCCGACACGGTCTTTGTATCGCAATAATCCTTCCATCCGGAACCGGCCAGATATCCCCTCACAATGCATTCTACCGGCAGCGGCTTTGCTTTTTTCACAAACATGCTTCTCCCTCGTAGTATTTCTTTGTAAAGGCGGCATTCGGAGGGGAATTCATCGGGATCAACGGAGATAAGGTGGTTTTCAATAACATCTTTCATCTTATTAAACCAGAAGGCAGACATGGTGGTTAGAATCTCACCCTTGCCGGGGATCGGATTGGGCATAATGACATCGAATGCGGAAATTCTGTCTGTGGCAACAATGAGAAGGTTGCCATCCAGTTCATAAATATCCCTCACCTTCCCTGTGGAAACTAATTTTAGCTCTGGAAAGTCTGTCTTCATCAAACCAGTTTGTTTCATCTTCGTTCCCGTTCACTGGATATAAGGATTGTATTTCTTTTCGTGCCCTATCGTTGATGTAGGCGTCGGTCCATAATTATGGCCTGGCAATACCTTAGTTTCATCTGGTAACGTAAATAACTTCTGGATGGATCGATACATTACAGGCCATGAAGCGCCGGGAAGATCGCTTCTTCCCACCGATCCTACGAAAAGCGTGTCTCCCGTAAACACGCATCCGCCTGAATATAGAGCGATCCCCCCGGGGGAATGCCCCGGGGTGTGAATGACCTTCAAAGAAGTCTTTCCCAATGAAATCAGACTTCCATCCGTGACGAGTATATCCGCCGGTGGAGATGCTTTTGCCCTGAACATTCTGAGAAACAAAGCGGGAGTTGAAGTAAGCTGGTTCGCATCATCTTGATGAATGACGATTTTCGCGCCCGTTTTTCTTTTCATTTCCGCATTGCCGGCGGCGTGATCTACATGACCATGTGTGTTGACAATATACCTGATATCAATATTCATTCTCTTTGCCGTCGATAGAATGCCGTCTATATTAGCCGCCGGATCGATGATCAATCCTTCCTTTGTTTCCTCATCACCGACGATATAAGCAAAAACGGCAAAGAGGCCAACCTGCAATTGCTTTACAAACATCAAAAATCCTAAGTGACAAAATTGTAAAAAGTCAAAATTTGCGGGTTTTGTCATGGTGAGCCTGTTGAATCATGACGTAATATCAATTATTTATGTTCACCCTTCGACCCTTCGGTAAACTCAGGACAAACAGCTCAAGGTGATATCCCCGCCTTTTTACGAGACCATCCTAAGTTGTTTTTCTAAAAAAATAGGGAATCAAAAACCGTACTTTCCCCTATCACTTTTGACTTGGGAAAGTCAATAAAATTGAGATGCTTAGCTTTGGAGACAACTCTCAGATCCCTTCCGCTGTTAAATTTTTCTAAGAAAAGCGCCAAAGAAGCCATCCGTATCGTCACGGTGGGGATATGTTTTAAAAAACCCCTCATGATCAATAAGATGGTTGTTAATCTGGCCTGGAAGGGAAATTCGGCAGAAGGTCTTGTTTTGGTCAAGAAAGCTTTTTATCACTTCTTCATTTTCTTCCTTCATGAGGGAACAGGTGCTATAAATAAGAAAGCCCCCTTTTTTCGGATATTTTTTACAAGCGTTCAAAAGGCGCCTTTGTAGATTGGCGGTCTTGGGCAGGTGTTCAGGGGTAAGGCGCCATTTTATTTCCGGATTCCGCCGTAGTGTGCCAAGACCTGAGCAAGGAGCATCCACGAGAACTCGGTCGAATTTCCCGTAAAATGATGTCCCTAAATCTGCCGTTGCATCGGCAGCGAAACAGTCCACAATACGAATCCCATGCCTCTTTAGGTTTTCTTGAAGGGCCGTAATCTTAGATTTGTTGTTATCAATGGCCGTTATCATTCCCTGATTTCTCATGATTTCAGCAAGATGGGTGGTTTTGCCGCCTGTTCCCGCGCAGACATCCAAAATGATTTCTCCAGGTTTGGGCGAGACAAGATAGGCGATCATCTGAGAAGCCTCATCCTGAGGCTGGAAATATCCCATACGGTAGTCGGACATACTGCGAATTGCACCGGTAAGGTTGGATAAAATAAGCCCATCAGGAGAAATGCGGGTTTTAGAGACATTCATCCCTTTGTGATTAAAATGTTCGATCATCTTTTCCCTTGTAATTTTTAGACGATTAACCCGCAGCGCAAGCGGCGGTATTTTATTGTTGGCTTCACAAAGCGCCTGAGTTTCTTGAGGTCCAAAGGTTTCAAGCCATCTTTTTACCAACCAGAGGGGGTGAGAATGCAAGACCGAAATATGCAAAGCCGGGTTGGTTTGGAACTCAGGAAAGGGTATCCTCTCCTTGTTCCTGATAATGTTCCTTAAAACGGCATTGACGAGGCCTGCTCTTTCGGGATACAGGAATTTTGTGATCTTGACGGCCTCATCGACAGCGGCAAACTCAGGAATTCTTTCTGTAAACCAGAATTGATAAACGGCCGTCCTTAGAATATTCTTAATTCCAACTTCTATCTTTGAAAATTCGCCTTTATAGTGATGCTGGATGACCCAATCTAGGAATCCTCTCATCCTGAGCGTTCCATAGACGATGTGGGTGAGAAGTTTTTTATCGCTTAGATGCGGCAGCGAACCTGAGGCCAGGCATGTATCCACCAGTGGTTCGGCATAGGCATGGCTTGTGTCGATGCGATTCAATATCTGCACGGCCACACCGCGGGGTGCCTTATCCATCAATCCGTTTCCATTCCTATTTTAAAATAGAGTTTGCTTTGATATGGCAGCCCCTCAAAAAATCCCTGTAATTCATCCTTTTCTTGCTTTCCAATTGAACCTCAATCAAGCAGAGGCAGCCGTCTCTCGCGGCAATCTTCAGGGCATTTTCTGACGCCTCAACGATGGAGCCTGGAGCTGCAGTTGTAAGAGTTATCTCGCCTGTCGCCTTAAATATCCTCAGTTTTTTCCCATCAAGAAAGGTATAGGCACAGGGAACCGGCGATAATCCTCTAATGAGGTTGACGATCCGATTGACATCACTATCCCAATTAATGAGACCGATTTCACGGGTTAATCTGGGGGCATAGGTGGCAAGGGAAGCATCTTGCCGTGTTTTAACAACCGTGTTGTCCATAATCATCCGGATCGTTTTCAGGAGTAATTTTGCGCCCATAATGGATAGGCGAAGGTTTAGTTCGCCAAATGTCTCGCAAGGCCGGATTAAAGTTTCTTCCTTAAGCAGTATGGGGCCAGAATCGATGCCTTCGTCCATCTGCATGATAGTAATTCCCGTTTTTTCTTCGCCATGGATCAACGCCCAGTTGATGGGCGCAGCTCCTCGATAGCTGGGAAGAAGGGAGGGGTGAACATTGATGCAACCATAGCGGGGGCCTTCGATTATTTCTTTCGGGAGAATTTGTCCGAATGCCGCTACCACCACCATTTCAGGCTCAAGTTGATTGAAGAGCTTCAGGAAATCTTCATTTTTTACTTTTTCCGGTTGGTAGAGGGGTATTTGCTTTGTTTGGGCATAAACCTTTACTGGCGATGAACGCAGATGTTGCCCCCTTCCCTTTGGTCTGTCTGGTTGTGTTACTACCCCGCAAATGGGATAATTATTCTCAACGAGTATCTTCAATGAGGGTACGGCGAATTCTGCTGTTCCCATGTAAATAATTTTTGGTTTCATAGATATTATCTTTGGGACCTGTTACATAAAATTTTCTGGATCAATATCTACTTTTATATCCAACCCGTTATGCGAAACTTTCGACAGAAGCTTGCCCACTACCGTATGTATGGAATGTATGTCTTCGCCTTTGAGGAGAAGCTGCCAGCGGTATCTCCCCCTGATCTTGGCAAGAGGAGCTTCCGCGGGACCGAGCATTTCGATTTTTTTAAGCGAACTTGTGTCTGTTAAAATATCCTCGGTTAATTTACCGATCTTTTTAGCGTACTGAGTTCCCTTACTTTTATTTAAGGTTGAAAGTTGAATATTGACAAGCCTGGAAAAGGGAGGGTAGAAAAGCATTTTTCTGAAAATTATTTCGTCGGCATAAAAACCATCATAATTGTGATTTTGTGCGTGTTTGATGGCGTAATGTTCCGGATTGAGCGTTTGTATAATGACCTTTCCGAGAGCATCTCCTCGACCGCCACGGCCTGAAACCTGCGTTAACAATTGAAAGGTTCTTTCCGCGGCCCTGAAATCTGGAAAGTTCAAGCTTGCATCGGCAGATATAACGGCAACCAATGTAATGCCTGGGAAGTCGTGACCCTTGGTAATCATTTGGGTGCCGACGAGGATATCAATATGGCGTTTATCGAGAGCTTGTAACAGTTTTCCGTAACTTTCCTTGCCTGTTGTGGTATCACTGTCCATCCTGGCAACTCTGGCTTCGGGAAAGAGCTTCTTTATTTCATCTTCCAGCTTTTCCGTTCCCACACCGTAATTTCCGATGTTATGCCCCTTGCAGCCCTGACAGATGGGAGGAGCCTTGATGGTAAAATCGCAGTAGTGGCATTTCAGAACTTCTTCAGCCGCATGGTATGTTAAGGATACCTCACAGTTAGGACATTTAAGCTTGCATCCGCAATCGAAGCAAACCATAATCGTGCTGAAACCTCGTCTGTTCAAAAAAAGTAAGGATTGTTTGCCTTCTTTTAGGGTATATTGGATAGCATCTATTAATGGTCGTGACAAAATGGGAAGTTTTCCATTTTCATCTTTATGATTTTTCATGTCAACCACTTCGACCTGTGGAAGGTCTCTGCCCTCCACCCTACGAGGAAGGGTTAAATATTTATATTTCCCATTTCTGGCATTGAAGAATGTTTGAATTCCCGGCGTGGCGGAGCCGAGGACAACCGTTGCGGAATGAACTTTGGCTTTCACAATAGCCAAATCACGGGCGTTGTATCTGATACGGTCATCTTGTTTGTAGGAAGAATCATGCTCTTCATCGACAATGATCAACTTCAAATTTCTGACAGGGGCAAATAATGCGGACCGAGCGCCGATGACCAGCTTGATCGCGCCATTTTGAATTTTTCTCCATTGATCATATCGGGAAACCTTATGTATGCCGCTGTGAAGTATCGCAATTTCTATGTCAGTCAATCTCTGGTTTATGCGGCTCAAAAGTTGCGGCGTCAAAGCGATTTCTGGAACCATGTAAATTACCCCTCCGTTTGTTTTGAGCGCCTCTTCGATAGCGTGAAGATAGACTTCTGTTTTTCCGCTTCCTGTAACGCCGTGAAGGAGGTAGGCGTCGAATGTTTCTGCTTTGAGATTATGAAGAATCTCATGAAGAGCTGCTCTTTGAAATTCGTTGAGGGAGATGCTCCCGGAATATCCACTAATATTGGGGGGACGATCCGGCAGACGGTAAACTTCCCTTTCATAAATCTCGATAATGTTGTGTTGTTCCAATTTTTTTATGATGTGAGACACATGTTTGAACTGATCACGAAGGGTGTTCATAGAGGTGCTGCCGTGGCGCTGGATAAAGTCAATGACGGAAATCTGCTTTGTCGTCCATCGGGAACGATCTATTATTTTATCGGATAATTTAATTATCTTTTCCCTCTTGCGGGCAATTCCCGTTCTTTGTAGTTTATTATCCACCTCAATTAGTTGCGCATCCAGAAGCTCTCTTAAGTCTTTAGAGATATCTTTAGCGCCGAGAGCATTTCTTAGACGGGTAAAGGATATTCCTTTCGGAAATAATTTTAAGCGCTCAACAATCGCCTGCTTGGTTGCGGATAAATTCTGATTTTTGTTTTCGATATTCTCCTGTTTGAGAGTAATCCAACGATTGCTTTTTATATCGATGCCGCCTGGTAAAAATTCGGCCATGACCTTGCCAAGGGGAGACATATAGTATTGAGATACCCAGCGATAAAATTTTAGATCTTCTTCGTTAAAAAGCGGTTCAGTATCAAGAAATTCAATGATGTCTTTGATAGGCAAACCTTCAAAGTTTTCTAGATTCAACAGTTCCACAATAAAGCCGGTTACCTTCCTTTTTCCAAGGGGGACAAGAACTCGTTTTCCAATGCTTGATTGCTCTTCCAATGGAATGGGAATCCTGTAGGAAAAAACTTTTTCTAGGGGGATATTGATAACTACTTTTGCAAACATTTTTGCTTTTCCTTGGCTTGATGACTTTGAAAAAATAACAGAGTTTTTATATTTTGGCTAACTAAAACAAAAGCAGATTTTATTGATTGAAGAGAAGGTTAGTGAGAAAACAAAAAAACATTGATGGTTATGGCAACAAGTATCGGTCGTTTATTCACCTTTCTGTTTTTCGGCCTGTTCCTGCTTCGTTTTGCAGTCTATACATAAAGTGGTGACAGGCCTTGCCAACAGCCTCTTTTCCGATATTGGCCCACCGCAAACTTCACATATACCAAAGATACCATCGTCGATGCGCTTAATCGCCTCCTGCATTTTCACAATCAGTTTTCTTTCTCGGTCTCTGATTCTCAGTTCAAAATTCCTGTCTGATTCAAGAGAGGCCCGATCAGTGGGGTCAGGGAAGTTTTCCTTTCCATTGATCATGTCAGAAACGGTCTTTTCGGCTTCATCGAGAAGCTCATTGATCTTCTGAGTAAGCAATTGTCTAAAAAATTCTAGCTTCTTAGGCTTCATAGGTAACCTACCACCTTGTTTAGGTATAAGGGAAATTTAAACTTGATTTCATACATAATATGGACCTTTTTGTAAAGGGAAAAGTGGTAAATGTGTTACTGCAATATGATTATGTCACCCCCTGTCTGAACCAGGCAAAGGAAGAAGCATCTCACGAGGCGAAGTGGGCGCTTCATGAAAGAGAGGGTTACATTTACGATGGGGGAGACAATACGTTACGGGGTTATAGAAGCTTTAAACGTTGCGGGACATTAAAACATGTTTACAACACAAAACATCACACCGGGAGGGTGACATTTCCTCATTGCAAAAAAGGTGACACTTTCACCCTGCAGGAACAGAAAATACAACCCCTGATTGGTAGAATTTAACAGCTTAAAGTTGTATAATTTTATTAGAGAGGGATGCTGTGAAGGCAATAAGAGACAATAAACACATAGGGATGAAAATCAAACTCCGGAGAAGAAGGGATATATAAAAAATAAGACTGGCCGGCAAGAAAAGTTGGTAAGCGGGCGCTTTACGGAGCATATTGACACATGACCGGATATCTGGTAGAAAATACTATTCTTTCAATGCAATTATTAAATAAATTTTCAAGATAACCACATGGATTTCAAACCGAGATCGCATGAAAAAATACGCCGGCTGCTCAGCAAAGGCGTGGATATCCCTAATCCCAGCAGCGTTGATATTGGCGATGAGGTTAATATAGACCTCATTTCAGAACAAGGCGTCAAGATCTATCCGGGATGCAGAATCTATGGCAACAAGACGGTAATATCGTCAGGGTGTCAACTCGGATATGAAGCCCCCGTAACGATGGAAAACTGCCAACTGGGACCAACAGTTGAACTGAAGGGGGGCTTCTTTAGCAAATCCGTATTTCTTGAGCAAGCGAAGATGGGGATGGGCGCTTGCGTGCGTGAAGGATCCATTATGGAAGAACAGGCAAGCGGCGCCCACTGTGTCGGTCTAAAACAGACCATCCTCTTTCCCTTTGTGACACTCGGCAGCCTGATCAATTTCTGTGACTGCTTTATGGCTGGCGGCACAAGCCGCCAGAATCACTCTGAGGTGGGCAGTTCCTATATCCATTTCAATTTTACCCCTGATGCAGACAAAACAACGCCATCCTTGATAGGTGATGTGCCAAGGGGGGTTATGCTGAACCAGCCCCCCATTTTTTTGGGTGGCCAGGGAGGAATCGTAGGTCCGGCGCGTCTGGGATATGGCAATGTCGTGGCGGCAGGTTCTATATTGAGACACGATTACATCGAAGATAATAAATTGATATTTGACACGATAAACTCCAAAATCGTTAGAGATTATATTCCCACAGCTTATCCTAACATAGGGCGTATCGTGGAGAATAATATTGTCTATCTGGCAAACATGACAGCCCTTGAGGCCTGGTACAGCCATGTAAGAAAGCCTTTCTTGGAAGCTCAGCAGTTTGGCCTCTTTCTTTATGAGGGCGTGATGGAACAGCTTTTACTGGCCAGAAAAGAGCGTCTGAAAAGGCTGAAGGTAGTGGCGGAAAAAGCCTTATCCCCATCCATAAAGAAACGAAAGGGAAAGGCAGCGCAGGGAATGCGTGAATTTTATGAGAAGATGGCGTTCCTTGAGGATATTTTCAACGGACAACCGTCGGATGAGCCGGAGACCGTAGAGAGGTCTCGTGAAGCGTTTCTCAGGGACTTCGAAAAAATTGTAGGGCATTACAGGGCCAATTACCTTGAGACGATACAAAGCCTTCCCGCGAAAGTTTCATCAAAAGGCGTTGTTTGGCTTGGCGGCATGGTGGATACTCTATGCAACACGGTGGCCATGTCCGTCCCATCCTTAAGTTTATTCAAGAAAAAGGGTTGATTAAGGATACATTGGGAGATAAGTTTGCAAGAGATGAATCATTTGGAGATGAAGAAAAACGATGGGTAAATTATTCGGAACCGATGGAATAAGGGGGGAGGCAAACCGCTATCCCGTCAACACACAAATTGCTTTTGGCGTCGGACAGGCTGTAGCGCATCTGTTCAAAAAGAACCGTCACCATGCCCGTATTGTTATCGGTAAAGATACCAGAATTTCCGGATACATGCTGGAAAGTTCCCTGGAAGCGGGAATCACTGCCATGGGAGGCTATCCCTACCTGGTCGGCGTGCTGACCACCCCGGGAATCGCCTTTATCACTCAGAGTATGCGCGCCGATGCGGGCATTGTCATTTCCGCTTCCCACAATCCCTATCAGGATAACGGGCTTAAGATATTCGGGGGGAACGGTTTCAAGTTGAGCGATAAACAGGAAGAGGAGATAGAGGAGTTGATCCTCAGTGATAAGCTTGCCGATCTTCTGCCGACGGCGGCAGGAATGGGGAAGGCTTTTCGGATAGATGACGTTCACGGGCGATATATAGTATTTTTGAAAAACACCTTTCCCCGCAATCTTTCTATGGAGGAAATGAAGATCGTGCTGGATACCGCAAATGGCGCCACATACAGGGTGGCGCCCGATGCGTTCATTGAGCTTGGCGCCGATGTTGAGGTTATTCATAACGCGCCGGATGGCATTAATATCAACAATAAATGCGGCTCACAGCACACGGAGGATCTGAAAAAAAAAGTGGTGGAAAGCAGGGCAGCCATAGGTCTTGCCTTTGACGGAGACGGTGACCGTCTCATCGCTGTGGATGAAAAGGGCAATGATATTACAGGCGATCAGATTCTTATCATCTGTGCCAATATGTTGAAAAATGAGGGTAAAATGAAAAATAATCTCCTCGTTAGCACCGTGATGAGCAACCTGGGCCTAAGAATTGCCTGCAAGAAGTATGGTTTTAACTATCATGCCTCCCAGGTGGGAGACCGCTATGTTCTCGAAGACATGCTGCGGCTGGGATCGGTAATTGGCGGAGAGGATGCGGGACACATGATTTTCCTCGACCATCATACGACAGGCGACGGCATCATCGCGGCGATGCAGCTGATTGCCGCTATGTTAAAAGAAGGCAAGCCGCTTTCCGAAATGGCGCGCATGATGGACATCTTTCCCCAGAAGTTGATCAATGTTGATGTGAAGCGCAAACCCGATATTTCCACGATTCCCCGACTTGTAGAGGCGATTCGGCAAGCAGAGGAAGACCTTGGCGCTGAAGGGCGTGTTTTGGTGCGTTATTCGGGAACTCAGGATATATGCCGTGTCATGGTGGAGGGGCCCTCCGATGCGGCGACGGAAAAATACTGCAAACAAATTGCCGATATTGCAAGGAAAGAGCTTGCCTGACATATCAAAAAAACCGCCATGGAAAAGCTTTTTTGTGTTGAGGAATCGTAAAGGGAAAAAGCCATGAAAAAAACGAAATTTATCTTTGTGACAGGCGGGGTGCTTTCCTCGCTTGGGAAGGGCTTGGCGGCGGCTTCTATCGCGGCGCTTCTTGAATCCCGCGGTCTTCGCGTAACCAACCAGAAACTTGATCCGTACATAAATGTCGATCCGGGAACAATGAACCCCTTCCAGCACGGCGAGGTTTTTGTGACCGATGACGGCGCCGAAACGGACCTTGACTTGGGTCATTACGAGCGCTTTACTTGCGCCCGGATGGGAAAATGCAATAATCTCACCACCGGTCAGGTTTATTTTTCCGTTATTTCGAAGGAAAGAAAGGGTGATTATCTGGGTAAGACCGTTCAGGTGATTCCTCATATTACCGATGAAATTAAAGAGTTCATACGAAAGACCGCCGAGGGTTTCGATGTGTCCATCGTGGAGATCGGTGGAACGGTGGGTGATATCGAAAGCCTTCCCTTTCTGGAAGCGATCCGGCAGTTTCGGAATGAGGTAGGCAGACAAAACGCCGTTTTCATCCACCTGACATGGGTTCCCTACATCAAGACTGCCGGGGAAGTAAAAACAAAGCCCACCCAACACAGCGTCAAGGCGCTTCGTGAAATCGGTATCCAGCCGGACATTCTGCTCTGCCGAACGGAGGATTTTCTGTCGGAAGACATCAAGGCGAAAATTGCCCTCTTCTGCAACGTGGAGGTGCAGGCCGTTTTTACGGCGAAGGATGTGGCATGTATCTACGAAGTGCCTCTTATTTTTCACCGTGAAGGACTTGATGAAAAAATTGTCGAATTGTTGAATATCTGGACGGGAAGACCCCATCTTCAGGAATGGGAAGATGTGGTTCGTAAGGTGCGAAATCCCGCCCATGAAGTCGGCATCACGATTGTGGGTAAATATGTCAATCTGGTGGATTCTTATAAAAGCCTTAATGAAGCGCTCGTTCATGGCGGCATTGCCAATGATTGTCGGGTCAACCTGCGTTTCATCGATTCCGAAAAGATTGAAAAGGACGGCCTCGATCACCAGTTGAAAAATGCGGACGGCATTCTTGTTCCAGGCGGATTTGGGCAGAGGGGCATTGAAGGGATGATTCAGGCCATACGGTACGCCCGGGAAAAAAAAGTTCCTTTTTTCGGAATCTGTCTGGGGATGCAAATGGCCGTGGTAGAGTATGCCCGGTATGTTTGCCGTCTTGAAGATGCGAACAGTTCGGAATTTGACGAAGACACCATCCATCCGGTGATTGCGCTTCTTCCTGAACAAAGAAATGTAGAGGAAAAGGGCGCTTCTATGCGGTTAGGAGCTTTTCCCTGTATCTTACAGAAGAAGTCCTTTGCCTATGACGCTTACGGCCAGGTGGAAATCAGCGAACGCCACCGGCATCGCTATGAATTAAACAATGAATTCAGGGATATTCTCGTTCAGAACGGGTTGCAGATTACAGGCGCATCTCCAGACGGTCGTCTGGTGGAAATCGTTGAGATTAGGGAACATCCTTGGTTTCTGGGCTGTCAGTTTCATCCTGAGTTTAAATCCAGACCGATCCGGCCGCATCCCCTGTTCGTTAAATACATTGAATCGTCTCTGCAATTTCGGCAGGGGAGAAAATAAGATGACAGGTTGCGATGCATGATTGAGTTCTTCAAAATGAGCGGCAGCGGGAATGATTTTGTTCTCATTGACAACAGAAACAATGTCCTTAAAAGCGTAAACCTGAGAGAATTTGCAAAAAAGATTTGCGAAAGGAACATTTCCGTGGGGGCTGATGGCCTGATTGTCATCGAGTATTCCAACAGGGCAGATTTCCGTTGGCGGTTCTTTAACGCCGATGGCTCCGAAGCCGAAATGTGTGGAAACGGCGGGCGTTGTGCCGCGCGGTTTGCCTATCTGCAAGGTATCGCCGGGGAATCCTTGTCCTTTGAGACCATGGCCGGAATCATTGAGGCGCAGGTCAAAGGCAATCTGGTGAAACTGCGTTTAACGGATGCCCAATGCCCAAAGCTCAATCAGTTGATTACCGTGGATAACCGCTGCTTTGAAGTTGACAGCATCAATACGGGTGTGCCTCATGTCGTTTGTTTTGTTGATGATCTCGACAATTACGATGTATTTCACATCGGAAAGATAATCCGCTATCATGAGCGATATCAGCCGGCCGGGGCCAACGCGAATTTTGTTGAGGTCGTTGATAAAAAAACTCTCAAGGTCAGGACCTACGAAAGGGGTGTCGAGGACGAAACGATGGCCTGCGGCACCGGTTCTGTGGCTGCGGCGTTGATTTCTTCGTGGAAGGGGTTTGTGGCGTCGCCTGTGGATGTACACGTGAAAAGCGGGGAAATCCTGAAGGTTTATTTTGGCAAAACAGACAGGGGATTCGAAAAAATCTACCTGGAAGGAAAAGCCGCCGTCGTCTATCAAGGCATGCTCTGGGACGAAGCGCATCAATCTTGAAAAGGAGTATGGGAAGTGCAGATTGCTGAACGTTTAACGAAGATACCCCCTTATTTGTTCATGGAATTGAGAAAGAAAATTGCCAAGGCCAAGTCCGATGGCATGGATGTTATCTCTCTGGCCATCGGCGATCCTGTGGAGGCGACACCGCCGGCAGTTGTGGAAGAACTCTGCGCAAGAGCGCGCGACCCACAAAACCATCGCTACCCTACGGACGAGGAAAAGGGCATGCTGGCCTTCCGGCAGGAGGTTGCGCGGTGGTACAAGGAAAGATATGATGTTTCCCTCGATCCGGCCAGTGAAGTGCTTGGGTTAATCGGTTCCAAGGAAGGCTGTCATCATTTCGTTCTGGCGCGGATCAATCCGGGCGATATCGTTTTGATGACCGACCCGGGTTACCCTGCTTACCGCTCCAGCATTTTGATGGGCGGCGGTGAACCTTACAATGTGCCCATACTTCCCGGCAACAACTATCTGCCGGTATTGGCGGACATTCCCAGCGATGTGGCAAAAAGGGCGCGGGGCATGTTTCTCAACTATCCGAACAATCCCACGGGCGCCTGCGCGACGAAGGATTTCCTCGATGATCTGGTTGCTTTTGCCAAACAGTATGATATTGCCGTTTGCTATGACAATCCCTACGCGGAGATTCTCTTTGAAGGACAGCAAAGGATCAGCTTTTTGATGGCCGAGGGAGCAAAGGATGTGGGCATTGAATTAAACTCCCTGTCCAAGCCCTTTAACATGTGCGGCTGGCGGATCGGCATGGCGGTGGGCAATCCTGACCTTATTGCCGCCATCAGCAAGGTCAAGGAAAATACTGATTCCGGCATTTTCAATGCGATCCAATATGCCGGCATTTATGCGCTGAAAAATGAAGCCGCCTTTATCAACCAGATGGTGGGGATATATACGGAAAGAAGAGAATTGGTGTTGTCCAGCCTGCGGCGTATAGGCATCGAATTTACTCCCCCTAAAGGAACGTTTTATCTGTGGGCGCCCGTTCCCAGGGGCATGACTTCTCTGGAATTTACAGATCAACTCTTTGAGAAAACAGCGGTGGTGGTGGCTGCAGGCACGGCCTATGGCCGGTACGGAGAAGGTTTCGTGCGCATTTCCCTCACCGTTCCCGACGACCGTCTCCAGAAAGCGATGGATCGTATTGTAAGAGAATTCAAGACGGTCTGAGGCGAGTCCTATGGAAGTTCATTTGTTTCCTCCAGCGTTGGTTCTTGCGCTTCCGTTTGAGGTTGAACAAGTTCGTGATTTTCCCATCTGTCAGTGGGATTGGTAAAATAACAGAGATACGTTTTCATCGAATGCAAGCATATCTGCATTGTTTTATAGATTACGGCCATCTGAAACTTCCCCGTTTCCTCAATTACAAGGCAGCTTATCCTGTTTAATGCGGAAAGATTTTTCATGATTAAACGATTGCAGCCGAGGGGTTCATCTCTAACAACAGTATCTTTCTTTATACTCTTCCCCCTAGGTTGTTGGGGGATTCTTTTGAAAGAAGGGGACCTTGTTTTTGTAGGCGTGTTGGTTTTTAATGCGCCTAATTTTTCCAGTATTTCTTTTTTGTTTCCTTTAGCCATTGATGATTTCCTCTGCCAAAGAAAGAAAATCTTCCGCCCCTTTGCTTTTTGAGTTGTATTCAAAGATATTCTTCTGGGCAATTTGCGCCTTCACCAGATCAATGTTTACCCTGATGACAGCATTAAACAATTTGTCGGGGAAATCCTGTTTCAGGATTGCGAAGACCTGTTCCGATAGAGCCGTTCTCCTATCAAACTTGCATGCCAGCACTCCCTGCAAGGCAAGCTTGGGGTTAAACGTTTTTTTAATTCGGTCGATTTCTTCGAGCAGCTGCTTGAGCCCAAGCAAAGAAAAGAAACCGGCATCGACCGGAATGATGATGGCATCGGCGGCAACAAGAGCGTTCTTTGTGAAGACGTTGATGCTCGGCGGGCAATCGAAGAAAACAAAATCATAGTCTGCCACTCCAGCCTTTAAAGAATTTTTTAAGAGATTGAAACCTCTTTGTTTATGCAGATGCGGTTCAATGTCTTTCAGGGAATTATTCGAGGGGATTATGTCCATAAAATTCGTTCTGACGATGTATTCTTCAAGGCCGCCTTGCTGTGTGAGCATATCTTTCAATGTTTTCGCATTGTTTTCGATAATAAGTCCCGCAGCTGCCGAAGCGTTTCCCTGGGAATCCAGATCGACAAGAAGCGACTTTTTCCCCTTGATTTTCAAGGCCGCCGCCAAACAAAGGGCTGTTGTGGTTTTTCCTACCCCGCCTTTTTGATTTGTAATGGCAATCTTTTGGGTCATACCTGAGCCGTTGATTAATATTATCCCTTTTATTTTAAATGATAAGGCATAATTTTAAAAATGGCAATAACAACCATTTTATAGTTATCTTAGATCCATGTTAATCAATATAATTCCGGCAATAATAATCAATGTGGCCGCAATTTTTCCGATTCCGAAATGCTCTTTCAAAAAAAACACCCCGAAAAGGATGGCAAATATAATGGAAACCTGTCGAATGGGGACGGCTACGCTCACATCTATGTTTTGCAACGCCAGCCGGAAAAACATAAAAGACAGGTACAGCGCACATCCGCCAATGATGAGAACCTTCCAGTTGCCGCTCATATAATGAAAAAACTTCTCGCGTTGCGAAGCCAGCATATGAATGGTCATATTGATTGCCATGAAGGCGATGATGATGCTGAGATATGCCGTGAGGGGGAAAACGTTGATCCGGGCCTTGTCAAAAATTGCTCCGAACGAGTATGCCAGCGATGCCGCAAGGGCAAACTGAGCGCCGTTATGCTCCTTATTCAGTGCGAATATTTCCTTGAATTCGGAAGCCGAAACAGACTTCATCTGGACAGCAATGGCGCCTATTACCGTAACAAAAACACCCAATCCTGTCAGGAGGGATATTTTTTCGGAAAGCATGAAAAAAGCCCAGATAGGAACAAATAAGGGGCTCAGCACCGTCAGGGGATAGTTGGTTGAAATGCTGCCCCGCTGGTACGATTTATTGGCGAAAACCTGGTACAGCGTATAAAAAAAAGCTGCGCCGTAGATATAAGCAACACTGTGCCATGGGATGTCCTTGTATCCGTGGGATATTAAGGCAATAGGCAGAGAAATCAAAGCCCCGACCACAAATATCCCGCTTAGGAAGAAATGATTTCCCGAGTGTTTCCTCATTAAAAAATTATAGAAGGCATGGAGGAACGCGGAAATGACGATAAATAACAAATCGGCAGTTTTCATGGCGGCAAAACTACATCTTCCGATTTTGGTTTGCAACAATCAATTTATTCATATCGCAGGGCTTCGATGGGATTCAGGAGGGAGGCCTTGTAAGCGGGGTAAAAACCAAAGAAAATGCCTACCAGTCCAGAAAAACCAAAGGCGGCGGCGGTTGCCGGAAGGGACACCATGGCCGACCAGTCAGTGAGAAGGGCGATTAGCTTTGCGCCGGCGATTCCCATGATGATTCCGATTGCGCCGCCGATCATGGAAAGGATCAAGGCTTCGGTAATAAACTGCAATCTGATATCACGAACCTTCGCCCCCACCGCCATACGTATGCCTATCTCCCGGGTTCTTTCCGTAACGGACACCAACATGATGTTCATGATGCCGATGCCGCCCACCAACAGGGAAATGGAGGCGATGGCGCCCAGAAGCATTGTCATGATCCTTGTGCTTTTCTCAGCCATCTGCAGCATCTGGGTGAGGTTGCGCACCGTGAAGTCTTCTTCCTCCTTTGGTCCGATATGGTGACGTTGGCGCAGAAGTTCCTGGATTTGGGTCTCAGCCTGAGGAAGCTCTTGTGTAGAGACGGTTTTGACGATAATGGATCTTACCATATCGGGCCTCAAGCTTCCGAAGACTTTCTTCCGTCCCGTGGTTATGGGAATCAGGATCATATCGTCCTGGTCCTGCCCCATGAGGTCTTGTCCCTTGGCTTCTAAAACACCGATGACGACGAAGGGCACCTTCTTGATCCTGATGATCTGATCTATGGGATCCTGTCCTGCGAAGAGATTCTCGACGATAGTTTGCCCCACTATACAGACCTTGGTGGTGTTACGTATATCCTGATCGGAAAAATTTCTGCCATCGTCGAGAAGCCAGTCTCTGACGTTAAGATAACTAGGCGTGGTGGCGGTAATGGCTGTGGACCAGTTTTGATTGCCGAAAACTACCTGTGCGGCGCCATGAACTTCGGGGCTTACGTCCCATACAGCCGGGCACTCTTTTAAGATGGCTTCGGCGTCTTTTGTGGTCAGGTTGGCCTGGGTGCCGAAGCCCATCCTGATGCCGCCTGCGGTCATACTGCCGGGGACAACGACAAGGAGGTTGCTTCCTGCCGATGATATCTGCCGGGAAACGCGTTCGCGGGCTCCAGAACCTATCGCCACCATGATGATGACGGCGGTGACGCCGATAACAATGCCCAGCATAGTGAGGGCTGAACGCATCTTGTTTATCTTAAGGGCGCGCAGGGAAATTTTAACGGTGGCAGCGAGGTTTATCACGGGCGGCTCCTCTTCTCATCGCTTACAATCTTGCCGTCCAGAAACCTAATGATCCGTTTGCTGAAGGCGGCAATATCATGTTCATGAGTGACAAGGATGACGGTGATGTGTGATTCCTCGTTCAGTTTTACAAAAAGCTCCATGATTTCCTCACTTGCTTTCGTATCCAAATTTCCTGTCGGTTCATCGGCCATGATCAGAGGGGCATCGTTTACCAAGGCCCGGGCAATGGCCACCCTTTGCTGTTGACCTCCTGAAAGTTGATTGGGAAGGTGTTCTTCTCGCCCCTCCAAGCCCATCATTTTCAGAGCCTTTCTGGCGCGCAGTTTTCTGTCCAGGGGCGAAAGGCCGCTGTAAAGCATAGGCAGTTCCACATTTTCTATGGCCGACGTCCGGGGCAGAAGATTAAAACTTTGGAAGACGAAACCGATCTTCTTATTTCTGATTACGGCAAGCTCATCCCTATTCAGGCAACCGATATCCATGCCCTCCAAGAAGCAACGACCAGCCGTCGGTTTGTCCAGACAGCCGATGAGATTCATGAAGGTGGACTTGCCGGATCCTGACGGCCCCATGATGGCAACAAACTCTCCCTTTTCAATGTTTGTAGTGATTCCATCCAGGGCGGCGATGACGCTGCCGCCCAGATTGTAGATCTTTTTTAACCCGACTGTCTCGATTAAAGCCATGACATTTTTACCGTCAATTCTTAGTGAAAGAAGCCAGGATTGCGGGGGCGAAAGGTATCTGCTGTTTTGCTGTCGGCAGCGCTGGCAGCGACAATGACATCCATGCCCTCTCGAAGAAATTCCCCCTTGACTTCTGTGAATCTTCCGTCGCTGTTGCCGGCAGTGATTTTTATGGCCCGCGGTTTTCCATTTTCCAGAACCCAGAGCAAAGGACCTTTTTTTGTTCGAGAATTTCTGCTGTTCTTATCAGGCATCTTAACCCTCAGGGCGGCATTGGGCGCCTTCAGGATACCTTGTCTGAGGGCGGTGATGATGGCAACATTGGCGGTCATCCCCGGCTTGAGCTTCAGGTCGGGGTTATCCACCTTGACGATAACGTCATAGGTTACAACGTTCTGAACCGTAATCGGCGCATACCTCACTTCCGCTACCTTTCCATGAAAAATCACATCAGGGTAGGCGTCCACCGTAAACTCCACAGATTGTTTTTCCTGAATATTTCCAATATCCGCTTCGTCGACGGATATATCAATTTGCATCCGCGTGAGGTCTTCCGCGATTGTAAACAGCGTTGGCGTCTGAAAGCTGGCTGCTACAGTCTGACCGACATCGACGTTTCTAGATATGACCATGCCGTTTACGGGTGAAAGAATATGCGTGTATCGTAGATTTGTTTCCGCGAGGGCAAGCGCCGCTTGCGCTTGTTCAACTTGAGCCTTTGAGGAGTTTAACTGAGCTTGGGCGGAGAGAAAGTTGGTTTCGGAGGTATCAAAATCGCTTACAGCAATAAGTTCTTTGGCCAGAAGCGCCCTGTTCCTTTCCATATTTCTTTTTGCATCTTCGTAAGTTGCCTTCGCTTTATCCACATTCGCTTTGGCGGCAAGAAGATTGGCGCGAGCCTGCTCTACCTGTGCCCTAAAAATAGCCGGATCGATTTGGGCCAGGAGTTGTCCCTTTTTGACTATGGAATTGTAGTCCACAAAAATCTCGCTTATTGTGCCTGAAACCTGCGTGCCCACAAGAACGGCCTTCACCGGGTTCAGCGTTCCTGTAGCCGTTACCACGGAACGTATGTCCCCTTTGGTGACTTTTTCTGTCTTGAATGCCGTTTTCTGATTTTCATGCTGGAAGATAAAATATCCTCCGGTACATAAAATGACGAAAATGGCGATGCAAACAATAATTTTATAACGTTTCATCTTTTTTTATCCCTATGGCTTTTTCAAGGCTGGCTTGAGCAATTTTGTAATCATATAGCGCTCCGATATATGCCGTTTTAGCCCTACTGAGGGATACCAGGGCATCTGTAACCTCGATGGGATTGCCCACCCCGGCGGCATAGCGTCCATTGGCCAGTGCAACATTTTCATCTGCCTGTTTAACGGCGATCTCTGCCACAGCAATCTTCTGTTCGGCTACCGTAAGATTCAAATAAGACTGCTTGACCTCAAGATATATGGATTGCTTCAGTGATTCTTCGTCGGCCTTCTTGCTGTTGAGATTGGCTTTTGCCTCTTCGATTTTGTATTGTGTTGAGAGTCCCGAAAACAACGGGAAAGTGAGGGTCGCGCCGACATTCCAGCCTTTTTCGAGGGGAAATTCTTCCCCACCGAAGCCGTAACCAGCGTTTCCGGAAAGGGTCGGGTAATAATCTTTCTTTGATAAATCCACTGTTTTTTCCATGGATGCCTTTTTCATTCTGAGAGACAACAAATCGGGACGGTTATTGAGGGCCTTATCTATGGCCTTGTCAAAATCAATGTAAAATTCTTCAAAGTTCAGATTATCTTCAATCTGGTAATCAGGAGCTTCGGGGAGGCCCATGGCATTATTGAGCGCCGTTTCTGCGATATGAACATTGTTTTGAGCTGAAAGAAGATTCAGCTTTGCGTCGCTTAAATCCACTTCCGCTTTGGTTACATCGAATTTCGGTTTTGTGCCCACCTTGAAAAAGCCCTTTGCCTGATCCAGGTGCTGTTTAAACTGCCTGACGGTCTCAGCAGCCACATTACAGTCTCTTATTGCCTTCAGAAGCCCGTAATAAGCCTCTTTAACGTTATAGACAACCTGCGCCATGACACTTTCGGCTTCCCAACGGGAAGATGCGGTATCGAGGTTTTGAATCTCCACCTGCGTGGCTGTTTTGTTGAAATCATAAATATTCTGACTTAACATAACATTGCTGGAATATTCATTATAAGCGCTTTTGGAAGGCGATGATGCAGGTTCCTTCCTACTGTAGTCGGATGACCATGTAACCTGCGGGTAATAGTTTGCTTTTGCCTGGCCGATTTTGTTTTGACTTGCGTAGGTGGCATATCTGGCGGCCATCAGCGTCGGCTGCCTTTGCGTGGCAATTTCAAGGCATCTTTTTAGATTTAGCGTCTCGCCTTGCTTTATTAGATCTTGCGCTGTAGCCCGCCAGGGGAGCGTCAATAAAACGCAGCAGATCAATAAACAGACATTTTTCATGAATAATTGTGTTTTTTTCTTTTTCTCCATGGTTCCATGATTATCTCAACTGTGTCCGGCAAAAATAGGGTAAACTATGGGAAGTTTCCTTTAGAAAAGGCTTATCAAGAGCTTTTGCCTTTCAGAGAGGATATCTGTTTATTTATTTCCTTTATTTTTTGATTGTCTGCAGGAAAGTATTCCAGCGCTTTTTTAAAGTGGTAAAGAGCGCTTTCAAACTTGTTTATTTTTTTGAAGTACATTCCGAAATAATAATGTGACTCCCCTGGATTATTTGTTTTTCCGTAGGCCGCCGCCAAATTGTAGTATATCTCCGGATCGGAAATTTTTGTTTTTTCCAAAGGCTGATATAGCTGAAGAGCTTTGTTGTAGGCCCCTTTTTCCATATAGGCCTTTCCCAAAAAAATAACCGTATCCGTGTTGTCATTATCAAGTTGATGGGCCTTCTCCAGACAAAGGATGGCATCTTCTATTTTAGCGATTTTATAGCAGAAAATTCCTGCATCCCTTAAAATGTCGCTGTCTTCCGGCGCAAGAAGGAGAGCTTTCTGAAAATTTTCCATCGGTTCTCTGATGAGACCTAACTTCCCTTGATTCAGAGCTAAACCGTAAAGGGCATCCACATTGTTAGGGTCGTTCATCAGGATGCCTTGAAAGCGTTTTATATTTGTTTCCGGATTTGCTTCATTTATTAATATAAGAGTTTGTATTCTGTTAAATGGGCCTAGAATATCTGTTTTACCATTTTCATGGTATCTGGTTTGTATCAGGGCATCCAGGTAAATTATTCTCTCCTCAGTGCCCGGGTGAGTTAAGAAGTAAGGGGGCACTATGCCTGAGTAGTACTCGTATCTTTTCATTTTCTTTAAAAAATCAAGCATCGTTGTTCCATTATATCCGGATGCTACCAGGTAGGACAAGCCAAGCTTGTCTGCCTCTTCTTCGTGCTCTCGGCTGTACTTCAAACTGAGACTGGTAGCGGTAGCCGCCGAAAAACTACCGGCAGCGGCGGCCAGTTCGCCACCGAGGAAGATACCCGCCAGAGTGGCGGCGACAGTCCCGATACTTAGCTTTTGCGCTTTACTGATCATGTCTGCTATGTGACGGCCATTCACATGGCCTATTTCATGGGCCATCACCCCGGCGAGTTCTCCTTCGTTTTCTAGTAGCGTGAAAAGACCGCTGTTTACATAAATGTAACCTCCCGGGGTGGCAAAGGCGTTTATAGCTGAACTTCTAATAACAGAAAATTTAAACTCAAACGGGGCCTTCCGGCTGTGTGAAAGAATCAAGTTACCCAGTTGATTCACATATTCGTTAATGCGTTTGTCCTGAACTAATATCTTGTTTCCGACCATTTTTTCATAGAATTCTTTGCCGAGCTTCTTTTCATCTTCTACGGTAAAGGAAGCGTATGCGGCTTCAGCGGCGCCTATGAGCAGCAGGCAAAGAAGCGTTATGAAAAAAAGCGTTCCACGCGTAATTTTGATCGCTATGTCTCCCTTTCTGTCCAGAAACCTAACTTGTCACGGCAGGTAGCTATATTTTCTCTTACTTTTGTATGGAAAAGTCAACTTTTATCATCCGTGACGATTTGTCCGCAGGACCTGTTCGATCAGAAAGGGGGGAATGATTCCTGCTCTGGTAATTTCAGGCGGATCGGTGGTGAGATCCATAATCGTGGAGCCCGCGCCTCCGGCTGTCGGGCCTCCGTCGATAAGGGCATCAATATGATATCCCAAACATAAGGCGACTTCATCGGGAGTGGCGCATTCCTTCTGCCCGGATAGATTAGCGCTCGTGGCGGTAATTGGTTGGGAGAGTGTTTTTGCCAGCGCGGTGGCGATAGGGTGGCTGGAAATGCGGATGCCTATCTTCCCGCTGCCTGCTGTCAGGAGGGGATTAATATGGGGTTTTGCCCGGAAGACAAGGGTCAGAGCGCCGGGCCAGAAGGTTTCTGCCAGGCGGCAGGCTATGTCGGGGATGTGCTCAACCAGATGACTTAATTCGCTCATCTGACTAATGATGATGGATATGGGATTGTCGAAAGGTCTGCCTTTCAGAGAAAATATCTTTTCCACAGCCATCTTATTTTCTGCGCCGGCGCCAAGCGCGTAGAAAGTTTCTGTAGGATAGGCGACTACGCCGCCGGCCTTTAGGATATTTACAGCCCTTATGATGAGAGCTTCATCCGGATGCTCCGGATCAATTTTTAGAGTGAACATTGGTCAATTGCTTTTGTTTTTTTTCGATATCCACAGCCATATTCCTGATATAATTGACTAGGGACTTATGCCGCTCGGCATCTTCCACGGCTAAAATTCTAACGGCGAAAAGGGCGGCGTTTTTAGCTCCTGCCTTGCCGATAGCCATTGTGGCAACAGGCACGCCGCCAGGCATTTGCACCGTGGAAAAAAGAGCATCAAAACCTCCTAATGCAGTGGCGTCTATGGGAACACCGATAACGGGGAGGGTCGTTTGAGCGGCAATAACACCGGCTAAGTGGGCTGCTGCCCCGGCGCCGACAATGATTGCTTTGATGCCCCGCTTCTTGGCTTCTTTGGCAAATAAAGCGGTGCGCTGCGGGGAACGATGGGCCGAGGTCAGAAAAACCTCATAGGAAATTTTAAATTCTTTCAATATCTTTATTGCTTCTTCCATAACAGGAAGGTCAGAGTCGCTTCCCATGACGACACTGACCAGAGCGCTTGGTTTTCTTTTCATAATCGACGTTGTTTCCTTTGGGTGTTTAAGGGGCCACTTGCGGCCTTTATGTTCATGCTGCCGCAGGGCAGTTTAGTGCTTGAAATGTCTTATTCCTGTGAATATCATGGCCATGTTGTGTTCATCTGCGGCCGTGATGACATCATGGTCTTTGATGGACCCGCCGGGTTGGATGATGGCCGTGATTCCTGCTTGTGCCGCGATATCCACGCCGTCGCGGAAAGGAAAGAAGGCATCCGAGGCCAAGACACAACCCTGGGTGGGAAGGTTTGCCTTCATTTTCGCGATTTTAACGGAGTCAACGCGGCTCATTTGACCCGCTCCCACACCCACCAGTTGATCTTTTGTGGCATAGACAATGGCGTTTGACTTTACGTGTTTTACGACCCTCCAGGCGAAGTCAAGCGCCTGATATTCATCCTCTGACGGATGTCTTTTTGTAACGATTTGAGCTTTTTTAATATCAAAATCTATGGAGTCTTTATCTTGAAGGAGCAGCCCTCCTGCAACGCGCCTGAAATCGTAGCCGGCGAATCGCATCGCCGAGGAGGAGGGAATTTCCAGGATTCTCAGGTTTTTTTTGGAAGCGAGCAGAGCAACGGCTTCCTCATCGAAACGGGGAGCAATAATTACTTCCAAAAAGGTCTTCGCAATTTCTTCCGCTGTTTTTTTGTCTACCTGCCGGTTGAAGGCCACAATGCCGCCGAAGGCGGATAGAGGGTCTGTTTGCAGAGCCTTGCGGTAGGCAAGGGCGATCTCGCCGTCGGATGTTGCCGCTCCGCAGGGATTTGTGTGTTTAACGATAATGGCGGCTGGTTTTGAAAAGTCGGAAACCATTTGCCATGCGGCATCGGAGTCCATAATGTTATTGTAGGATAGTTCCTTCCCCTGAATCTGACGGGCATTCGGTATGGCGGAAAGTGCAGGGTTCCTTTCGCCATAGAAGGCGGCTTTCTGGTGGGGATTTTCCCCGTATCTAAGTTCCTGAATCTTGCTGAATTGAACGGTGAACGCGCTGGGGAATATTGCCGTTTTCTCGCCGGAAGAACTCATCCTGCCAAGGTAGTTGGAAATGGCGGCATCATAACGGGCGGTCAACTGAAATGTTTTTGTGGCTAAAGCAAAATTGGTGGCTTCTGATATCTTTCCTTGATTTTCTTTCATTTCTTTAACTATTCCAGGATAATCATCCGGATCGGTGACAACGCTCACGAAGGGATAATTTTTCGCCGCCGCCCGAAGCATCGTTGGCCCCCCTATGTCAATATTTTCCACGGCCTCTTCAAGCGTGCAATTTTCTTTGGCAGCAGCATCTTCAAAACGATAGAGATTGACAACCACCATATCGATCATTTCAATGAGGTGCGCTTTGGCGGCTTTCATATGTTCTTCATTGCTGCGCAGCGCCAACAGGCCGCCATGAATCTTAGGATGAAGAGTCTTCAGTCTTCCATCCATCATTTCAGGAAAGCCCGTGTATTCGGAAACATCCTTGACTTTAATGCTATTTTTCCTTAGTTGAGCTGCTGTTCCGCCGGTCGAAATGATTTCCACACCGAAAACCATGAGTTCTTTGGCAAAATCGACTATGCCTTTTTTGTCTGTCACACTGATCAAAGCCCGTTTAATTTCATTTCTTCGCATTTTCTCTCCATAAGTGTCATTTATTTTTCTATCCACGTATCTGCTTCATGTGCTCAACTCTTTTTTCAATTGCAGCTTTCGTTCCGATATCGGGGCGGTGATCGACAGCGCCCTGGATAGCCGATATCGCGTGTTCGGCAATCCGTTCGGCCTTAGAAATGGTTTCCGCTATGCCAACGGCAGCGACGGCCCGTGAAGCGCTCATGTAAAGACCGTCTGCTCTTTTGTCCACGGAGGCGTAGTACAACCTTGCCTGCCCCACATTGCCGATGTTAATCCTTGACGAAGCAGAACCTGCCTCAGGGTGATTAGCGGGAAGCCCGTAACCTTTCGGCACCACATACTTACAGACGGTAGCCTTGTTGTCGAAAATTATCTTGAGCCGATCGAGCGTGCCTTCAATAATGGCCTGGCAAAGCTCTACGAAGTCCGTTTTCAGGAGAGGTAGAATATTCATCGCTTCCGGGTCGCCGAGCCGCGCGTTGTACTCCAGCAGCTTAACTCCCTCCCTGGCAGCTATAAAGCCACCGTACATGATGCCTTTGTAAAGATTCCCCGTTTCCCGATAAATGGCGTCCGCTACCTTCTGGGTAATGGCGAGGGCATCCGGGACATCCTGGCTTTTCAAAAAAGGCAGCGTATGATTTTCATAAGAGTATGATCCCATGCCACCCGTATTGGGGCCTTTATCATCGACGAATCGCCTTTTGTGATCCTGAACGGGAGGGGCCGCCGCTACGGTTTTGCCGTCACAGAAACACTGGAGAGAAAATTCTTCACCCTCCATTTTCTCTTCAATAATGACGTGGGCATGTTCTTTAAGTATATCCTGACAGTGTCGTAACGCATCGTCTTTGCTGTGGAAGTGATCACCTTGCACCAAAACACCTTTCCCTCCGGTTAATCCATCGGGTTTGATAACGATATTCCCGCTATATTGGAGTTCGCTGATATAGGATTCTATATCGGAAAGCGACGAGAAGTTTTTGAATTTTGGATTGCCTGGGATATGGTATTTTTCGAGCAATTGTCTGGTGAAGGATTTTGATGTTTCCAGGCGCGCCAGCGATTTTGTTGGGCCGATGGCTGGGATGCCTGAATCTTTAAGCATATCCACAATGCCGTTATTTAAGGGATCTTCGGGGCCGATAATGGCGAAATGACTCCGGCAGCTGCCGGCAAATTTTTGAATGGCGCCCATGTCATTGTAGGAACCTGTGGCGACCTTCTCCGACAGCGAGGCAATGCCTGGATTATTGGATTTCATGTAGGAGAAAAGCCTTGGTTGATGGCCTGACCGCATCAAGGCTTCGGCGATGGCATGTTCCCTGGCCCCGTTTCCAATCAAAAGGATGTTAGGCATAGCTTACTCTCCTAAATATTTTTGTTAACAATATAATATAAGGTAGCCGAGCGTAAAAAGTATGGCGTGTTAATAACCAAAAAATCATCGTGAGTCAAACAAATCTCTCTGTTGTTTTGCACGATATAAATCATTTGTCTTTTTGGGATGATTTTTGTTAATTTATGACAGTCAATGTGGACAGTTTGATTCTTTCATCAACCTCATATTAGCATAATTTAAATTGGACGCCGATATTACAATAAAGCTTATTTTATTAGTGTTTCTGCTCGCTTTCTCGGCGCTGTTTTCCGGCGCAGAGGCAGCGTTGTTTTCGCTCAGCCCTCTCCATCTTCACAAAATGATGGAAGAAAAATTTCCTTTTTATTATTCTTTTGTTTCCCGTCTGTTGAAACGCCCCAGAAAGCTCCTCATTACTATTATTGTTGGAAATGAATCCGTTAATATTATAATCTCTGTCATAATGGCCGCTCTTTTTATCCAATTGTTCCAAGAAAACGGCCAGTGGATTACAGTGCTGGTGACAACGCCGATATTGCTTATTTTCGCGGAAGCCCTTCCCAAGACCTTTGGAGTTGTTTATCCTATTGCCGTTTCAAGTTTTGTCTCTCCCTTGCTGACCTTTATTGCTTATATAACGTGGCCTGTAGTTTGGGCATTGGAGAAGATGTCGAATTGGTTCGCATCGCTTTACCCGGGAGAAGAGTTCGTAGCCGGCAATTACCTTACGGAAGATGAATTTAAACTTTTGATTGATGCGGGATACAAAGAAGGCGCCCTCGAAGAGACGCAGCGGGATATTATTCATAGGGTTTTTGCATCGAATGATGAACCCGTTTCTGAAGTTATGGCTCCCAGGGTGGAGATGTTTTGTCTTCCCATATCCATGGATATAGCGGCTATGGAAAAAGAGATTATCCGGGCTCGACATTCCAAAATTCCTATTTATGGAACGAACAAGGACGATATCCTAGGGATTTTATTTGCAAAAGATTTATTTCATAAACTTTTGAATGGCAATAAACAGGTTCATTTGGAGAAACTTTTAAAAAAACCATACTTCGTTCCCCTAGAAAGGCGGGTGGGCAGTTTGCTGGAAGATTTTCAACTCAGGAGGATGCAGATCGCCATTGTGGTTGACGAATATGGCGGGGTTTCCGGTCTGGTGACGCTGGAGGATATTTTTAGAAATCTCTTCGGAGATATTTATGAGGAGCAGAAGCTCAAAGGAGTGTTTTGGCAAAAGATAGATGAGCGGACATGGATTGTTTCGGGACGGATGTCCATTGGAGATTTGAACGAGATCATTGATATTTCCATTTCTACAGAGGATTTTGACACGGTGGGAGGTTTTGTTTTCCACCTGTTCGGTAAGTTGCCTTCGAAAAATGATAAAGTATCCTATGGAAATTACAACTTTTATGTTGAAGGGGCGCGTGGAACAAGGATAGAGAGGATCCGGATAGAAAGGGTGGACGGTGATCGTGAATAATGCGCTGTCCTTTTTGTTGATTATTTTATGCTTGTGCTTGGAGGGATTATTCTCGGGCGGTGAAATCGCGCTTATTGCTTCGGATATTTATAAAATTCGTCAAAAGGCTAAAAGAGGTTCTAAGTTGGCGCGTATGGCGGTGAAGCTCTCAGAAAAACCGGAATGGTTCCTGGCGACGACACTGACGGGCACCAATTTATGTGTTGTGACAAGCACCGCTGTTGCGACAGGTTTATTTGTATCGATCTTTGGGGAAGGTCGGGGAGAACTAATATCTGTTTTCATAATGGTGCCTACACTTCTTGTTTTTGGTGAAATTATCCCCAAGAGCATATTTCAGCAACATGCTGAGTTGGTGGCGATAAGAATTTCCCCTTTCATATGGATCGCATCGCTGCTGTTCTTCCCTGTGATCTTCTTGATTTCAAGAATATCCAGAGGAGCCCTCCGAATATCAAAAGGTGAAAAAGAGGTCATCAATTCATCCTATATCACAAAAGGGGGACTAAAGTTTATTCTTGGGACAGATAAAGAGAATAAAAGCAGTGATATTCTCAACATAGAAAGGGATATGGTGAGAAGAGTCCTTGATTTTTCGGAACTAACGGTCAGTGAAATAATGGTTCCCATTTCGGCTGTGACAATCCTTCCCGTAACTATGGATTGTGAGGGCGCCGCACGTTTCATGACGGAGAAAAAGTACCTTCGCATTCCCGTTTATGATGACAAAATATTCAATATTATTGGTATATTGCATTATTTTGATCTAATCGAAGCCGTCCGAACCCGAAGATGGGGGTCTCCTGCGCTTCCTGATAAAGATCAGAGTATTGCTTCTTGCGTAAAACCCGTGCCTCTCTATATTCCTGAAACGAAGTTGGCGAAAGAACTGCTTGTTGAGTTCCAAAGTGTAGGGGAACGGATGGCAATCGTCGTTGACGAATACGGTGGCGCCATAGGCATCGTAACAACAGAAGATATCTTGGAATCCGTTGTAGGTGAGGTTGATGATGAATTTGATACAGAAGATGAATTTTACAAGAAGATCGGATCGGGAAGGTACATATTTAATGCGCGGGTCAGTATTGAGCGCATGCGTCAAACCATTCACGTTGATATTCCAGATGGACAATACGATACCTTAGGCGGTTTTTTGTTATGCAAGATGGGCAAAATACCCAAGAGAAACGAGACATTGCACTGGGGGGATGTTATCTTTGTGATAGAAGACGTGGATATGAAATCCATTAAGAAGGTCCTGGTAGTGCTTCCTGCCAAACTTGATAGGGTCCAGGATTCAAATGACGTTTGATATAGGCTTTCCTGTAAATGAAACAAAAATATTGAGTTGGAAGTTGAATATGGAAAATATAGGGGAAAGATTATCAACGATTATCCTTGCTGCCGGCAAGGGAAAGAGAATGAAATCTGATTTGGCAAAGGTTTTGCATCCGCTGAGGGGGAAACCGATGTTGACCTATCCGGTTGATATTGCACAAGCGGTTCAATCGGAAAAAGTTGTTGTTGTCATTGGGCATCAAGCCGAAGAGGTAAAAAAAGCCTTTAAAAATAAAGGATTGATTTTTGTGGAGCAACGTGAACAATTGGGAACGGGACATGCAGTTCTTCAGGCGGCGGATGTCTTGAAGCATCACAAAGGAACGGTGCTCATCTTATGCGGCGATGTCCCATTGTTGAAAGTTTCCACCGTTTATGCTCTGATTGATTGCCACATGATGCAAAAATCTGTCATTACGGTATTGACAACAGTTTTGAACAATCCGTTTGGTTATGGGCGCGTCATTAAAAATGAAACAGGGGATGTTTTGCAAATCGTGGAAGAAAAGGATGCGGTGGCAAGACAAAAACAGATAAAGGAAATCAATACAGGAATATACTGCATGCAAAGCCCTTTCCTTTTTGATGCCGTGGCAGCGCTTGACAGCGAAAATGCTCAAAATGAATACTATTTGACGGATATTGTTAAGATAGCAAACCAGAAAAACTTTAAGGTCAGGTCATTTGTTGCTGATGATCCTATGGAGGTAATGGGAATCAACACTGCTGAAGACCTTCAAAGAGCGCAGCAGTTTTTAAAGAAGGCAATGGGATGAGGATAGGAAGCCTATCTTTAGAAAATTCTGTACTTCTGGCTCCTATGGCGGGCATTACGGATCCGCCATTTAGGCAAATGGTAAGAAAATATGGTTGCGGTCTTGCTTTCACGGAGATGATAAGCGCCGATGGCCTTGTTAGAAAAACGGATCGGAGTTACGGTTATCTTCAATCTTTTCAAGGTGATAGCCCTCTTGGGGCACAAATATTCGGCGCCGATCCCGCTATCCTTGCCGAAGCGGCAAAAATTGCAGCCGAAGCAGGTGTTGATCTTATAGACATTAATATGGGATGTCCTGTCAGGAAGGTAGTCAAGACAGGGGCAGGAGTGGCCTTGATGGGCAACCCCAGCAGAGTATCTGAAATCTTGCGAAGCGTCAGGAACGCTACCTCGCTGCCGCTTACGGTTAAAATTAGAGCGGGCATTAACAGCCGCAGCATAACGGCGGTGCAGATTGCACAAGTCGCGCAGGATTGCGGTGTAGATGCTGTTATTGTCCATCCCCGCACAGCCGACCAGGGACTTGCCGGCCATGCAAGTTGGGAAATCATAAGGGACGTAAAAAGGGCTTTACGTATTCCCGTGGTAGGAAACGGAGACATTAAAGGGCCGGACGATGCATGTCGGATGATTGCGCTTACGGGATGCGATGCGGTGATGGTTGGCAGGGGTGTTTTGGGGGAACCATGGAACTTGAAAAATATAATATCTTTTTTGGAAGGGCGAAATGAGTATTATGTGCCGTCAATTTCGGAAAGGGAAGACATTATTAAATGTCATTTGGAAAAGAGTATCTTCTATGCAGGGGAGAAGCATGGTCTCAGGCGTTTTCGTAAACATTTGCTATGGTATACTAAAGGTTTGAAGTGGGGAGCGCAATACAGGAAAACTTTGACCAATATCTGTGATAAAAAATCGCTATTAGAGGGGTTACATCTTTATTTTCAAGCTAAAAACGGGTGTTGTCTGGACTGAACCCCTTACGTTGCACAGATCAGGGCCATACAATTAGAGTATCCTGACAGTGGTTAAGGGTTAATGTTAACATCTTTTCAAACTCACACGGAGGCCAATAGCTCCCAAAAGGAGCGTAAGCATTTTTAGTTATACACATTCTCGATGAAACAGGAAATCCTTTTTTTAACATCTTCCATAGTCCGGTGTTCCCAAAGTTGAACCTCTTCGATTGCCGTCGGTTGTTCTTGCCCATCTCTTCCTGCGATGGCATTGCAACCCCTTCTTCCGCATGATTCGGGAAACCTTCTTGTGGTTGACTCTCGACCCTTCACGATGAAGCTGCTTTGTCACTCTACGATACCCATAACCGGGAAACTCCAGACAGATATCGTCAATACGGGATTCCAAGTCCTCTTCAGAGACTTACGATTTCTCCTTTTGATAAAACTCCTCCAGGGCAGATTCATGAGATCACACCCTCTTTGAATGCTTTCGACAAGGACGCGATTCCCGGCAATGAACTTTCTTTTTTCTCGGTTTGTTTTAGGCTGCTCTGCGAAGAAATGTCATAACGCCTGCAAAGTTCCGCAGACCCAACTGTTTCACTGAGCAACTGCTCTATGGTTGATCTTTTAAATTCTTGAGTGAACCTTCTATACTTCATGACATGATCCTTTCTACCCTTATCGGGCAATGATCCTGTCTAATACTCTATCATATTTTGAGACCTTTGAAAAACGGCCCCTCACGTCATTCCGACACGTCACCCCGATGAAAATTGGGGCGGAATCTATAACGGCTTGAAAACACTGGATTCCCCCGTATCGAGTACGGGGCAGGCTCAAGTCAAGCACGGAATGACGGCAAGGCGATTTAATCACAAATTCAAAGGTCTCATTTTGTGCAATAGATGGGGTTCACTCTAGTATTTACGAAACCAGCCTACTCAATTAATGACTTTTAATCAATGCCTGTTTTTCATTTGGGACAGCTTCTTTAATACTTCTTTACTATGAATTTTCAAAACGTTGTGTTAAATAAGACGCCCTTTTAGATTATCCATTTCAGAAATGGATAAGGTGATTTTGATAGGAAGCAGTTATTTTGTCATGGGGGATGTTCTATGCGCAATAATCCGCGGCATGCCATAGGTGTATTCGATTCCGGTGTCGGCGGGCTTACGGTTGTCCGGGCGCTCATGGAACGGGCGCCTTTTGAAAATATTATCTACTTCGGAGACACTGCTCGGGTGCCCTATGGAGTAAAATCCGTAGAAACCATTGCCCGATACGCCACACAGATTGCAGAATTCCTATTGCAGCAGGATGTCAAGTTGCTTATTATCGCCTGCAACACCATGGCCGCGGTAGCCAACCATGTCGTGAAAGAACTTTCTCCTGTTCCCGTGCTGGATGTGATTGATGCAGGAGCCCGTAGCGCCGTTGCCGGAACCAAAGAAAAGCGCATCGGCGTTATTGGAACACTGGCAACAATCAACAGCAATGCCTATGCAAGGGCCATCCACCAATATGACCCCAGCATCAAAATTTTTTCCCAGGCGTGTCCGCTATTCGTTCCGCTGGTTGAGGAAGGATGGCTTGACCATAAAGTAACCAGGCTTACCGCTCAGGAATATCTTCGTCCTGTTCTAGCGGAGCATATTGATGCCCTCGTGCTTGGCTGCACTCATTATCCGCTGCTGAAGGCTCTTATCAAAGATATTACCGGCCCCAAAGTAAATCTCATCGATTCTGCCGAATCCATGGCCGATATTACGGCAAGCCTTTTGACGGAAAAGAACTTGCGGAGCTTCGACATAAACCAGCCTCAGCACCAATTCTATGTCACCGATCTTCCCCTGCGCTTTCAGGGTATCGCTGAACGATTTCTTGGACGGGCTCTCCCGCGCGTGGAACACATCAAGTGGTAAAGGCAATTTTATGAAGGTCATACTGGCTGGATATAATCTGGATTACGAAACAATCAGAGAATTTAAAGAAGACCACCCTAATGTGCGGTATCTCACACCGGAGACGATCTCCGCCGCCTACGCCCGGATCAGCCGGAGCCCCAAGACGGTAGATGAACTTCGGAGTGATGCCCGCAAAGAGGTGGAAAAGGCCAGGCAATCCAACACAAACATCGTTTTTGAGATGGGGCACAGCTCCGTAGCCGAGCATGCCGTTTTCAATATCGATATCATTGGCGTCTCCAGGCTCTTAGTGGAGGAGATCGAAAAATTTCGCCTTTGCTCTTATACGGAAAAATCACAGCGCTATGTCCTTTTTAAGGATGATTTTGTCGTTCCCAAAGAGATAAGAAAGGCCGGTTTGGCAAACGATTTTATGACGATGGCCCACCGCCAGAACCAGTTTTACCTCAAACTCTATGAAAAGTTAAAGCCTTACATATTCGAAAAGCATAATGATTTGGCCGAAGATCCTAAAAACAAAACTCTCTTGGAAGGCTGGGCAAAAGAGGATGCTCGCTATATCATTCCCCTTGCCACGGAAACACAGCTGGGAATGACGGCCAATGCCAGGAATATAGAGCTGATGCTGCGGCGCCTGGCCGCGCACCCCTTGAAGGAAGCCAGGGAATACGGCAGGAAATTGCACATGGCCATCAGGAGAATTGCCCCCTCGTTGATTCGTTACACACAAGCGACGGACTATGAAAGCCTTACCCGCCAGGATTTAAGGAAAGAAGTTTCGTCTGTCACAGGGAATCTCAAGGATGCTATTGCTCAACAAAATGAGGGTGAATCCGTGCGACTCATTTGCGCCACTCCGGCTGCCGATGAAAAAATTGCCGCCGCTTTGATTCATTCTTCATGTGAGTTCCCTTTTATAAAGTGCCTTGACATAGCAGGCCGGTTAAATCAGCAGGAAAAGAAAAAACTCGTTGCCGCAGCGTTAAGGAGAATGGAATCCTATGATACGCCTCTTAGGGAATTTGAATATGCCGACCTGCAATTTGAGATCACTCTCAGCGCTAGCTGCTTCGCGCAGCTAAAGCGGCACCGCATGGCAACCATCACCTGCCAGAATTACGATCCCGATCAAGGCATCACCATTCCTCCCTCCATTTATGAAACCGGCATGGATAGAAACTTTCTGAAACTAATCGCTCAAACAGAAAAAATATACCGTAAGATCAAAAAAACAGACCCCCTCGCGGCGCCTTACATCCTCACCAACGCGCATCGAAAGAGGGTTTTGTTGAAGGTCAATGCCCGCGAGTTGTATCACATCGCCCGCCTGCGTGCCGACCAACATGCCCAATGGGACATCAGAAACATCACAGAACAAATAGTCAATCATGCAAAGAAAGCAATGCCTTTAGTCTGCATGCTTGCAATAGGAAAGGATCAATTTCCCCTTTTTTATAAGCGGTTATTTCCACAAGACAAAATTTAACGAGACCTAGCAGGCCATGATAAGCAACACCGAAACATCTCACAGAAAACCGGCATGGTTGAAAGTCAGATTGCCAAGCAGTCACGAGTTTAAAAAAGTGAAAGGTGTACTGAAGTCTTTCAACCTCCATTCCGTTTGCCAGGAAGCCCTCTGCCCAAATATTTCTGAGTGCTTTGCTGAGGGGACTGCCACGTTTCTCATTCTGGGCAATATCTGTACCAGAAACTGCCTTTATTGCAATATCGCACAGGGGAACACCGGAGCGGTTGACCTTGATGAACCGCAACGTTTAGCGGACGCCGCAAGAGCGCTTGGACTAAGGTATGTTGTCATCACATCGGTTACCCGGGACGATTTAGCTGACGGCGGCGCTGAAATATTCGCTCGGTGCGTGGAAGAGCTACGCCGAAAAATACGGGATTGTAAAGTAGAATTACTCATCCCGGATTTTAAGGGAAATCGGCAGGCCTTGGCGAGAGTCATGGATAGCAAACCGGATGTTATCAATCACAACATAGATGTGGCGCCGGCCCTGTTTAAAAGACTCCGTCCCCAGGGAAATTACGAGTTATCCTTGGAGCTTCTGAACCGGGCGCGTTTATGGCGCGATCGTTACTTAAAACATAGCGCCATCATAATAAAATCCGGTTTCATGGTAGGATTTGGCGAAACGATGGGAAATATTATCCACCTTCTCTCGGATCTGTCAAAGGTTCAGTGCGAGCATTTAACCATCGGGCAGTACCAGCAACCTTCAAAAAATCATTGGCCCGTGGCGCGTTATTATGCACCTGATGAATTCAATCATCTCAAACAAACGACCATTGGGATGGGCTTCAGGCGAGTCGAAGCAGGCCCCCTAGTGCGCAGCTCATATCATGCGGCGAAATCTTTTATCTTTTACACAGGCGGAGCTTGAAAATGACGGATGCATATGATCTTGTTGTAATTGGTGCAGGTCCAGGCGGTTTTACCGCCGCGGAACACGCAGCCAAAATGGGGGCGAAAGTAGCCATCATCGAAAAAAACGGATGGGGAGGCGCCTGTACCCATCAGGGCTGTGTTCCCACCAAGGCCCTTCTGGCGTGCAGCAAATCCTACACGGACATGAAGAAACTTAAGCGCCTCGGCGTTGAAACTGCCTCTTTCACATTTAATTTCTCTGCGATAAAACGCCACCAAGCTCAGATGGTCAAGATTTCCGCCCTTGGTGTCCAGAAAATACTCCATGATGCCGGTGTTCACATGAAATTGGGGAAAGCTAGCATCGCTTCCCCGCAGGACGTCCAATGTATCCTGGCGGACGGGTCGATCCATCATTTGAAGACTGAGAATATAACAATTGCCTGGGGTTCCTCCCCTTTTCTCCTGCCGGGAATTCAACCTTCCAAACGCATTCTGACATCTGACACGCTTTTGGAATTGCAGACGTTGCCCGAAAGCATCATTATCATTGGCGGCGGTGTCATCGGCGTTGAATTTACGACATTCCTGGCCGAGATGGGGGTCAAGGTGCAACTTCTGGAACTTGCAGAGCAGCTTTTGCCCTTTGAAGACAACGAAGCCGCAGAGCTTCTGAAACAGGAGCTTTCTAAATTGGGGGCTGTAATTTGCACCTCCACAGAAGTATTATCCCTTATGGAAGACAAAGATGGGGTTCGTGTGCGTGCTTCGCAATCCGAACGAATGCTTGACTTTAAAAGCGAATACGCCCTCATATGCACGGGGAGAAAGCCGCGTCTGGTTTCCAACGAATTGGATCGCGTAGGAATCCACTACAATTCCCAAGGCATCATTATTGATAAAAATCAAAAAACCAGTGTTGACGGCATTTACGCTATCGGTGATGTCACGGGCGGCTTAATGCTCGCACACCGGGCCGCTCAACAGGGAAAAGTTCTTGCCAATCACCTGTTCGGTAACCATTCGTTCCTTTACGATGAGGCTATCATCCCTTCCGTGGTTTACTCTCATCCTAGTCTCGCCCGGATCGGTTTAACTCAGAAGCAGACAAGGGCGCAGGGCCTGGAAATAGAAATTAGAAAAGTGGAATATGGTAATAACATCATGGCTAGGGCAGAATTGCATGGGAATGGTTTTGTAAAAAGCATTTTTCATAAAGATCAGCTGGTGGGAGCAACCATTGTGGGAGAGAAAGCCTGTGAACTTATCACTCCCATGGTTCTGGCCGTTGCCTGTCGCCTAGGGAAAAAGGCCCTGTCAAATTGGGTAATCCCCCACCCCAGCTTGAGTGAAATTCTTAACCCCCAATCGTGACGGTTTTCAATTCGAAGGGCTTCCCAAGATTTTGACGAAAACCTTTCTCGTTCTGGGTCCATCAAATTCGCAGAAGAAAATAGATTGCCATGTTCCCAAGATAAAGTCGCTATCCCCTATAAAGATGGTTTGCGATGCCCCGAATATGGAAGCCTTGATATGTGCAGCGGAATTTCCCTCCACATGCCGATAATCGCCTTTCAAGGGAACAATCCTGTCAAGGGTGACGATGATATCCCTCGCTACGTCAGGGTCGGCATTTTCATTTATAGTTACGGCAGCAGTCGTGTGGGGTATAAAAATATGGCAAACACCGTTTTTGATATTGCTTTGTTTCAATAACGTTCTAAGTTGTGCGGTAATATCGATCAGTTCAACCCTTGTGCCCGTTCTGACAGTTAACGTTTGCACTTTGCGCTCCTGTGTATATTTTTATTGATGGCATGATGTTAAATCTTTTTTAAAAGATCATCAATAATTATTCCACTAGCAAGAACGCATACCCTGTACCCACAGAAGGTTCAATATTTGGTTTTCAATGCTTGGTAAATGATTCTCGACAATAAACCAATTTGTAATTGACTTCCCCAGTTTAATTACATTATAATCCAACTTTATTATAAAGCTGTTACCGGAGCGGTGTTTTTGAAGATCAACATTGTGAATATTCCCGAAGAGGGCTTAACCCTTCCGTTTTCCAAGGAAGCTAATTATTATCTCGATATACTATCGGAAAAGGAAAAGAATGAATTTTCCCACGGCAGAGTCGAAGTGAAATGTTCCTTGAAAAAAATTCGGGAAACCGTCATGATCGAAGGGGAACTTGAAACATTTGTCAATACAAATTGTTGCCGATGTCTGGAACCTACATCCATTGCCGTAAAAAACGGCTTTCGATATATCCTTATGCCGGCAAATAACAAGCGCTTGAGCGAAGAAATGGAGCTTTGTGCCGAAGATCTCGAATTTGGTTATTATGAGGGCGACTTTATCGATCTTGATCCGATCATTTACGAACAAATTATTTTGCCGATTCCCATGAAAGTTCTTTGCCAAGAATCATGCAAAGGCCTATGTCCCCATTGTGGAATAAATCTCAATATGGCAAGTTGCCATTGCCATATTGCTAATACCATTGGACAGTTTGCCGTGCTAAAAAAGTTGAAGATTTAACAAATACGACAAGTTAACAAATGAATAAATTGAAATAATGAGGTTGCGAATATGCCAAATCCAGTAAAAAGACACTCCAGAACAAGAAGGAATAAAAGAAGGTCCCACGATTTTCTGACTCCTCCATCGAGATCATTATGCCCCCAGTGCAATGAACCCAAACTACCCCACCATGCATGCCGGCATTGTGGAACCTATAAGGGGCGGGAGGTTGTTTCTGTGGAAAAGATTTCCGGCTAACTAAGCACATTTTTCGCTTTGATAAAACAGAAAATACACTTTAGGAGGGTATCTTTATGACACTTGAAGAAAAGGTCATCAATATTATTGCAGAGCAGTTGGATATCAAAAAAGAAGACTGCGTTCTAGAGGCTTCTTTCATTAACGATCTGGGAGCCGATTCTCTGGATCTGGTGGAATTGGTCATGGAATTGGAAGAAAACTTCGGCATCCAAATCACCGATGAAGAGTTGGAAAATATCCGCGCCGTAAAAGATGTGATTGACTTCCTTAAATCCAAAGGCATCCAATAATCTTACAAATCACAGGAGGTATCATACCCATTGAAAAGGCGAGTCGTCATAACGGGTATGGGAGCGGTTACGCCTATCGGCAATTCTGCGGAGGATACCTGGCGGGGAATTTGCGCCGGTCAATCAGGAATCGGCACGATAACGAAATTTGATACAACCGCATACGAGACAAAAATTGCCGGTGAAGTAAAAAATTTTGACCCTTTAAGCTTCATCAGTAAAAAGGACCTTCGAAAGTTGGATGATTTTATTATTTATGCCCTTGCTTGCGCTCAAATGGCTATCGCAGATGCCGGATTGACAATCGATGAAACGAATGCCCTGCGGACAGGCGTCATCATCGGCTCGGCAATCGGCGGTCTGGCAACAATGGAAAAGGCAAAAGAGACCATCCTTCATGATGGTCCAAGAAGGATGTCCACTTTTACCATTTCCTCTGTTCTTGCCAATCTCGGCGCCGGGCAGGTGTCTATCCGTTGCGGGGCCAAGGGGCCCATCAACTGCACCGTTACCGCCTGTGCATCGGGAACCAACGCCATTGGCGATGCTGCCAGAATCATAGCCCACAATTATGCAGATGTAATGATCACCGGAGGCGTTGAGGCCGCTGTTTGCCCTCTTTCCGTGGCGGGATTCAATGCCATGAGGGCACTTTCCACCAGGAATGAGGAGCCCCAAAAGGCAAGCAGACCTTTCGATAAGGACCGGGATGGCTTTGTCATCGGTGAAGGCTGCGGTCTTCTGATTCTGGAGGAACTTTCCTACGCCGTCAATAGGGGCGCCAGGATATATGCAGAAGTCATTGGTTATGGCTCGACAAGCGATGCTTTTCACATCGCAGCGCCGCCTCCCGGCCATGAAGGAGCCCTGAGGTGCATGAAGGCTGCCTTGCTGGATGCCGGTTTGCAGCCGGAAGAAATTGATTATATCAATGCCCACGGGACATCTACCTTCCTCAATGATATATATGAAACTCAGGCTATCAACTCTCTGTTTGGCGACCACAGCAAAACTCTTGCCGTCAGTTCAACGAAATCCATGACGGGGCATCTTCTTGGCGCAACCGGCGGCGTGGAAGCCATCCTCTCAGTAAAAGCCATTTGCGACGGCATCATACCCCCTACCATCAACCTGGACAACCCGGACCCCCAATGTGACCTCGATTATGTTCCTCATACGGCAAGAAAAAGGGAAATCCGGACTGCCATGTCAAACTCCTTCGGTTTTGGTGGGGCGAATGCCGTATTAATATTTAGGAAATTAACCGGTTAAAAAAACCATGCCTGTCGAAAAAATAATTATCGGAGCAGATCACGCAGGATTTTCCCTCAAAGAAACGATAAAGACATTTTTAGTGAATTCCGGTCGGGAAGTAACCGACGAGGGAACATTTTCTCTGGAATCTGTGGATTATCCTGATTTCGGCATCACTGTCGCAAAAAAGGTCTCCTCCGGAGAATTCCTTCGAGGGATACTGATATGCGCCTCCGGTGTTGGCATGACCATTGTGGCCAATAAATTCCCCCATGTCCGGGCCGCCCTTTGCCTTGATGAAGAAGGAGCCCGCCTGAGCAGATTGCATAACGATGCCAATATTCTTGCCCTGGCAGGAAGGCGAACCGAGCCGGAAACGGCAAAAGCCATTGTGGATATGTGGCTGAAAACAGCCTTTGAAGGCGGCAGACACCAGGCAAGACTGGACAAGATCAAAAAACTGGAAATAAACCTGTACAGGGCATCTGCAATAAAGTAAGCAAGCGAAATATCCAAATAATTTAAGGAAAAGCGCAGCATGTCTGCCTTAGCGAAAACAGATCCGGCAATAGCCGAAGCCATATTGCAGGAAACGCGGCGACAGGCCGGAAAACTCGAGCTCATCGCCTCGGAAAATTTTGTCAGCGAGGCTGTTCTGGAAGCCCAGGGAAGTATAATGACAAATAAATACGCCGAAGGTTATCCGGGAAAACGATATTACGGGGGATGTGAATTCGTCGATATTGCTGAGACGCTGGCTATTGAGAGATGCAAGCAACTTTTTGGCGCAGAGCATGTCAATGTGCAGCCCCACTCCGGCACCCAGGCAAACATGGCCGTCTATTTTTCCGTGTTACAGCCCGGGGATGCCATTTTAGGGATGAATTTATCTCATGGCGGGCATCTTTCCCACGGAAGCCCTGTAAACTTTTCCGGACGCCTCTACCGTGTGATTCCTTACGGCGTCGATAGAGAAACGGAAACCATTGATTTTAACCAGGTTGAGGCTTTGGCCAGAGAACATAAACCCAAGATGATTGTCGTTGGAGCCAGCGCGTATCCAAGAACCTTGAATTTTGAAGCGTTCAGAAGAATCGCCGATCAGGTCGGCGCCGTCATCATGGCAGATATTGCCCACATCGCAGGTTTGGTCGCAACGGGTTTGCATCCCTCTCCCGTGCCCATGTGCGAATTTGTCACCTCAACCACCCACAAAACCCTCCGCGGCCCTCGCGGTGGACTTGTCATGTGCAAAGAGGATTTTGCCAAGGCGCTGAACAGCAGGGTATTTCCCGGCGTCCAGGGCGGGCCGTTGATGCATATTATTGCCGCCAAGGCAGTCGCTTTCAAAGAAGCGCTTTCGGATGAATTTAAAACATATCAGGCCCAGATAGTAAAGAACGCCAAAGCCATGGCCGATTCATTAATTGTCGAGGGCTTTCGACTTGTCTCCGGGGGCACCGACAATCATCTGATGCTCGTGGATTTGACGGATAAAAATATAACGGGCAAGGATGCTCAGGAAACGCTCGACCACATTGGTATAACTGTCAATAAAAATGGGATCCCCTTTGATACGAAAGGACCGCAGATTACCAGCGGCATAAGAATCGGCACGTCGGCGGTGACCACCAGGGGAATGAAAGAATATCAGATGAAAATCATTGCTCGACTGATTTCTGAAGGTCTCAAGCACAAAAATGATGAAAAAACTCTTCAGGAAATCAAGGAGGAAGTGAAAACACTTTGCGAGCAATTTCCCTTGTATCAGGAACGCCTCGCCAGGGGGTAAACTACGAATACTTCTAATCGCAGACCAGGTTGGGATGAATATTTCATGGACATTGCAGCGCTCGTATCCAAGCGTTCCACCTGCTTAAGACGCAGCGTCGGAGCCGTTCTCGTTAAAGACCGCAGGATTCTGGCTACAGGATACAATGGGGCGCCATCAGGACTCCGCCACTGCTCGGATATCGGTTGCATACGAGAAAAATTAAATGTGCCTCCCGGCGAGCGTCATGAACTCTGTCGCGGCCTTCATGCTGAACAAAACGCCATCATCCAGGCAGCTTTTCATGGCGTGAGTGTTAAGGGAGCAACCATTTACTGCACCAATCATCCGTGCAGTATCTGCGCAAAAATGATCATCAACGCCGGTATCGTCAAAATAATCTACCGGCAGGGGTATATGGACAAACTGTCGGAAAACATGCTAGAGGAAGCCCATATTATCGTGTCTCAATTATGAAATGTCCCTTCTGTACAAGTAGAGAAAACAAGGTTATCGATTCCCGGATCAGCAAGGACGGGGATGTCATACGGAGGCGAAGGGAATGTCTTGGCTGTGGCAGACGTTTCACCACTTATGAATTCGTGGAAGAGGTGCTGCCCATGGTTGTCAAGAAAGATGGTCGGAGGGAACCTTTTGACAGGACAAAAATCACGGCAGGCATCAAAAAGGCCTGCGAGAAAAGGCCCATCAGTATTGATGTCATAGAGGGCGTGGTAGAGGATGTAAAAAAAACCTGTGAGGAATTTCAGGGAAAAGAAATTTCTTCCGCCGTTATCGGTGAAGCGGTTATGAAAGAATTACAGCGCTTGGACGGCGTGGCATATGTCAGATTTGCCTCCGTGTACCGGCAGTTTCGTGATGTGAGTGACTTTGTAAAAGAACTCAAGGAGATATTGAACACAAAAAAAGAAGATATTAAATAGAAACACCTTTACACAATTTGTATAATACCAAATGTTTACAGGAATCATAGGAGCCACAGGCTTAATTAAGCAAACAACGAAAAAGGGGAGTGACCTCCTGCTGGAGATAGAAACTCCCATGGAGCTAAGTGATATAAAAACAGGCGATAGTATCGCTGTAAATGGAGCGTGTCTGACGGTTATCGGCAAAACTAATAAGGGTTTTATCGCAGATGTTTCCGCAGAAACGCTTCTTCGAACCAATTTAAAAATCTTTCAGGCAGGCAACCGGATCAACCTTGAAAAGGCGCTGCGCTTGTCGGATTTTCTGGGAGGACATATTGTTCTGGGCCATGTGGATGGAATGGGAAAAATCCAGGAGAGAAATGTTGAATCGAGATCCATTATTTTCGGTATCGGGATTGATGATACCATGGACAGATACATGGTGGAAAAGGGATCGGTTGCCATCGACGGCGTCAGCCTAACGGTAAATACCTGTAAAAAAAATATTTTTTATGTTAATATTATCTCTTATACGGCTGCCTCCACCACATTGGGAACAAAAAACATAGGAGATCTGGTCAATATCGAAACAGATATCATAGGCAAGTATGTGGACAAATTCCTTAGCCTTAAGCAAACTCCCCGTCGGGGAATTGACATGGACTTTCTAGCCCAATACGGTTTTATAGAAAAGTAAGAAAAAATTTAGAAATCCTCAGAGAGGTTTTAATGGCTATCGGAACAATAAAAGAAGCAATTGAAGACATAAGAAACGGGAAGATGATCATCCTTGTGGATGATGAAGACAGAGAAAATGAAGGCGATCTCTGTATGGCGGCGGAATTTGCCACGCCGGAAGCCATCAACTTTATGGCGCGATACGGCAGGGGGCTCATCTGCCTGACCTTAACCGAAGAACATGCAGACAGATTACGCCTCCTCCCCATGGTGAGGGATAACCGATCCAGTTTTGGAACGGCCTTTACCGTTTCCATCGAGGCCAAACGGGGGGTCACAACGGGGATTTCAGCGGCAGACCGGGCGACAACCATTCTTGCCGCCGTGGCCGATGATGCAAAGGCGGAAGATCTGGTCAGCCCTGGACATGTGTTTCCCATCAGGGCAAAGAAAGGCGGTGTTTTGGTCAGGGCGGGCCAAACGGAAGGATCCGTCGATCTGGCGCGTCTGGCAAAACTGAAGCCGGCCGGCGTGGTATGTGAAATCATGAAAGACGATGGCGCTATGGCCCGCATGCCCGATCTGGAAGTCTTCGCCCGGCAACACAACTTAAAAATCGTCACCATTGCCGACCTGATTAATTTCCGACTGCAACATGAATCGCTTATCCGAAGGGCGGCGACGGCCATTATTCCCACCCGCTACGGCGGTATATTTAAGCTTATCGTTTACGAAAATGATGTGAATGACATGAAACATCTGGCCTTAGTCAAGGGCGAAATTGATCCGGAGGAAGAGGTTCTGACGAGGGTTCATTCGGAATGTATCACGGGGGATGTTTTCGGATCGGAAAGGTGCGATTGCGGCGAACAACTGCATACCGCCATGAAAATGGTCGAAAAGGAAGGCAAGGGCGTAATTGTTTATATGCATCAGGAAGGTCGTGGCATTGGCCTCACCAATAAAATCAAGGCGTATAAATTACAGGAACAGGGCATGGATACGGTGGAAGCCAATCTTGCGTTGGGATTTAAAGAAGACTTGCGGGATTACGGCATTGGCGCACAGATTCTCGTAGATCTCGGCGTCAGGAAAATGCGCCTGATGACCAACAACCCCAAAAAGATCGTCGGTCTGGAAGGATATGGGATGACCGTTACCGAACGGGTTCCCATCGAGATCAAACCGACGGAAAACAACATCAGGTACCTGACCACCAAGAAGAAGAAAATGGGACATATCCTGGAAATTTAAAACGATTGGCTCCAGAAACAGCAGCGATAGATTGAAGCAAACTGAACAGATACCCAGCCAAACGGAGAAAAAGCCATGTCAAAGATCATTGAGGGAAAAATTATTGCCAAGGGCATGAAATTCGGTCTTGTGGCAAGCCGGTTCAACGACTTTATCTGCGGAAGATTGATTGAAGGCGCCATAGACGCCCTGACAAGGGCGGGAGCAGATGAAAAAGATATACAAATCTATAAGGTGCCCGGCGCTTTCGAGCTTCCCCTCATGGCCAAAAAACTGGCCCAAACAGGGCGTTTCGATGCCGTTATCTGTCTCGGAGCGGTTATCCGTGGAGCAACGCCCCATTTTGAATATATCAGCGCCGAGGTTGCCAAGGGTATCGCCAACGTCGGCTTAGAGACGGAAGTCCCCATCGCCTTCGGCGTTTTAACGACGGATACCATCGAACAGGCCATTGAAAGGGCAGGCACAAAAGCCGGAAATAAGGGATGGGATGCCGCAATGTCGGCTATCGAGATGGTTGATCTTTTTAAAAAAATATAAACTTTCGCCGGTAGATGCAAGCGGCATTTGCCGGCACAGGCAGATCCGGTAAGGGTGTAGCGTTAAGCGCCTGATATTCATCTGAGGAATCAATGCGCCAAAGGAGAAAAGCGAGGGAAATGGCCTTGCAGATTCTGTATGGCCTTGATGTTCTGAAAATCAGCGCTGAAGAAGCTATCGATCTTTTCCAGCGCAACTTTGAAGCACAGGTCATCACAGAAAGCAAAGATTTTTCCTCGTTTCTGGTCAAGGGCGTTTGGAACAACAAAGACAAGATAGACGAACTTATCAGCGCCTGCGCAGAAAATTGGTCTCTTGCCAGGATATCGCGTGTCGATAAAAGCATCCTGCGTATAGCCGTTTTTGAGCTTTTGAACTGTCAAGACATTCCTCCCAAAGCGACCCTTAATGAAGCCATTGAGCTTGGCAAGGTTTACGGTTCAGAAAATTCAGGGGCCTTTATTAACGGCATCCTTGACGCCCTCTACGCCAGGTTTCGCAAAGAAGGTACAGAGGAAAGATTTTCATAGACATTAGCATCCGGCAGTTCGCTTTTCGTATGGGAGCAGAACCTTATATCCAGACGATATCGCCCACATAAGTTTCAGGCACGGCGGAGGTGAGATAACAACATGAACAGAAAGTACAATGCCCAGGAGATCGAAGGAAAATGGCAAAAATACTGGGAAGACGCAAAAACTTTTAAGGTCCACGAAGATCCCCAAAAGAAGAAATACTACCTGCTGGAAATGTTTCCTTACCCATCGGGGAAGATTCACATGGGCCATGTCAGAAATTACACCATTGGAGATGTGATTGCCCGATATAAACGCATGAAAGGTTTCAACGTGCTACACCCCATGGGCTGGGACGCCTTTGGCATGCCGGCAGAGAATGCCGCCATTGAACGGGACATTCATCCGGCAACATGGACCAATGAAAATATCTCTTACATGAGAAGCCAGCTCAAGCGAATGGGCTTTAGCTATGATTGGGACAGGGAAATCTCAACCTGTGAGCCGGAATATTACCGATGGGAACAACTATTCTTTCTGTGGATGTATAAAAAAGGGCTGGTTTATAAAAAAACCTCCGCCGTCAACTGGTGCCCAAAGTGCCAGACGGTTCTAGCCAATGAACAGGTTGAGGCGGGATTGTGCTGGAGATGCTCTTCCGAAGTCGGAGAAAAGGTGCTCGACCAGTGGTTTTTCAAGATCACTGCTTATGTTGAAGAACTTCTCGATTACTGCGACAAACTCACCGGTTGGCCGGAGAGGGTGCTTACCATGCAAAAAAACTGGATCGGCAAAAGCTGCGGCTGCGAGGTTTCTTTTCCTATGGCAGAAGGTTCTGGAGACATCAAGGTATTTACAACCCGTCAGGACACGCTGTATGGCGCCACTTTTATGCTCGTGGCTGCCGAACATCCGCTGGTCATGGAATTGGTCAAGGGAAAAGCGATAGAAAACGATGTTCGCGAGTTTGTAGAAAAGATTAAGAAGCAGGACAGGCTCTTAAGAACTTCCGAATCCTATGAAAAAGAAGGTATTTTTCTGGACGCATATTGTCTAAATCCCTTAACTACGAGAAAGATGCCCATCTATGCGGCAAATTTCGTTCTGGCAGATTACGGAACGGGCTGCGTCATGGCTGTTCCCACCCACGATCAGCGTGACTTTGAATTTGCAAAAAAATATAACCTCCCGCTTGTGGTGGTCATTCAAAGCCCCGATAAACCACTCAATACGGAAACCATGACGGAAGCTTATGTCGGCGAAGGTGTTCTCGTTCACTCCGGGCCGTTCGACGGCATGGAAAATACCAAAGCGCTGGAGGCTATTGCCCAACATCTGGAAGCTATTGGCCGGGGCAAAAGAACCGTACAGTACCGCCTGCGTGACTGGGGCATATCCCGACAGCGCTATTGGGGCGCCCCTATACCGGTTATCAATTGTGAACAATGCGGCGCCGTGCCCGTTCCGGAATCCGATCTTCCCGTCGTGCTGCCCCGCAACGTCGAATTCACGGGAGAAGGAGGTTCACCCCTTGCGAAGCTTAGATCTTTTATAGAAACTACCTGTCCGTGCTGCAAGGGCAAGGCAAAGCGGGAGACAGATACTATGGACACCTTCGTGGAGTCTTCATGGTATTTTGACCGTTTCTGTTGTCCCGATTATTCGGAAGAACCGGGATTGGACAGAAGGAAGGTGGACTACTGGATGCCTGTCGATCAGTACATCGGCGGCATCGAACATGCCATCCTTCATCTTCTATATGCCCGTTTTTACACCAAAGCGCTCAGAGACTTTGGAGCGCTTGGCGTTGATGAACCGTTTACCAACCTCCTCACCCAGGGAATGGTCTGCAAGGAAACAATGCGTTGTCCGCAACACGGATATGTTTCTCCTGATGAGGTAAACAATGGGAAATGTAAGCATTGCGGGACCGATGTCATTATCGGGAAAACGGAAAAGATGTCAAAATCTTTGAAAAACATCGTTGATCCCAATTATTTGCTTGATCAGTACGGCGCCGACACGGCAAGACTCTTCTGTCTCTTTGCCGCTCCTCCCGAAAAGGACCTCGAGTGGAGTGATCAAGGCGTTGAAGGCTCCTTTCGTTTTCTTAACAGAACATGGCGCATTATCATGGACTATCTCGACGATATCCAAGCCGTAGAATCTTCGGCCACTGACGAAGAACTGGATGGAGAGCTCAAGAATCTCAGGCGCAAAGCCCATCAAACCATAAAAAGGGTTACCACGGATATTGAAGACCGATTTCACTTCAATACCGCCATCAGCGCCGTTATGGAACTGGTCAATCTTCTGTACCAGATTAATCGTCCTGCAGCCGATGATAAAAAGGCCCTCCGGCTCATCCGCGAAACCATGGAAACGATCGTTATTCTCCTTGCCCCTATTGTGCCCCATATCACCGAAGAACTCTGGAAGATGCTCGGACATAAAAGCGAGTTAGCCGATGTTACCTGGCCTTCCTATGACCCCCTCGCGGCGGAGGAAGAAGAGATTACCATCGTAATCCAGGTAAATGGAAAGGTAAGGAGCCGCATCAATGTTCCTGCCGACGAAAAAGAGGAAAAGATCAAGGCGCTGGCGCGGGAAGACGAGAAGGCGCTGAAATTCATCAAGGACAAAAAGATTCTAAAAGAGATTTATGTGCCGAAAAAACTCATCAATATCGTCATCCATGGATAAAAGGGGCAAGAAAATTCGGTTTTTCTTACATGTCAAGGCCATGTTGTTTTCTTTCCTGTTGATTGGAATCGTCGGCTGCGGCTACCAATTCTACGCTCGGGGAGAGCACATTGACCCGCAAATTCAAAAAGTTTTCGTCAAGACATTTTTAAATAGAACTTCCGAACCATATCTGGAAACCTACATTCAGAATGCTTTTGTTGACCGATTCATCCGAGGCAACCGTTTCAAAATCGCCGAAAGTCCAGAAGCTGCCGATGCTATACTCAGGGGAAATATAAAAAATTTCTCGACGTCCCCCCTCGCTTATGGAGACAATGACCTGGTTACGGAAGAGCGCATAAACATTACCATGGAAATTATCTTTGAGGAAAGAGATACAAAAAAAGTAATCTGGGCAAACAAAAGTTTCTCCAAGAGCGAAGATTGCCTGCTGAGCGAAACCAGCCAGAGCGCCAACCAGACCAGCCACAAAAATGCCATCGCCAAGCTGTCCAATGACATTGCCGAGAGGGCATATCAATTCATCATGTCGGGTTTTTAGAAAATAAAACGATCTAAATTACGTGTTGAGGAGATGATTGACATTTTGCGTTAAGCGCGATATTTTGCGTGAAGCGGTTCTTTTATGCAGGACACCCTTGCTGGAAGCCTTGGCAATGGCCGGAATAGCCTTGGCGAACGCCGTCTGGGAGGCTTCCCTATCTTTTGCTTTCACCGCTTTCAAAACATCTTTTATCTTGGTTTTTACACCTGATTTCAGGGAAACATTGCGCGCGCGGCGCCTTTCCGTTTGTCGGATTCTTTTTTCTGCAGATTTATGCGAAGCCAAAAACTTACCTCCTATTTATGTTTAATAACCTCGTAATCTTATAGGAATTCACCCGCCATGTCAAGCCTAAAGTGATCTTACCCCGAAAATGTAGACACACTCATGCAACGTTTTTCAGCCAATTTTCCTCGTAATCGGCCGGTGAAATGTAATCTAATGTTGAGTGCCTTCTTTCCCGATTATAAAACACCTCAATATAGTTAAAAATGTCTTGTCTGGCTTCAGTTCTGGTTTTGTATTTTCGCCAGAAAACATGCTCCGTTTTTAGCGTATGGAAAAAACTCTCTGTAACAGCATTATCGTAACAATTTCCTTTGCGACTCATGCTTTGTACAAATTTAAGT
>DHHR01000013.1:13741-14904 GCA_002403385.1 Syntrophaceae bacterium UBA4767 | reverse complement strand
GGAAGTTATAGATTACTTTGAAAAAATTATTCCGGATATCCAAAAATAAAAAAATCCTCATCCAAAAGGAAACGTGTTATGCGTAAGGTCGAGTGATTTTTAAAAATATCATAAATTGAGACCTTTGAAAAACGGCCCCTCACGTCATTCCGACGCGTCACCCCGATGAAAATCGGGGCGGAATCTATAACGGCTTGAAAACACTGGATTCCCCCGTATCGAGTACGGGGCAGGCTCAAGTCAAGCACGGAATGACGGCAAGGCGATTTAATCACAAATTCAAAGGTCTCTTGGTATGTTCCAAGACTAAGGGGAGGAGTAACATGTGGTACTTACGAGTGCAATATACAAATAAACGGCATGATATTGTTTCTGCAACCATGCTCGATCAGCTGATCTCACTCGAGAAGATAACAAAGTTCTATCGTCCTTCAGAAAAACGCTGGGTCACCTTGGAGGTGGGCCCCATTAGGAAAGGATTGCACCCATACACCGGACTGGAAAGAAGAAGGCTCAACTGAAAAAACACATTATTTGTATTCCACAAAAAGGCAGAGGCAACAGTGGCGCCGCCTTGGACGTTCATGGACTCGCATATACTAGCGCTTAATTGCGTAAGTTAACGATAGTATTTTTCATCTGTGAACCTTTTACTTCTCTTTTGCGCCAGGCGAAGGGCTTTGCAGTCGGCCCATAAGCAGTTATAAAGTCATTGATAGCCTTGGCCAAATCTTCGGTGCTTTTGAAACTTGCCCCTCGCAATGCTTTGGGGGACATAATACCAAACCATATTTCCACCTGGTTTAGCCAACTGGCTGATCCAGGAGTGAAATGAAAAAAGACGTTGGGGTGTATAGCCAGCCAAGCGTCGTTTCGTTTGTGGATGCGGTAATTGTCCAAGATCACATGCACTTCTTTATCTGTAAGGAGTTCTGCCATAACCCTGTCCATAAACTCCAGGAACTCAACTCGTCGTTTAAGCTTTGTTGTCTCGGTGTGGATTGCGCCGGTAGCAACTTCCAGAGCAGCGAAGAGATTCAAAGTTCCATGCCGCCTGTAGGTACTCTTGAATCCTCGAACGATCTTCCCGCTGTCCGTTTCCACATACCCCGTGGATCGTTCCAACGCCTGCATCCTTGGCTTCTCGTCCACCGATATCACAA
>DHHR01000013.1:0-13667 GCA_002403385.1 Syntrophaceae bacterium UBA4767 | reverse complement strand
TCAAGTCAAGCACGGAATGACGGCAAGGCGATTTAATCACAAATTCAAAGGTCTCTCTGAATCAAATCATCCCGCAAGCAACTATGTTTGTTGAAAATGTAGAAACTCGTCTTCTTCCGAAATTCGATGATATAAAAAAAGAAGCTAAAAAGGCGGAAGAGCAAGAATATGATAGATTACGTTCATGCGGCTCTCCAGATACCGATTCTGACTACTTAGCAGAAAAAGCTCATGACGCTGTCTGACGTTAAACAAGCCCTCTTGAATGTATCAGCAGTAACATTGTATTGTCTTTTTGAACAACAGCTTTTATACTTCTTACGCCATGAGATTCTTCATCCATCTGAAAGGAATAATGATGAATTGATCTCTGCAATGTATGAACAAAACCGATTCAAGCATTGTCACCTGACCATTGCATGGAGTCGGATCTGGCAAATTGCGCCGTATACGCAGATTGTTAGGCGGCAATGTTTACGGGAGGAATAAATATGAGGCAACTTCGACGTCTTTTAATATCTTCGATTGCTTTTCTCTTCTGTTTTATAATCTCCTTACCGACACTGGCACAGGAAAGATTATCGGAGATTATCAAAAAGATTGAGCCATCCACTGTTGTTATCCTGACCTACGACAAAGATGGAAACATTATCAGTCAGGGAAGCGGTTTTTTTATCAGTAAAAATGGTGATATTATCACCAGCAGGCATGTGCTTGCCGGGGCTTACAGCGCCGGAGTAAAAACAATCAATGGAAAGATTTATCCTATCACGCTGATTGTCGCAGAAGATAAGGAAGCTGATCTCATCAGGGCATCAGTCAATATTCCTGTAGAATCTGTTTATCCCTTACCGATAAGCAGCTCTATCCCTGAAGTTGGCGAGCGAGTGGCAGTAATTGGCAGCCCTTTAGGGCTTGAACGAACCGTCTCGGATGGCATTATATCGGCTGTCAGAGATATTCCCGCATTTGGAAAGATTTATCAGATTACTGCCCCCATTTCACCGGGCTCAAGCGGTAGCCCGGTGGTCAATATGAAAGGTGAGGTCATCGGTGTTGCAACATTTCAATTCGTCGAAGGGCAAAACCTGAACTTTGCCATCCCTGGTGAAAGGATAGCCAAACTTAAAACGGAAAAAGGAAAGACGCTTGATGAATGGAAAATGGGTAAAACTGAGGAATGGCTTGATTCTGCTGAAGGGCTTTACTATGCAGGACTTATTTTTCTTTGGGCAGATGATTATGAGAAGGCCCTTCCCTATTTTGAAAATGCGGCCAAAAAAGACCCACTCTTTGCAGAGGCCTATTTTCAAATTGGTTTCTGCAATGGCAGCCTCGGGCGCTACACGGAGGCAATTCAAGCTTACAAGCAGGCGATTCGCATCAAACCGGATCTTGCTGAGGCGCACTATAATTTGGGATGGGCTTATGCCAAACTTGGGCGCTACACGGAGGCGATTGAAGCCTCCAAACAGGCGATTCGCATCAAACCGGATTATGCTGAGGCGCACTATAATTTGGGAGTGGCTTACGGCAGACTCGGGCGCTATACAGAGGCAATTGAAGCCTACAAACAGGCAATTCGCATCAAACCGGATTTTGCTGAGGCGCACTATAACCTAGGGGCGGCTTACGACGAATTCGGGCGACATACGGAGGCGATTGAAGCCTACAAACAGGCAATTCGCATCAAACCGGATCTTGCTGAGGCGCACTACGGCTTGGGAGTGGCTTATGCCGAACTCGGGCGCTACACGGAGGCGATTGAAGCCTTCAAACAGGCGATTCGCATCAAACCGGATTATGCTGATGCGCACTACGGCTTGGGAGTGGCTTATGCCAAACTTGGGCGCTATACAGAGGCGATTCAAGCCTTCAAGCAGGCAATTCGCATCAAACCGGATTATGCTAAGGCGCACTATAATTTGGGAGTGGCTTACTTGTTTATAGGAGACAGGGGTTCTGCCTTGGATGAGTATAAGATTCTCAAAAACCTAGATAACAATCTAGCCAACCGCTTGTTTAATTTGATTTACAAATAAAAAAAGATTGTAACAGTTTAGCCCAAAAAAGTATCGTAAAAATTTTCCATCTTTCGTATTGAGACCTTTGAAAAACGGCCCCTCACGTCATTCCGACGCGTCACCCCGATGAAAATCGGGGCGGAATCTATAACGGCTTGAAAACACTGGATTCCACCGTATCGAGTACGGGGCAGGCTCAAGTCAAGCACGGAATGACGGCAAGGCGATTGAATCACAAATTCAAAGGTCTCGTATTTAAGTTGAAGTCCTTGTGTTAAGCAGCCCGCAATGCTGATGGATCTTGAGCAAGGAGTAATAGCCGTCCCGAAAGCCGTATGCCATGCGGGACAGCCGTTTGATCTTATTGTTTATGCCTTCGGAAATAGCTGTGGCGACATTGCAGACGAAATAGCAGATAGAAATCCTCTCGCCCCGCCGCTGGCAGCCGCTTCGATGTTTTCACATCCCTCCCGGCCCAGCTTACGGTAGAACTTCTCCAGAACATACTTGCCACGACCGTTGTGATTCCAGATAACCTTCCTCCTCTCGATGTCAATCACGTTCGTTACGTACTTGTGCCACTTCCGCCAGGAAACCTCGTCAACGCTCATCAGGGCCGGCGCCGGGGGAGGATCGAGCTTTTCCTCCGCCAGCTTCTCCAGCATGCACTTGTCAATACGGCACACTGTTTCATCGTCCAAACCCAAATACCAGCCGGCCTCCTGGTTGGTCGTAATAGCGGTAAGCCGGTAAACCTGCCCGGCGAAACGCAGGGTAAACCGCTTCTGAATCCAGTCGATTTCCTCAACCCTGATCGTGGATATACTGTGGATGCCTCCTGCATGGACGCTGCCGCAGCCGGAACAGACAGGCGGCATGGGTACTGCCTGTTCAACGATAAAATGAAAACTGTTTCCGTCGTTTTGAATCATATGAGTCGCTTTATAGTTTGGTATGGCAAGGAGCTCTGTGATAGCATCCAGTTGCATCGGGTCTTGTCCTCCGGTTGGTCTTCGTCGCAAGCAAAACCATACCAGATACGGCTTGCACCCAATGTGCTATTTTATGGCTTTGTTTTTAAAGAAATATCATAAGTACATAAACCAGTTTCAACTTTTTCACGAAAGAACCAAATGTTTTGAATGGCCTTCAAATGCTAACGGCGAAAAAAGTGCTTTATGTGGCCAATGTCAGCGAGAGTACTTTAAAAAGTGGGAGAAGTTGCCCTAAAAGAAGGCACAAGGGTGGTTGTCATTTGTGAAGATGCGGAGGCCCAGATGGCAGAATTTTCTAAAGAGGAACGAAAAGAATTTTTTGAAGAACCTGGATTGGAAGGGTCTGGTTTACAAAAACTTATTCATGAAGGTTATGATATTCTTGGTTTGATAACATTTTAGACAACTATTGGCTTGGAGCTTAGGGCATGGATAATCCCTCGTGGCATGCAAGCGCCTTCTGCTGCGAGGGAAATACACGCTGATAGGGAAAGAGGCTTTATTAGAGCGGAAATTATCCACTATTAGGACCCCATTAGTATGGGGGTAATTACGCAGGCCAAAGAAAAAGGGCTTATGCACGTTGAAGGAAAGAACTATGCCCTCAAGGATGGCGACATAGCATATTTCCGATTTCATGTATAAAAAAATAAAAAAAGGTGGATGGAAAAGGAGGGCGCCATAACCATCCACCTTTTGAAAGGTAGATCACACTAAATCCTTTCAGAACTTACCCACTCCTCTTTAGGTAAGGGGGCTCGGTGGATGGAAAGGAGGGAACTAAAAACCATCCACCGATTTTTAAAAACCTAGAGAGAACTTTTTATAAAACCTCAGTCCGGACTGAAGAAAGAAGAACTCTGATCTTTACCTTTCTCCCGCTTCCTTTTCAGGAATTTCTGCTGAAAAATCTCCTTTACGTACTTGCTGTAAGCTGATAGGAAAAATTCACGTTCTCTTTTGTCCCTGTCTGTTTCCACTATCTGCTCTACTTTATCTTTGCCGAGCTGCTTCGCTCCGGTCTTCCTACCTTTTCCCATCAGACAGCAACTATTCCCTTACATTCAAACCCGCACATCATAAGATGCGCAGACTCTCTGGCTTTAAAGGTAGAAGCAATTATAGTGCCATTAATAATTAATGGCTGAACATGTAGTTTGTCGGATAAGAAATAAATATAAAATGCATAATGTAATCAATAATATATAGCTAGATTAGATAAGGTGTATCTCCATGCGGAGATAGCTTGGATACAAAATATTAAAATAGAATGGATTATTTACCCAAAGATGATGTTCGAAAATCGAACAATTGTAAAGCCTTTTTTAACGGAAACCACAACAAGTGACATTTCAGCGACGTTCGATATGTGCACAGTATGTGCTATAGTTGCACGATAGCTGCGTGCTCTCGTCTTAACTGATAGAATTAATTATTTTTTTTTGTTCCCTCATGAGCTGGTATCGCGATATATGCAGCAATTTTGCTGCCTTGGATTTATTGCCGCCGCTGATTTCTATAGCATTGGTGATAATCTTGCCCTTAATTTCGTTGAACATTTTTTCCGTCATTTTTGCATAATCCATCCCACCGGAGGTTAAATGGGGAACCCACACGTCAATTTGTGTATCGAATAATATTTGCTTATCTGTATTTTTAATCTCTGCAGGAAGATGTTCCGTGATGATTACAGTATCTTGTTGGAGTATCATAATTCGCTCAATAATATTTCTTAATTCCCGAACGTTGCCTGGCCAGGAGTAACCTCGGAGAAGCTGCTCAGCTTCCGGGCTAAAACCTTTGACCTTTTTGCTGAATTTCTTGTTGAATTCTTCAACATAGTACTTCGCCAAAAGAATTATATCATCACCTCTTTCTCTCAGCGGCGGAAGGATGACAGGCACCACACTGATTCTATAGTAGAGATCTTCACGAAAGGATCCTTCTGCCACCATTTTACTGAGGCATTTGTTTGTTGAAAAAATAAAACGAACATCAATAGGAATCTTTTCATTCCCTCCAATTCTGCGAATGTATCCGTCCTCCAACATTCTTAAGAATTTTGCCTGAAGGTGAATGTTCATGTCGCCAATTTCATCCAAAAGCAAGGCGCCTCCATTTGCGTATTCCAACAACCCGATTTTTCTCCTTTTTGCATCCGTAAAGGCGCCGGCTTCATATCCAAATAATTCGCTTTCCAAAAGAGTTGCCGGTATGGCAGCGCAGTTTACCTCGACAAAAGGATTGTGGTTTCTGTTGCTTTGTTTGTGGATGGCACGCGCAACAAGCTCTTTGCCTGTGCCGCTTTCCCCCTGAATTAGAATGTTCGTATTGTGGACTGCTATCTCTGAAATAACGTGGAAAATTTCGGTCATTTTTTTCGATTTTCCTAAAATATCGTGGAACCCTAGGAGCACATCTTCTCGTTCCTTGAGTTTCTCAACCTCCGTTTTCAAAGAACTTGCCTCTAAGGAAAGGGCAGAATGCATGATGGCGCTATCATAGGATGCTGCTGCATTTTTGACTAGGATATCGAGAAGATTGATCTGATCCTGAGAGTAGGAGCCGGATTTTTTTGCCAGATAAAGAGCGCCTTTAAATTTGTCCTTTATGTTCAGCGGAATTGCTATTTCCGAGCGATAACCTTCAAAAATAGGCGCGGGCTCAAGAGGCGCATTCGACAGAACCTGGCGAACTATGCTGGTATCTTTATCTATGGCCTGATTTATAATGCCGAAGGAAAATTTCTCATCACAGTTTTTTTTGTTGTCGATGAAAATTTCCTTCCCTTCACTTATAAGACACCTGTCTTTTTCGATGTCCCAGAAATAAACGAGAACCTTGTCTGCGCCTGCGATGCTGAGAGCGCTTTTTATTAAAATATTCATAATCCGGTTGTCTAAGGCGTAATTGAAATTCATTTCAGACACAGCTTCCTGCAGGAGCATAAGCTGTCTGATCTCTTCCGTATTGGTTCTTACCATTTTCATGTAATGAACGGCAGAACTTATCAGATTTGTGAAAGACAGAAAAAAATCGGTTTCTTCTGCTGAAAAATCCATCCTTTTGGCGCTCCATGCTCCTATGATGCCCATCACATCACTTTCTATTTTCAGCGGCGCACAAAATATGGAACCTCCATCATCTAATTGGGTTAACATACGATCAGTTTCGGTAACCCTCAAATCAGTTTCCATATCTTCAATGCTAATAGCATAACCTGTTTTTATAACATTGGTAAAAATACAATCGTATTCATGCAAATTCAAAGAAGGCGGAAAGGGTTTGCCTTTTCTTTTATGGGTGTAATCTTTTACCGCTTTTCTGTCCAAAAAGAGTTTGGCATCATCCAGAAGAAGTATGACACCTTGCTCAAATTCCATGGTTTTTAAAATTACATCCAGAATTCTAAGCAATATCTTATCTATATCAGAAGAAACAGTAAGAAGATTGCTGAGCTGGAATATGCTTTTTAGAATTTTGCCTTTATCAATCATTGTTAAAAATTTCTCTGCTCAAACGGATTATCAATAATTCCTTCCTTCAAAATAATGTTTCCCTTTAAAAGTTAGGTTCTTCCTTTCTTTTAAGTGGGCAACCAACCTTTCTTCGTTACCCTTCGACAAGCTCAGGGTGACATGAGGATGTCATGGTGAGCTGTTTGCTGTGAGCTTATTGAACGGCCGTAACCATTGCCCACACGGTATGAGAAAAAGCCAAAAAGTATTTTAAATTACGCATAATACTCAAAATACTGCCCTACGAACAGACTGAAAAATATCACACCCTTATCTATCGTTTACAATTCAACATATGTCGTAGGAATGAAACTGCATGGAAAATACGGCTCTGCCCTGCGTAACCGAACGAAGGTCGGTCGAATACCCAAACATCGCCCTTAAGGGCACCTTCGCTTTTATTTCACTTATAAGCCCCTTGGGGTTAACTTCATGAATTTCCCCCCTTCTTGCATTTATGTCTCTAATGGCCTCTCCCATAAACTCGGTGGGTGTAATAATGCTCACCGTCATGAAGGGTTCTAGAAGAACCGGCTCTGCTTTTGAACACCCTTCTCTAAAAGCGGTCAGGGCAGCTATCTTATAGCCTAAGGATGTTGATTCTCCCTCCCTGAATGATCCGCCTATAATTTCGACCTTAATATCTACCACCTGATAACCACCTAGTATTCCACTCATGGAAGCCTCATGGATTCCTTCTTCGGCAGCAGCTTGGAATTCCTCGGGAAGCAATACCGTATCCGCGTAACGAATAATTTCTATACCTTTTCCACGTTCATTAGGTTGCAGGGAAAGACGAATATGTCCGAAATGTTTTTTGTCTCCCAATTCTTTTTCAAAAAGCCCTTCTGCTCCTGTTTTGCCTTGGATGGTTTCCCGGTAAACCACTTTTGGCTTACCCACGTTAACCTGCGTGTTAAATTCTTGAACAAGCCTGTTAATGAAAACCTCAAGATGAAGTTCTCCCATCCCGGAGATAACCGTTTGTGTTGTTTCATCATTGTATTTTACCTTAATGGTGGGATCTTCTTCCATTAATTTTGCAAGTGCAACGGTTAATTTTTCCTGGTCGGCAGGCGTTTTGGCTTCAATAGCCTGACTGATCACGGGTTCATAAAACTCTATGGGTTCAAGAAGTATCGGGTGCGTTTCATCGCAGAGCGTATCTCCTGTATGGGTTCCCTTTAAGCCCATGATGGCGATAATATCCCCTGCTCGAGCCATGTCGATTCGTTCACGTTTGTTGGCGTGTATTTTCATAAGACGGGCGGCCTTTTCTTTTTTACCTTTTGTGGCATTGTAAATATCTTCACCAGCCCTGATCTGTCCTGAATAGATTCTCACATAAGTCATTTTTCTTCCCTCATCCTGCATAATCTTGAACGCCAGCGCAGCGAGGAATTCTTTAGTACTTGTATGTCTGATTTCTTCTTTTTTTGCTATGGGATTGATGCCCTTGACGGGAGGAATGTCCTCAGGGGAAGGGAGAAATTCTATGACCGCATCGAGTATCGGTTGGATGCCTTTATTCCTTAATGCTGCTCCGCACATGACGGGCACAACTTTCAAGGATAACGTGGCCTGTCTTAGCGAGTTTAGTATCTCTTCTTCAGAAATTTCCGTTCCATCCAAATACTTTTCCGCCAGGACATCATCTATTTCCGCCAGCGACTCAATTAATTTTTCTCGATACTCACGCGCCTGTGGAATCATATCGGGGGGAATATTTAATGATTCATAATGAAGACCTAATGATTGTTCATCCCATACAATAATTTTTTGTTTGATTAAATCCACGACTCCTTTGAACTGTTCTGCCTGCCCAAACGGTATTTGTATAGGCAGTGGAATAGAATAAAATCTTTTGCGCATCATCTCAATCGCGCCGAAATAGTCCGCTCCCACCCGGTCCAGCTTATTAATAAAGGCCACTTTGGGAATGCCATACTTGTCTGCTTGGCGCCAAACAGTTTCCGATTGAGGTTCGACGCCGCCTACGGCACAAAATACCACAACGACGCCGTCCAGAACCCGTAGGCTACGCTCGACTTCAATAGTAAAATCTACGTGGCCCGGCGTATCTATAATATGGATTTCATGATCTCGCCAATCGCAAGTGGTAACTGCAGACGTGATGGTAATACCTCTTTCCTGTTCTTGAGGCATCCAGTCCATAACAGCCTCACCATCATGGACCTCTCCCATCTTATAAGACTTTCCAGTATAATAGAGAAATCTTTCCGTAACCGTGGTTTTGCCGGCATCAATATGCGCAACAATTCCGATATTTCTTATTTTTGAAAGTTTTGTCTTTGAAGCCATAAGCCTTACCGTCAAAGGCGTGCAGGCGTGCCCGTTTTCTATCTATCGCGCATTTGGTGTGATAATTTTTTTATTGTAAGAGAAGGATTGCAGGGTATCAAGATGTCCCTTTATAGATTCAATTTCTCTACCATCAACAAGGAATTTTACTTTTTTTATCCTCGGGATATTTGCGGTAATTGTATTGGCAAGGGAATAAACCGTAGCCATTTCGCCGGTGCTTCCACCTGGGTGAAGTTTTATAAGATTTTTGTCAAAACTCAAATAAGCAACATTATTTGAGACGATCTTTACATTTTGCATTTTTGTATTTCGGGGAAAGGTATTGACAAGCCCTGTTTTGGAACCTTCCAGTAGAGCATTAACCAGCGCTCTTATTTGTTCTTCAGCGCTTGATGTTTTGGGAATATATCTTTTTTCGGGAACCAAAAAACGTTCGTTTACATCCGAAAAGTATAATAAAATCTGCACCTTTTCACGGTTAGAGCTTATGTTTTTTTCTGATGTTGGTGGGAAGACCACCTCAAAAAGCGTTACAAAGAAGAAAACAAGGAACGCCACAATAGCCATCACAATAAGGGTGAGGATTAACGCCTTCGATGTCTTCTTTTGTTTCTTCTTTCTAAGTTCATTTGTCCTTCGTTGTTTCTTTGTAGCCATAGCTCCTGAACCTGCCCTTGTTACAAAACATGCGCCAATCTAGGGTATTTTTAGAACGCTGTCAAGAAAAGACAGGCTTCCCTTTACCTAAAATAAAAGATTCGCTCCCAATCTTACAAAGGATAACTTTAGGAAATAATTATTGATGAACAGTTAAATATTTCAGATTTTCTTTTGCCTTTGCGCCAAAATCGGATTCAGGGGCAAGCTTGATGACACTTTTGAATGCCGATTTTGCGGATTCATAATCTTTTAATTTTAGAAAACAGACACCCAGCCAATAGTGAGATTCGACAAGGGATGGGCTAAGTTCCAGAGATTTTTGGAAATGTTTTACGGCATTATCCGTATCGCCTTTTTTAAAAAGAATAATTCCTATCTCTTTTTCTATCAAGGGAACAAGAATGCTACTTTGCCCTCTGGCGATGGCTTCGTTATATTTACTAATCGCCGCATCATCCATCCCTTTTTTATGATAAGCCACTCCCATATTGTAAAGCGCCAGCACCGGTGTGCCATAAAGCTCGTTGGAAAGAGCCTTCTTAAAAGAGTCAATCGCTTCATCAAGATGTCCCCTGTCCATATAGATTGTGCCAAGGTAGTTATGGGCCTCCGAATAGTTTGCCCTTAACGCAATTGCTTTTTTAAATTCATCTATGGATTTGTCATTAAGCCCCTTTTCGTGGTAAGCAATGCCAAGGAAATAGTGAATCTCAGGATCCTGCGGAGTGATCTTCTCCGCGAGGAGAAACTCTTTCAGAGCTTCTGTAAATTGCCCTGCTCCGAGATAGCTAATACCGATATTCTTGTGGACGTCCGCTTGTTCTTGTTTAACCGCGTTAGCTGCACAACCGCAACAAATGACAAGGGGTATTATTACGAAAATGGAAAGTTTAATTGTGATTGTTCTATTCTTCTTCATGCTTGAGCGCCATTTCCTTAAAATAGCCTGTCTGCCGTGCCAGCGGCACAGGCAGGCGCACAGGCTGATATGTGTTAACTAGATAATTTTATCATATTTCAGAATTCTAAATCTGTTTGGTTTTTGTTGCCTCTGATCCACCAGTCATTCTTGTCCTTAAACCACCAATGAGAAAAGTCTGTTTCTAGTATAGATTCTGCGAGTTTTCTTGCTGTCTCCGTATAAAGGCGCTTGATGGCAAATTCAATCCATTCTTTAGAGTACTTGTTCCCCAGATCGCCATATTCTTTCAATTGAAGAATAAGGGCAAGTTGGTCGGCATCGTGTGCAATAAGCGATTCCTTTGTTTCTCTTTCATTAAATTCATCAATGGCTGACTTGATGTCTTCCCCAAAAAATAATGTTTCTGTAAGTTCTCGAACAGCCTTTTCTTCGTCCACGGATACATACTTCTTATTGACATAATTCATGTCTCCCGTTCTTGCTTCTGGAAGATCATGAACAAGACATATTTTTAAAACCTTCCATTCATCAACATCATCGACCAGCTTACAGAGGGTATAACCAATAAACATGGTTCCTAAAATATGTTCAGCGACGGACTCGGAACCTGAACCGAGAAATTGGAATCCCGTCCTTGGTGTTTTTTTCAGCATACCGACTTCGAAGAGGAAATTAGCAATATTTTGCATATTATGCCTTCTTTAAGAGCTTGATTCTATTTTCCATCATATCGGTTACTTTTCTGATTTGCAACTGAAGAGCTGCAATTCCTTCGGGTTTCATGGATATTAATTTATCCAAATGAGCTTTCCAATACTCCAGGTCCGATATTTCTCTTTCCTTCAATTTTTTTTCAAATTTTGTGTGTAATTCTTTCATGAAGGCCGCTTGATTTATTTCTGTCATGATGACGCCTCGTTTTAAGGATATTTACCCAATCTTTAAGTTGTTGATTATGTGAGTTATCAGTGGGCGATGCGGGATTTGAACCCACGGCCTCTGGTTCCGGAGACCAGCGCTCTATCCACCTGAGCTAATCGCCCTGTGCCAAATCTTTGGATTACAACAGCCACGTTCAACAGAAATTGGTTAATTTCTTACTATGGGTTCGTAAAATATGCAACATGAATCCCCAATAATATTTCAACTATAGGTAATAATTGTAAAAATAGAGATATTCCCCCATGCATCTCCGCGCTTCGGAAACCGTCTCACACTGATCATGGATAAACTTAATCTTTGTATCAGCCCATGTTTTATTTACGCGCAAAGCAAGTCGTCTTGAGGGTAAACGGTATCAACATGACTTCTTTTGATTTGCGGAATAAATCAGCAAGAAAATGCGGAGAAACAAGCAAGAATGTATGCGGGATTGAAGCATTCTTCCTGTACGGCCTTTGCCAAGGAAGAAGGTGGAACAATTGAGCGTCAATATAAATAATTTGTCATTTAGGATGAAATATACTTGGCAAGAGGTGTAAATATATTTGAAATCATAATATTCCTCCTGAAAGAAATCCGGCAATTTTGAAAAATATACACCCATCCAACAGGCGCTCATCAATAACATTTTTGCCAGAAAGAATGGATAATCATATTATTTTGGGGCAGTATGTAATATAATAAACAGCAAAGTTTATCGGACGCAAGACAGAAAAGGTTATGCCAAAACAGGGAAGTTCAGAAAACAAAGATGCCAAAGTTGCATTCTCAACTGCGCTTCGCGCTTTCATAAATAGTCTGTCCGACCATGTAAGCAGCCCCGATGGGACATGGACGGTGAAGGGTTTTATAGATATATACAAGAACATTTACACCATAAGCTCTGACACCAAAATTGTCTCCCAAATACTGGAGATTCATCTGTTCCCGCAAATCCTCCCGTTCGCTGAGGAAAATGGTTGTTCCATCGTTCTGGCAGAACATCAGAACTGGCGCTCCGACCTTAGTTTTGTGGAAAAACACGATCCGTCCATTAAATTTGCGGTTGACCTCAAGACGACCTATCGTGATACGGACTTCCCCGGCCACGTCAACGGCTTTACCCTGGGCAGGCATGACGCCTATTTCAAGGATCGCAGTTCAACCAAGAATATACAATTCCCCTACGGAGAGTATTCGGGTCATTTCTGTCTTGGAATTATCTATACGAGAGCCGATGGCAAGGATTTGGACGAGACTAAACGTTAGAGAACTTGATGAGTGCAAGACGGGCTACTCACAGCATGGCAATAGAAAGGTGACAAAGGTTGAAAGCCTTCATTCTATTGCATCAGTCATAAAAGATTTTCAATTTTTTGTATGCGAAAAGTGGCAACTCGCAAGCGATCGACAAGGTTCCGGTAATACTGCAAACATAGGGTCTACCACCTACATTGAAGATATTCTAAAAGGAAACGGGGTCTTTGCAATGATCGGGGAAGACTGGTTCGACGAATACTGGATGAATTATGGTTTAAGCACTATGAAAAAGGATGGCAAGACGGTTCCGATCCGTCGGATAGAGGACTTTATTGACTTTAATGGTGGTGACAAGAAGTTGATCCCCATGGCAACCAAGAAAAAAGCTGATGAGAGTAGCCATTCCTCCAATAAAAAGCCAAGGAATTAAAACAAAACTCGTTCCTTGGATTCAAGCCATAACCCCGGATGTTCCGGGACGCTGGGTTGAGCCCTTTTTGGGAACCGGTGTTGTTGGATTTAATTCTGGTTTTCAAGATGCCATACTGAGCGACACAAATCCTCATGTCATCGCCTTTTACCAAGCAGTCAAAGATAGGCTAATTACCCCGTCTGTAATCCGCGAATACCTTAGCCCTACAACGACACATGATATGCAACCGTCGACGCGACCAGTTTCCGTTTCCGATGAGAGAGATAAGCCCGATGATTCTTCATCTGTATCCATGAGACAAGGTCAATGAGCTCAAGAATGTCGAAAGCTTTCATGGGCAACACGGCACTGATGAGCAGCCTAAGCTGCGACAGAGTAATAGCCGGCGCTTTTTTCCCCCAACCGGATTCTCATGTGCCAGAGGAAAAAATGGGCCAGCATGCATGTCAGCATATGGTGCCGCCAGCCGGGAAACTTCCGCACCTCGTAGGGATCCATCCCCAAATCCGATTTGGCCTCCTTAAAACATTGTTCGATGGCCCAGCGAATTCCCGAAAGCCAGACGAAGGTTTTCAAACGGGTGGATCTGCAGGCATTGGAGATGAAATA
>DHHR01000077.1 GCA_002403385.1 Syntrophaceae bacterium UBA4767 | reverse complement strand
CCGATCCATATAAACAATGTTGGGCTTGGCAATAATTTGGAGGGTAACATGACTACGATTAAAGAAATCTTAAAATGGTCTATAATTTCGTGCATAGTAGCTTTTCTTCTATATCTTGTACTCCCAAAATACAATTTCATGGGTCCCAACGGGTTTGCAGTTTACAGATGCAACACTATTACAGGCGAAGTAATGGCCTGGGATATCGGCGCGGAAAAGTGGGTTACTCCGAGTCGTAAGGTAATGGCTCGATTCGTCCCTCTAAAAGTTGATTAGATTACAGAATTTGAGGGACAAGTCCAAAAGAGTAGGTTAGTTTGGGTGATTATTACGATTCACGCAATGGATTCATGAAAAATAAAAGGCTTTTTCATAAGAATGGTAATCCAGATGGGACTGTGATTCTGAATTGGCACGATTCGCCAGAGGAGGAGTTCACATTTTATGCTGAAGCATACCACATTGTTGCGAAGGAAGCGGTAGCAGCGTTACAAAAGAATTTTCAAATTGGAAGTTGCAGAAGTCCAATTGATGATTTTCGCGCATATCCAGTCGTATTTCTCTATCGACATGCCCTTGAACTATATATGAAAGCTGTAATTTTGACTGCTGAACCAATGTTGAAGATCAAAGACATTGGAGGGATTAATCGTGAGGATATTCTTCAAACCCATAGCTTAGAAACTCTTAAACAAAAATTGTACAAGGTATTCGATGTCTATGAATGGGATTGGGATCTTGGCTCAACACATTTCAGGACACAGGAAGATTTTCATAAAATTATTGCAGAATTACATGAAGTCGATAAAGGTTCCCATGCTTTTCGATACCCACTGGACAGAAAAGGAAATGCGTCGCTAACCCCTTGCTTTGAATTCAATCTATTTGAGTTTTGCAGAATGCTTGACGAGTTATTCCCTGCACTTGAAGGTGCTGCATTTGCCGCATATGAGGATCTTCAATTAGAATATGAGCTAATAGCTGAATATTCCAATGAGATATAGGGAAAACAACGGAAGGCTATACATTGATATTTGAATTGTTAACGGGATTCAATAGTTATAGCAATAAGGATTTGCCCAACAAAGCAATTCAGGCGACGGGAATATACTCTCGTGCTTTTATTCGTACGGTTTTTGGCCCGCGCCTGATTTTTGTCGTTGGCTGGAATAAAATAATGGATGATTACCCCTATGAGTGAAAAGAAAACAACAGAATACAAATCAGTATCGAATGACCAGTTTATAATTCGAGAAAATAGTCCTCAATATGGCAAACAATTAGACATCGGCCATACACGCTCATGCAGTTGCGAGCCGTCTCATATAAACTGCATGACTGCAAAGGAGTGGCTCAAATCCCAACTTGGAGTCTGGCAATTTTTTTATGAATCAAGGGATGTGCGCGACAAGACTCTTCATCCAGCCACTTTTCCGATCGCGCTTTCAAAGAAAGTCATTGAGTTGTTCAGCCATCAAGGTGAGCTGATTCTTGACCCTTTTGTTGGAAGCGGAACAACGCTTGTTGCCGCCTGCGATACGAACAGGAATGCAGTTGGATTTGACTTGCAGAAACATTACATAGATCTCTGTGAAAAAAGATTGCGACAGCAGGCAAATCTTTTCAACAAATCAAGACAACTAACCATTCAAGATGATGCCAGAAATATTCCTAAATATATTTCAAATGATACATTGAGTCTCATATGGACGTCACCGCCTTATGCCAATCTGCTGAACCGCAAACGAAAAAATAAATCTAGGAGGGACAGAAATAACGAACAACTCGGAAAGGTTGAACAATATTCCCAGGACGCACGCGATCTTGGAACGATGGCAATCGAGGATTACACAAAAGCGATGGGCGACATATTTGAATCATTGCTTCCACTTTTGCGCCCGAAAGCGCATTGCGTTATAAATGTACCTGACATGTGGTGGGAAAACCAAAGAATTACAATTCACGTTTCACTTATCGAGGAATTACGCAAAAAGGGTTATGAATTGCGAAATATCATCATCTGGGACAGAACTAATGTCGTTAATAAAATCGGCATCTTCGGGTGGCCCAGTAATTATATTACGATGGGAGTTACCTTTGAATACCTGCTTGATTTCTGGCGGCCCCCAACAGAAAAGGCATGAAAATATGGATATTTTTACGAAAGATGATTTAATCAACAAACTTCACGAAATAAAAGCAAGAGGATGGATACCCAACGCGAGACGTAGAAATGCTGGAGGAGTTGGTAACACGCTTGAAGATTTGCTTGGGATTCAGGAAAACAATTTGCCAATACCGAATGCGGCAGAATGGGAGCTTAAATGTCAGCGAAAAAGATCATCATCACTGACCACACTCTTCCATATGGAACCTTCACCACGCGCCGTTCGTTTTGTGCCTCGCATGTTTCTTCCGCAATATGGATGGATGCATGACCAAGCCGGTGAGTTATATCCAGCGTCTGAAATGAGTTTCCGACAAACCATTCACGGTCAAGCACGAAGCGATAGGGGTTTTTGCGTTGTAGTTGACAGGAAGACAAGAAAGGTACTCATTTCTTTTGACGCTTCATCAGTGGATCAACGACACCGGGATTGGCTTGCTTCCGTTAAGTCGCGGGTCGGGCTTTCCGAACTGAATCCACAGCCTTATTGGGGCTTTGATGACTTGTTCCATAAAGCAGGCACGAAATTATTAAATTGCTTCTACGTGCAGGCTGACGTGAAGAAGGTCGCCGATCGGGAGCATTACCATTACAATACAATAATGATTTTGCGAAGTTTTTCACTGGAAAATTTTCTTAAGGCGATAGAGGATGGAATAATTCTGGTAGATTTTGACGCAAGAACAGGCCACAACCATGGTACAAAATTCCGAATTCGACAAGGCAATTGGGATCGCCTGTATTCCCATGTGAAAACAATATAATCAGCCAACAAGGCGCTGCACCGGACGCTGGACAGCGCCGGTGAGCGTGAACGTTATGCGTCAAGAATGGAGAACCACATGAAAGAACTTGTAAGCAAGCATTACGACGAAAAGTACTTCGACTGGCAATCTTCCATGGGAGAATTTGGCGGATGGGCGAACCAGACAATGTTCATTGACTTTGTTGGAGCGAACAGCGACATTTTGGACTTCGGCTGCGGGGGAGGCTTTCTGCTTGGTGGTCTTCGATGCCATAAAAAAGTGGGGGTTGAAATCAATCCATCAGCTGCGGAGATAGCAAGGAGTAAAGGGATCGAAGTCTTTGATAGTGCTGCAAAAGTCCCAGACGACTATGTAGACACAATCATCTCAGATAATGCCCTTGAACATACGCTCCTCCCTCTCGAAGAATTGAAGATGCTCCATAAGAAACTGAGGAAAGGAGGCAAGATTATATTTGTTGTTCCCTGCGAATCGATCTCATATCGTTACAAGCCAAAGGATATCAACCATCATCTATATAGCTGGAGCCCAATGTGTATCGGCAACCTGTTTACTGAGGCGGGATTTACTGTGATCGAATCCAAACAATACATACACAAGTGGCCTCCTAAGTACCGTCTTATCGCAAAGTTGGGTGGGCGAAATGTATTCGAGATTGCGTGCCGTATTTACGGAAGAATTGAACGCTCTTGGTTTCAGGTTCGGGTTATTGCAGAGAAGCCGAACGCATAACAAATTATGGATTAGTTCCGAGGCGCGGCACGCGTGCTCGGAACTAATCCATGGTTCAAGAAGCCGCGGTCTATAGGGGGAAATGTCGATAGTTTGGGGATGGATTTGGGTTCTTGAGGGTCAAATCTTTAATCTTGACAATTCGTTGTGTTGGCTAGGTATAGATAGTGAGGCATAACACGTCCTTTAAGGATTCAGTCACGCTGTTATGCAGCTATGAAATATGCAGGAAATAGAAATTACCAAGAAAGTAAAAGCGATGGTTAAGAAACTCGACATTAATTTTGAAAAAACTTGCTCTTGCCCAGATAGCCACATCAATTGTCTCACTGCCAAGGAATGGATTAGAGGTCAAGTCGCTATTTGGGATCTCTATTATGAAAAGAGGGATATTAGAGACAACAAAGATATTCATCCAGCCGTATTTCCTATTGCTTTGCCCAAGAAATGTATTGAACTTTTCACCCGCCAAGGAGAATTGGTGCTTGACCCGTTTGTTGGTATTGGTACTACCCTTCTGGCATCTCAAGATATGGGCAGAAATGCTGTTGGCTTTGACCTTAGTCAAGGATATATTGATTTTAGCAGTAAAAGGTTTTATATGAAAATGGTGGGAAGTGATCCCCCGCATTATAAAAGCTATTAAAGTACGTAAGAAAAAAGGGAATAAAAAATCTTGTTGACAGGCTTCTAAAACACTGCTATGGAGCAACAGCATATATAAATGGAGCAAAAGTGATGCAAACAGCCTTATTAAACAATTGGTGGTGGCAAATTCAAGAGGAGGGGTTTGTCCGCTGCTAGGATTTTGACGCCAAGTATAACTTAAGCCGTGGAGAACTTCTCAAAACTCCACGGCTTTTTAGTTTTAAAAACACAAAAAGGCCGTGAAAACTCGCGGCTTTTTTATATTAATGAATAAAAGGACATGATATTTATGTATTATCCAAATCTTGAAACATTTAAAAAACTGGCGCAGAAGGGGAACTTGATACCCGTCTATCGTGAAATTCTTGCCGATACGGAAACGCCTATTTCAGCGCTGCTGAAGCTTCGCTCGAAAGAGCATGTCTTTCTGCTGGAAAGCGTGGAGGGAGGGGAGAAATGGGGGCGATATACCTTCCTTGGAGCAGACCCCTGTGCAATCTACAAAGTTCAGAAGGAAGAAATCATCATCCAGCAGAAAGATAAAGTCCACCGCCAACAGCACGATGGAGACCCTTTGAAAGCCCTGAATGACCTACTGGCACGCTATCGTCCTGTTGCCGTTACAGGATTGCCCCGTTTCTATGGCGGCGCGGTCGGGTTCCTTGGATATGAAATGGTGCGGTACTTCGAAAAACTTTCCATAAGACCAAAGGATGGCCTGAAGACTCCCGATGCTATTTTTCTGATTACCGACAGCCTTATGATCTTCGACAATATCCGTCACACCATCAAGATCGTGGTCTGTGCTATGATAGAAGGGAAAAATGATCTGGAAAAGGTTTACGAAGAGACCATAAAGAAAATCGATGCCTTCTTTTCGCTTCTGAACGGTCCGGAAGCGCCAAAATGTTTGTCCCAGAAGTTAGAAAAAGAGCAATCCTTTCAAAGCAACATGTCACCGGAGACATATAAAGATATGGTAAGAAAAGCCAAGAATTACATTGTCGCGGGTGACATCATCCAGGTTGTACTGTCCCAACGCTTTGAGATGGTTAACAATGTCGATCCTGTCGATATTTACCGTGCCCTAAGATATGTCAACCCTTCTCCATACCTCTTTTTCCTAAAGATTGAAGATATGATCCTCATCGGTTCTTCACCTGAAGTCATGGTGCGGCAAGAAAGCGGCTCTGTTGAATTAAGACCCATTGCCGGCACCAGAAAGCGGGGGCAAACCGAACAGGAAGACCGCGCGCTTTCAGACGAGTTGCTTCAGGACCCTAAGGAGCGTGCGGAGCATGTCATGCTGGTTGATCTGGGCAGAAATGACCTGGGAAGAATCGCACAAACGGGATCCGTTCAGGTAAATCAACTGATGGTGGTGGAGCGTTATTCCCATGTGATGCACCTCGTCTCCCATATTCAGGCGCAGCTTGCAGACGGCAAAGATTGTTTTGACGTTTTGAAAGCCACCTTTCCTGCCGGCACCCTTTCCGGTGCGCCCAAGGTCAGGGCCATGGAAATCATCGATGAGATGGAACCTTTCTGCAGAGGGCCATACGGCGGCGCCGTCGGATACTTCAGCTTCACGGGCAATATGGATTTTTGCATCACCATTCGCACCATTGTCGCAAAGGACAACAGAATTTTCATTCAGGCCGGCGCGGGCATCGTTGCCGATTCGGACCCCGACCTTGAATACATGGAAACCGTCAACAAGGCCAAAGGCATGATGAAGGCGATTCATTTAGCCGCTTCGGGATTCGAGATCAGACAAAATGAGGCAGAGTAAAAGGAGGCAGTTTTATGATTTTGATGATCGACAATTACGATTCATTCACTTACAATCTTGTCCAGTATATCCGACAATTGGGCAAGGAGGTGGTTGTATTCCGGAACAACGCCATTGCCGTGGAAGAAATAGAAGAACTTAACCCTGAAGCTATCTTTTTGTCCCCCGGCCCTTGTACCCCTGCCGAGGCAGGCATCAGCGTGGAGACCATCAGGCGTTTCTATAAGAAAGTTCCTATCATGGGGGTCTGTTTGGGACACCAGTCCATCGCATATGCCTTCGGCGCGGACATCGTCAGGGCTGAGCGCATCATGCACGGTAAAACATCCCAGATCAAAAATGACGGGCGCACCATCTTCCGTGGTCTTCCCAACCCTTTTGTCGCCGGGCGCTATCACTCGCTGATCGTAGCGAGACAAACGCTGCCGCCATGCCTGGAAATAAGCGCTGAAACCGAAGAGAAGGAGATCATGGGCATCAGGCATGTGCAATACCCTGTAGAGGGTATCCAATTTCACCCGGAATCGATCCTGACACCAAACGGAAAACGCATCATCAAAAATTTTCTGGATATGATAACAAAAAAGGGGAGCCTTAAATGATAAGGGAAGCTATCGGCAAAATCACAAGCCAGACAAACTTAAAAGAATCTGAAATGATGGAAACCATGGAGGAGATCATGGAAGGCAATGCCACACCCGCCCAGATCGGGGCCTTCATCACCGCGCTGAGAATGAAAGGGGAAACGGTTGAAGAAGTAACCGGCGCGGCGCGCATCATGAGGCAAAAAGCCACGCGGATCGACGCCCGTTCATCAGTAATCGTGGATACCTGCGGCACCGGCGGGGACGGCAGAAACACCTTCAATGTCTCGACAACGACGGCCTTTGTGGCAGCCGCAGCGGGCCTTACTGTTGCCAAGCACGGAAACCGCGCCGTTTCCAGCGGATGCGGAAGCGCCGATGTTTTGGAGGCGCTGGGCGTCAACATTAACGCAGAGCCTGAAATCGTGGAAGAGTGCGTTCAGCAGATCGGGATCGGTTTCCTCTTTGCGCCGAAGCTTCATGGAGCCATGGAGCACGCCATCGGCCCCCGGCGGGAAATCGGCATCCGCACCATTTTCAATATGTTAGGGCCCCTCACCAATCCGGCCGGCGCAACCTGCCAGCTTATCGGTGTTTATGATCCGAAGCTGACGGAAATGTTCGCCAATGTCCTGAAAAACTTGGGAACAAAAAGGGCCTTTGTGGTTCATGGCTCCGATGGGCTTGATGAGGCAACGATCACCGGTGAAACCCGTGTCTCCGAACTCAAAGACGGCTTGATTACGACTTATAACATTCATCCCGTTGAGCTGTTCGGACAAACATACAATGGTAGCGATCTTGTGGGAGGGGATGTCTCCATCAACGCCAAAATGGTGAAAGATGTCCTGATGGGCAAGAACGGAGCCCGCCGAAAAATCATTCTGCTCAATGCGGCGCTGATTATTGTGGCCGGCCAAAAAGCCGCCACCTTGCGCGAGGGAATTGCCATCGCTGAGCAGTGTATCGACAGCGGCGGCGCCCTCGAAAAGCTCCAAGCATTGATTGAACTGAGCAATTCGTAAGAGGAAGCCATGATTTTAGAGCGTATCGTCGAAGAAAAAAGAAAAGAAGTTGAATATTTAAAGAGGATGCGGCCCCTTGCGGAATTAAAAGAAATCGCCGTGGACATGCCTCCCACACGGGACTTCGGACAGGCACTCAGGAAAGAGTGCGCCATTATTGCGGAGATCAAGCGCCGCTCGCCTTCTGTGGGAAGGCTCCGAGCCGATTTCGATCCGATTACCATCGCTTCCATTTACCAGCAAAATGGCGCAGCGGCGGTATCCGTCTTAACGGACGAAAAGTTCTTTGCAGGCAGTCTGTCGTATCTCATATCCATCAAGAACCAGCTTGAATTGCCCCTTTTAAGGAAAGAGTTCATTATTGATCCCCATCAAATTTACGAGACACGCGTTTTCGGCGGGGATGCGCTTTTGTTGATTGTATCCATCCTAGCGGAAACGCAACTTAAGGAATACATCGACCTTGCCGGATCGCTGCAGTTGTTTCCTCTGGTGGAGGTCCATTGCCGAGATGAACTGGACAGGGCTGTCGGCGCCGGCGCCAAGATTATCGGCATCAATAACAGAAATTTAAAAACCTTCGCTACGGATCTGAAAACGTCCCTTGAGCTGCTCCCCTTTATGCCTGAGGACGTCACAGTAATCAGCGAGAGCGGCATCCAGACAAGGGATGACATTGAAAAACTGATGAAGGCGGGGGTGCATGCATTTCTGATCGGTGAAACGCTCATGCGGGCGAGGGACATGGGAGAAAAACTTCGTGAACTTCTGGGCAGCGAGGCTGCCCCATGATACCTGTCAAGATTTGCGGTATAACCAATCTCGATGACGCCCTTTGCGCGGCGCAATCAGGAGCCCGAGCCGTGGGATTCATCTTCTATCGCAAAAGTCCCCGATATGTGTCGCCTGAGCTTGTAAAAATCATTGTCCAAAACCTTCCCCGCCGGATGGCCACGGTCGGGGTATTTGTCAATGAAGATGCCGAAAAAATAAATGAAACGGTTGCCTTTTGCGGCTTGGATCTCATCCAGCTCCACGGGGACGAAACAGCCGACTTCTGCCGTCGGTTCCCGTCGGATCGTCTGATAAAAGCAGTCTCGTTACAAAAGGAATCAGACATTATCGTCCTGAGGGGCTATGCGGTAAGGGCCATACTGATCGATTCGAGAGATGCCGGGCTTTACGGCGGGACGGGAAAAACCGTCGATTGGAAGCTGGCGCAAGAGGTTAAAAAGTCTCACCCCTTGATTCTATCTGGAGGCCTCAACGCAGGCAATATCAGACAGGCTGTTGAAATGACAACCCCCGATGCGGTTGATATCAACAGCGGCGTGGAAATTTCGCCGGGCAAAAAAGACCATGAGAAAATCAAAAAAATTATTGAGATAATAAAGAAAATAGGAGAAACGATGCATAGTCGTTTGATTGGAAAACGGGAAATATTTTATAAATCACGCTGAAGATATGAAACCTTTGAAAAACGGCCCCTCACGTCATTCCGACGCGTCACCCCGATGAAAATCGGGGCGGAATCTATAACGGCTTGAAAACACTGGATTCCCCCGTATCGAGTACGGGGCAGGCTCAAGTCAAGCACGGAATGACGGCAAGGCGATTTAATCACAAATTCAAAGGTCTCGATATAATTTTCAGCATTCAATTATCACTTTTTCAGTTTCTCAAATATGATGCACTCGTAAAAAACCCCCATGCCCCGCGGGACACCACGAAGC
>DHHR01000016.1 GCA_002403385.1 Syntrophaceae bacterium UBA4767 | reverse complement strand
ACTGAAGCTTTTTCATGGGAGGAAGATATGACCGCCGCAAAGAAGATAGCACAAAAGAGACTAACATTGCTACAACTTGCTGAAAGACTTCGGAACGTATCGGAGGCATGCCGCCACCACGGTGCTTCCCGGAGCCAGTTTTACGAGTACAAGCGAGCCTTTCAGGAGCGGGGATGGGAAGGTCTCTTGGACAGGCCACCCATCCCGAAGACCTTTCCTACCGAGACTTCGGAGGAGATCCGGACAAAGGTTATTGCACTTTCTCTTGCTCATCCTGCTTGGGGTCCCTTACGGATATCCGATACGTCGAGAGTCTGTATCCCGGTTACTTACTGTGCCAGGACACCTTCATGGTCGGCACGCTGAAAGGCCTCGGCCGAATTTATTTGCAAGCTGTCGTCGATACGTTCAGTTCCTTTGCCTTTGGGAAACTGTACATCTCGAAGCTGCCGGAGACCGCCGTTGATCTCCTGTATGAGAGGGTCATGCCGTTTTACGAGTCGGAAGGGTTGGTGGTGGAACACATGCTCACGGACAACGGCCGGGAGTTCTGTGGGCGTCCGATGATCCATCCCTACGAGATATTCCTGGAGCTCAATGACATCGAGCATCGGCGGACGAAGGTGGCCAAGCCGAGGACAAACGGTTTCGTCGAGAGATTCAACAGGACGGTTCTTGATGAGTTCTTCCGCGAAGCCTTCCGGGACAAATTCTATTCTTTCGTCGATGAACTGCAGCAGGATCTCAACCGCTGGCTGCACCCTTACAATCATGAACGGCCACACCGGGGTTATCGGAACATGGGACGAAGGCCCATCGAAACCATCGAGGTGGGCAAGAGAATCAAGGAGCAGATGAGCATCAAACCGGCGGCATGAACATCACCACCGAAGGAAGACTGACTGTCCGGAAAGAGCTTGATTTTTACACTTAAGGCAACTTTTCCTGCATTCTAGGGTTGTCCGGTCCTTCTATACTTGACATATAGCATTAAAACACGTAAGTAAATTACGTGTTACGCTTATAAACGTCAATGGTGATCCGATGAAACTCGAACGTTTTTTCAACAGACATTCGGTCTTTACGAGTGATGAACTTGCTACCTTTCTTGCCTCCGAAGGCCCACGCAATCCCCGAACGCAGGAGTCCCTTCTCCTCTATCATGTTAAGGCTGGGCGGTTGGTCAGAGTGCGTCGCGGTCTTTATGCCGTTGTTCCGCCAGGGGCGTCTGCCGCGTCCTATCCGGTTGATCCATTCCTGCTGACCTCTCGGATGACGAAAGATGCAGTACTGGCCTACCACACGGCCTTGGAGTTCCATGGCAAAGCCTATTCGGTTTACGAGCACTTCACCTATCTTTCCACCGCTCCTGCTCGGCCCGTTGCTTTCCGGTCCCACCAGTTCAAGGGGGTCCGCTTCCCCGGAGCTCTGCCTCCCAATGTCGCTGCCTCCTTCGATGTGGTCAAGGCCGATCGCGCGGGTCTGGAGGTCCGGGTGACGAGTCTGGAGAGGACCTTCGTGGATGTCCTCCACCGGCCCGACGTGACTGGGAGTTGGGAGGATATAGGGCGTTCCCTTGAGTCCGTAGAATTTCTCGATCTCGACAAGGTGACTTCCTATGTGCGGCACCTAGGCAACGCCACGACCGCAGCCAAGGTCGGCTTCTTTCTGGAGCAGCACCGGGAAGGCCTGATGGTCGACGAGGCGCACCTGAGTGCCCTCCGTGACCTCCGGCCACAACACCCTCACTACCTGGAACGCAGCCGGCGGAAAGCGGGCCGCTTCGTGGCCGCCTGGAACCTCGTCGTTCCCCAAGAGATCTACGAGAGATCGTGGGAGGAACCCTCATGAAGATCTCCCCTGAAACGCTCGCCGTCCAGTCGGAGGCCACCGGTTTTCGCCCGGACATGCTGGAAAAGGTCGCGCTGCTGCTCCAACTGCTCGATGCCATCCGCAGCCACCCCTTCCTCAAGGACAAGTTGGTCCTCAAGGGCGGCACGGCCCTGAACCTCTTCATCTTCGCCGTTCCCCGCCTTTCGGTTGATATTGATCTCAATTACGTGGGTGCAGCGGACTGATTCACAGCCGGTCGGAATCTGGCAGGTTACAGGCATCCCGGTGATGGATGTCCACGAACTCGCGGCGGGCAAGCTCTCGGCATTGCTCTCGCGGCGGCAGGCGCGGGATATGTTCGATTTCAGCAATCTTTTCCATCTGGGTGGCCTTGATCGGGAACGGCTGCGCCTAGCCTTTGTGGTTTACGGCGCCATGAACCGCAAGGACTGGGAACCATTGCACTGGCAGATGTGGATGTCGATACCGCCGATCTGGAACAAAAGCTTATCCCTATGCTACGGACCGCCGGGAGAGATGATATCCGAAAGGACCGCTTCGGCAGGGGCTTGGTCGAGGACTGCCGCAATCTTCTTGCTATCCTGTTGCCCTTCACCACGCCGGCGCAGGCTTTTCTCTATCGGATTCTGGACAGGGGCGAGGTAGCCCCCGCGTTACTGACCGGCGATGAGGCCCTGCAGAACCGTATCCGGCGCCATCCGCTTCTGGAGTGGAAAGCCTTGAATGTGAGAGGCCACAAGAAGGGTCGCTGAAAATCCATTCCTGTTCAAGGAGGCATTAAAAAGGTTCTCAGGATCAACGCCTCGCTTTACCAATTACCGATCTCCTTCATTTCTTGGTCAACACTTTATAAAAAATCCCCCCTGTTTTCCTTGCATTTCCTTTGCCCGCTCTAGATTAGAAAGACGGAATAACTACTCGAAATTTAACTTCCTTTCATTATTCCGCCTTATCCCTCAATTGCCCAGTTTGCCCACTTCAAATCCGGTGTGAGATGCCAGAATCAGTGTCAGGTAGAATTGGCGAACGGGATTGGCGAACGGCCATATCTCCCATTTGCTGTTGGCAACCCACTGACCGCCTCGTGGAGCAAACCGCTTAGTGATGTTCGGCATGTCAAGCGGCATTTAGGGTAAGGTTGAAAATTGTGCCCAAAAACTGATGATACATGGTGACAAACGGTGATACTGAGTGACATCCTGAACAAGAAGGGTAGGGATGAAAAGGCTATTTATATTATCACCATACTTCTTTGTTCATCATTATTTATCACTGTCCGTCATCGTTGAGCAAAAGGTTCGACTCCCGCCGCCTCCACCATTTTTGACCCCTAAAACCCACTATTTCAGCCTGCTTTTCTATTAGCATTTGAAGCAATCTTTCATTTGATCTTTTCACATATCTTTTGGCCATTTCCGGCTTTGTATAATCTAGAACTTTTTAAACCTTTCAGACAACAAGAAACCCGCTGTATATGCGGGTTTCTGCACCTATATGGATTTTGTTTGATAAGTAAATGGTGGAGATGAGGGGGATCGAACCCCTAACCTCGGCATTGCGAACGCCGCACTCTCCCTGTTGAGCTACATCCCCACTTTTTTCCAACGGGCACGGACAGCCATTCTTGCATAATAGTTTTATTGTATGGGATTTGACGTTGGGATGTCAAGAAGTGATAGTATAACATCTTTTCTGTAAATATGAAAAAGGGAATAAAATCCATTAAAAAAACCAAGACAGAGCAAAATATGCTCGCTGCTTTTGCCGGAGAATCGCAGGCAAGAAACCGTTACACATATTTTGCCAGCGCAGCCAGAAAGGAAGGTTTTGAACAGATTGCCAAAGTCGAAAAATTTCACGAAGCCCGCTACCGCAAGCTGATCTCCAACATCAAAAAGGGCGAGGTTTTCAAAAAGAAATCAGCGGTAAAATGGCACTGCATCAACTGTGGTTATGTGCTGGAAGGGACGTCAGCCCCCGAGGAGTGCCCTGCCTGCAAGCATCCTCAGTCCTTCTATGAGGCGCTGGCCGAAAACTACTAAGCTCTCTCCTTCATGAGAAATTTACGCTTTTGCGAGTTCTCCATGAAGCCAATTTAAATAATCTTTGCTGCCCGCCACAACGGGGATAGCCATGATTTCCGGCACATCATAGGGATGGTTTTCCTTGATGACCCGCTCGACTGCCGGATATAGCTTTTTTGTACTTTTTGCAATGCATTGCCACTCGACAGCCTTTTCAATCCGCTCCCTCCACCAATAGGCGCTTTCGATTGGCCCTACGATTTGAACGCAGGCGGCAAGTTTCCCCTCAAGAAGCGCCTGCGCGATTTTCTGGGCATCTTCCTTCTTCTCCGTCGTCGTGGTAATCTGAATGAACTCTTCCATGTTACTTCTTTCTACCTTTCCGAAAATGACCGTGTGCAGGCGTACATCATAATAGCCGCCGCACTTGCCAAGCTTAAGGAATCCGCCCCAGCCATGCCCGGGATGAACCACTGTTCGTCAACCATAGAAAGCAGCGTCTCCGGCAATCCATGACTCTCGCTGCCCAACAAGATGGCCGTTCGCCGGTTGCAGAAATGCGGTCGGCGCCCCGCCCTCACATGAGAGCCAATCAGGTAAAAGCGCCCTCTTATGAGCGGCAGGAGTTCCTCAAAAGACACATTTTCCATAACGTCCAGATGAAACAAGCTTCCCATAGATACCCGCACTACCTTCGGATTGGCAATATCAACGGAGCCAGCGCTTAAAATAAGCGCGCTGAAACCAAACCAACGGGCCGTGCGCATCAAGGAGCCTAAATTATTGGGATTGCCGATTCGATGAAGAAGCAGAAGATTGCCCGTAGAGTTGTCGATGATTTCATCTATATTTTGAGGGCGCGGAGACGAAACCACCGCCATGATCCCTTCTGGTGTTTTGTCCTGGCTCAACCTTTTCCATTGCGATGCCGTCAAGCGATAGATCGCCACCTCTTGAGGAATTTTAGTTAGAAGCTCACGCCACTGCTGTTTTTCTTCCATAACCAAGATAGCATGGATTTTCCAACTGCTTTGGAGAAGCTCCTGAACTACTTTAAAACCCTCCGCCAGGAAAAGACCTTCCTGCCGGCGGAATTTACTCATCCGGAGTTTTTCCCACAATTTAATCTGGCTTCGGGAGGGGCTCGATATTCCGTCAAAAGACACTTTATTTTACTTCCGAGCGCATTTACTTTTAAGATAAATTTTATGGCTCTTTCTCATAATATGTGGGTAATGGTTCGACCGTTCGACGAGCTCACGGCAAACAGCTCACCATGACACTTCTGTCACCCTGAGCTTGTCGAAGGGTGTCGAATCTGGGTTACCCACTTAAAATGAGAAAAAACCAACTTTATTATACAGAAAAATAAAAAAGCCTCACAAAATTTTTTCTAAAATCTGTGAGGCCGCGCAACTGCTTTCAGAAAATTCCCAATTTTTATCTAGATAATACCCATGCCCTTCAAGACAGACAACATAACCGCCGCCGCTATGACGGAGCCGATCTGACCGCCGGTATTGGCGCCCATGGCATGCATAAGCAGAAAATTATGTTTATCATATTTGCGGCCCTCCATTTGGGCGACCCGGGCAGCCATGGGATAAGCGGATATACCAGCCGCCCCGATGAGAGGATTGATCTTGCCCTTCGTCAAGAAGCACATAAGTTTTCCAAACAGAACGCCCGCCACAGTATCCAGACAAATAGCTATCAGACCAAGCCCCAACACAATAAGTGTCTGGGGCTTGAGAAATGCGGCCCCTTCCATCGTCGCTCCAATGGAAAGCCCAAGTAAAAGAGTAACGATGTTCGCAATTTCATTTTCGGAAGCTTTGGTAAGTCGGCTGACAACGCCTGATTCACGCATGAGATTCCCCAGCATGATCATGCCCATCAAGGGCGTGCCTTTGGGTGCGATTATGCAGGTAATCAAGGTGACCCCTATGGGGAAAATTATTTTCAGCGTTTGGGAAACCGACTTATGGGGGTACTGCATCCTGATTTTCCGTTCCTTTTCCGTGGTGAGCGCCCGCATGATGGGGGGTTGAATCAAGGGCACCAGAGACATATAAGAATAGGCCGCCACCGAAACTGCGCCGAGCAGATGGGGCGCATATTTCGAAGTTACATAGATGGCTGTCGGGCCGTCACATGCGCCGATGACGCCGACTGCCACAGCATCCAGCTTTGAAAACCCCAAAAGGAGGGCCAGCGCGAGTGTCAGGAATATGCCGAATTGGCCGGCCGCCCCCAGAAGGAGAATCTTGGGATTTTCCAACAAGGGCCCGAAATCCGTCATTGCCCCGATGCCGACAAAAATCAGACATGGAAATATTTCTGTAAGCACGCCGGAATCATAGAAATAACGAAGCAAACCGCCGGGAGCCATCATGTCCCCCAAAGGGATGTTAACAAGCAAAGCCCCGAATCCGATAGGCACCAGCAAGAGGGGTTCATAATCCTTTTTGATGCCCAGATACAAAAGCGCACAGCCGACAGCGATCATAATGACATTCTTAATTGTCAGCAACCCAAAGCCCGCAACAAGGCTTCCCAAACCGGAACCAATTACTGAAATCATGATTTCTCTCCCCCTGTTTCTTGGTTTTCCCGGTAAGGAAAGAACTTCTTCAGAACATCAACAAACAGCGTCAAAACCCACATGGTAAGCAACGTTCCCCCCATCCCAACGAGGGTAATGGTGAATCCGAAAGTAAAATTATCCATTGTTGCCTCCTTAGCTCGACATGCTCTCTAACCCTGCCATCATGCCCATCATTTTCGAAAATTAATCTCGTTTTTTACGGGTTTATCCGGCGGCATCTCATGAATGAATTTTTCAACCCTTTCAAAGTCGTGAATCCGGTGAATTGTCCCTCGCAGCACTATGTTCTCGCCATCATAAAAAACATCAAGCGTCGGCGCGATGACTCTCGGATTAGCATGAATCTTTGCCTTCAACCTGGCCGCCAGCGCCCTCCCCATGAGCAAATCCTTCGCTTCCGGTGTTGCATTTTTCTCTTTATCGGCGAGTAAAGCACAGACAATTTCTGTAATCTGCTCGCAGGATACCACTGCTGTGTTGAAAACGATATCATAAAGCCTCAAGTCATACCAATCAACATGATAATTCGCATGTATATGACCAACCCGCCCCCGGTCAACCTTCTCAATCAGCCAGCGAGCCTCGTTGCGGTCTATGCCATCCACCTCCATCGCCCTTTTGATTCGACTTTCCAGAGGAGCGGAAAGACGCACTCGCAGAACCTGAGGCAGATCCTTCAATACACAGTTTCCCGCCCGCCCGACAATTATAGCCTTGTCCTTAAGAGCGCATTCATAAATATATGCTTCTTCTAAAAAAACAAAACCGCGGTATTCCCATCTGTAGTAATCAAAAAAGGAAGGGGTTGTCTCATCCATCTCGCTGACCAATTCCGCCCATCGCTGCTCCCCGATCGCCCTCAGCCCTCGAGTTATTTCTTCCTTATCAATATATTGATAATTCATCCTTTCTGCGATGGCGGAAGCTATGTTCTGTTCGCCACTGCGAAATTCACGGGATATTGTCAATACGGCCATTTAAGAAGAACCCTCCTCCTTCTCCTTGTGGGATTGAATGGATTCACCCTGGGGTAAATTATGTTCCTTTTCTTTCATTTGCTTGGCAATCTTCATGTTAATCAGAATCCTGCCCACGACAATGACGGCTGCAATAAAAAATATTTCCACTCCATACTGAAATGCCTTAGACGGATGCAATATACCAACGACAAAGGGATCCGTCATCATCATCTCACCCCCCACCCGGCCCAGCACGGCCGCGCCGATATAAATCACAATAGGGTATTTATCCATCAGCGTGGAAAGAAGGGTGCTGGTAAAGACGACTAAAGGAATGCTCAAGCCCAGGCCGAAAAGCAGAAGAAGCGGGTTTCCCTTGGAAGCGCCCGCTACCGCCAGGACGTTGTCCGTGGACATGGTAAGGTCTGCAATAACGATAAGCCAGATGGCCTGCCAGATGGTCTTGGCTTCCTGTTTAATTTCCTCATCTGATGTCCCTTCAGACAGAAGCTTGACGGCAATCCAAATTATGAGAAGGCCGCCAATAAATTTGACATATTGAATCTGCAATAACTGAGCGGCAAAAAAGGTAAGGACCACTCGGAGAATAACAGCAGCGCCAGCGCCAAAGGCAATTCCTTTAATTCTCTGAGCCCGCGGCAAAGAACGAACGGCCATGGCGATAACAACGGCATTATCACCGGCCAGAATTAAATCAATGAGGATGATGCTGAGAAACCCGACAACAAATCCCCAGTTGAGTTGAAGATGAGGCAACAACCAATCCAAAAAAATAACACCCCACTCCTTGGTTTTCAGGCACAATAGTGGTAGAATATGCCAAGAAAAACATCCCTTGTCAACAAATAAATCCAAATCACATAAATCATTGCCAAGACAGCTTAACTTGTGTACAATAGATGCTAAAAAAGGGGGATGCAATGGTTAATAAAGCGATTCTTATTGGCCGTTTGGGAGGCGATCCGGAGGTGCGTTATACACCAGATGGAACAATGGTGACCAGTTTTAATCTGGCAACCAATGAACAGTGGAAAGACAAAAGCGGGGAGAAGGCGCAGAAAACAGAGTGGCATCGGATAGTTACATTTGCGAAACTGGCGGAGATTTGCGGTAATTATCTATCCAAGGGAAGCATGGTTTACATAGAGGGCCGGATACAAACCCGTTCATGGGAAGATAAAGAAGGCGCCAAACGAACGACCACGGAAATTATAGCCACCGGAATGCAAATGTTAGATTCAAAAGGATCGCCAAAAGACCAGGAATCAAGGAAGAGTTCCCCTCTGCCGGCTTATTCAGGACCGCGCGACGAAGATGTTCCTTTTTGAAGGAAGATTACTTCGAGCCTGCCGATGGTTAGTGAGCTTGTCGAACTAAAGATAATCTGTTTGTACCATGCCGGCAGGATTACTTCTTGTTTTCTTCGATCTTTTTTGACTTGGGGGTAACGTCTATTTCGTCCGGTTCGCGCGTGGCTTTTTTGAAATTCTTGATGCCCTTGCCGAGGGCGCTGCCTATTTCCGGAAGCTTGCCGGCGCCGAAGATAATCAAAACAATAACCAAGATGATCAGTAATTCATTTACACCAATTCCAAACATGATTATACGCTCTCATGAGTTATTATATTTTCACTCTAAAACATCAATATGAGTTTGTCAAATAAATATCAATGCTTTTGGATAGTTCGTGGAGTTAATAAATTCTTTAGACTGAACAAGGGGAATAGTTATGTCTGAGACACAATTTTATGAGTCCGCTGAAATCGGGGAAGCATCCGTTGATGTTTTTCGTAATCTACTAGGTGATCTGAATCACCCTTTTGTGAAGGGTGATTCCGTGGGTATCAAGCTTCACTGGGGCGAGAAAGGTAATCGCAGTTATCTCCCCCCCATATTCGCCAGAGAAATGGCGCTTTGGCTATTGGAAATGGGGATGAAACCGTTTGTCTTTGATACAACGGTTCTTTACTCGGGTGGGCGCCGCACAGCTCATGATTCCTTAAAAACAGCGGCTGAACACGGCTACACGGAGGCATATGTGGGTTGTCCTGTGGTTATTGCCGACGGGATGGATGGGTGTGATGTGGTGAACATAACGGCGGGCTATAAGCATTTCAAAACGGTTCAGGTCGCCGGGATTGTCGCCAAGCCTTGCAAGTATATCATCTTTTCTCACTTTAAGGGTCACATGGCCTCTGGAATCGGAGGCGCGATTAAAAATATCTCCATGGGATTTGCTTCACGTGCGCAAAAGCAACGCATGCACGCCGACGTGCACCCTGTGTTGAAACAGAAAAAGTGCACGAAATGCGGCGTGTGCATAGAAACATGCCCGGCAGATGCCATTCAATTCGGGAAGAACGGTTATCCTTCTTTTGACGGCAAAAAGTGCATAGGTTGCGCCCAGTGCATCGCAACCTGTCCGGAGGTTGCCCTCCAGATTCTGTGGGGCACCGATCTTGTCGCCTTCCAGGAGAAATTGGTTGAAACTGCAGCTGCGGTTTGGAATTTAATCAAGGGCAAGACTGTTCTCATTAATGCTTTGCTTAACATTACAACGGATTGTGACTGTTTACCGGGGAATAATCCGACTATTTTCAACGATGTAGGTTTCATCACGGGAACTCATCCTGTTGATGTGGATTGGAAATCCATAAAGCAAATCGGAGCGGAGCCTTTTGAGAAGACCCATCCGGGCGTACCATGGCAGGTCCAGTTTGATCATGCAAGGTCAATTGGCTTCGGGAACCTTCCGTAATGAATTGAATTGAATTGATTGATAAGAACTTGCTTTTAATTGTCGTCAGTATAAGCAATTGATAAGAACTTGCTTTTAATTGTCGTCAATTGATTGATAAGAACTTGCTTTTAATTGTCGTCAGTATAAGCAACGTTCACTTGTGTGTCAAGAATATTCTGCCACAAGATATGGTGGCTCGTTACTGCTGGTCGTGTTGAGGGTACTTTTCGTCATCT
>DHHR01000064.1 GCA_002403385.1 Syntrophaceae bacterium UBA4767 | reverse complement strand
GGCGGCGCAGAAGGATCCGGAGAAGTATCAGGAGGTGATTATTCGTGTGGCTGGTTACAGCGCCAATTTTGTGGACATCAGCCGCAAATCTCAGGACATTATCATCCTGAGAACTGTGCAGGTACTAGGATGATTTTTGTTGCTGATTTTTTAGTTTTATAACCATACCTTACAGCCCTAGCTTAAAAGTTGAGCTAGGGCTGTATTTTTAACGGCGCAGTCTTCATGATTGAAGACCTTAAAAGAAGAGCAATTAGGCAAAATGATATTTGTGGCAGTGACGCATTAAAGCTTTCTGAATGGGGCGCTAAACACCCTTTTCGTGTCATGGCGGCAGCCGCGGAAATCAGGGAACACTTCAAAGGAAAACTGATCACCCTGTGTGAAATCGTCAATGCCAAATCCGGAAGGTGCTCGGAAGACTGTAAATTCTGCGCTCAATCCTCCCACTATAAGACCGCCAGTCCCACTTATCCTCTTCTCTCCGCGGAAAAAATCATTGAGCGGGCAAGCATTGCCAAAGGCCATGGCGCCCACATGTTTGGTGTGGTAACCAGTGGAAAGCGTATTTCAGGTAAAAACGACTGGAAAAAAATTTGTGAGGCCATCACCGGCATCCATGATTTAGGGATTAAGCCATGCGCGTCTCTTGGTTTGATTGACAAAAAACAAGCCAAACAACTCAAAGAAGCGGGTCTGTTCAGGTATCATCACAATCTGGAAACGTCTCCAAGCTTTTTCAAAAACATCTGTACTACTCATCCATACGAAGAAGACATAAAAACCATTCTGACCGCAAAGGATGCGGGGCTTTCCGTCTGCTGTGGCGGACTAATCGGTTTGGGTGAAACCATGGCGCATCGCATCGAACTGGCAATGACGTTAAAGGATCTGGATGTTGATTCCATACCCATTAATATCCTCAACCCAATTGCAGGAACGCCGCTGGCCCGAACACCGCCCCTACCGCCGCTTGAAATACTCTTGACTATCGCCGTTTTCAGATTCATTTTGCCGGCGAAGGACATCAATCTCTGTGGCGGCAAAGAAAAGAATCTGCGCCAATTGTTGCCTCTGGCCATTGTCTCCGGTTGCAACTCACTGATGTCAGGCAATTACCTTACAACATCCGGCAGGAATCCACCGATGAATCTGGAGATGATTGCCGATCTCGGTCTTACTGCCAGGTGGCAGGACTAAAATCTAAACCTGTCTATGGTGATCTACTGCGGGACGACGATTGGCTATTCCTCTTCTTCCATGACAACATGGGGCAGGGTATTCAAATCATATTGCTTGGCGGCTTCCATGCCTGCATGCAGCGCCTGCAAATTGACATCTGCTGTTCCCTTCGGCGCTCTGGCAAGCAGGGCCTTCTCCAAATTGCCGACGGAGACGATCTGACACAACTGCACAACAGCGCCCAGTGCGACAATATTGGCAGCCACTTCCTTGCCTATCTCATTTCTTGCAATTTTAGTAAACGGAACCGCAACCGCCCTGGGTGTCGGTATCTGGGTTACCATGGTAGCATCGACGACCAACAATCCTTTGGGTTTAAGATTCAAGAAATAAAGATCACAACACGACTGATTCATGGCCAGAAGAATATCCGGCTGCAAAATCTTCGGATAATCAATTTCTCCAGCGCTGATAACAACTTCCGACTTACAGGCGCCGCCCCTGGATTCAGGCCCGTAACTCTGAGTCTGACATACAAATTTCATATCATATACACCTGCGGCCTCCGCCAGAATCACAGCGGCTGTAATGATCCCCTGCCCTCCGGAACCACAGAAGCAAATCTCATAACGGTCGTCTTTTTTCTCCATCACCAACCTACAACTTACAACTGAAAAACTTCAGATGAACGAACCAGATAATTTTTACAGGCAAATCTAAGGCTACTTAACTGCTAAGACTGTTCTTCGCATGGTCACGAACCTTCTGATATTCTTCCGAGTATACTGGTTTCTCTACATTTTTCAGAACACCTATCCTGATTTTTTCATCTGTCTCTGCTGATCTTCCCGGCGGCAGAGCCCCTTCCTTGCCTACCACCGCGACATGATCCCTGAACCAACGCATAGCCGCGACAGGGGTTTCCATCCCGTTTAGTTTCCCATAGTGGGTATGACAATTTGACAGAATCTCCACAACGCTGAACCCTTTTTTAAGGATGGCAAGCCTGATTGCATCATCCAGTAGCTGGGTATGATAAACGGTTCCACGCGCCACGAAGGAGGCGCCTGCAGCGATGGCCAATTCAGATATGGAAAAGGTGTTCTCAATATGCCCGTAGGGGCTGGTCGTTGTTTTGCTGTCATAAGGTGTAGTCGGTGAATATTGGCCGCCGGTCATACCGTAAATCTGGTTATTGATAATAATTGCCGTCAAATCCATATTCCGTCTGGCGGCATGAATGAAATGATTGCCCCCGATGGCGGTGGCATCTCCGTCTCCCATGACGACGATTACCTTCAACGAATCTTTTGCCAGTTTGATTCCCGTCGCAAAAGATAGTGCCCGGCCGTGCGTAACATGCAGGGTATTCAAATCCACATATACGGTTATGCGGCCGGAACAGCCTATACCCGACACGAGCACGATATTATCCTTCTCCACTCCTGAGAGGTCTATGGCCCGAATAAGGGAACCTAAAACGATCCCATTGCCGCACCCCGCACACCAGATATGAGGAAATTTTTTGTCATGTCGCAAGTATTTACGCACTATCTCTGCAACTTCTTGAGGCATTCATCTCTCCTGACTGTTTCAACAACAGACAACTCCTAAATTTTTATCAGCTGCTGATAAATTTCCTGTGGCGTAATCAACTGACCATCAACGCGGTTGTACTTCTTTACAATGGAAACTGTCTGGTTGACCCGTTTGACCTCCCGGCTAATCTGCCCCATGTTCATTTCGGGAACCAGCGCCACCCGACACTTTTGCAGCGCCTCTTCAACGGAATGTCTGGGAAAAGGGAACAAGGTGATCAATTTTAAAAGACCAGCTTTCAGTCCTTGCCGACGCGCATCAAGAACCGCACGCCGCGCCGAACGCGACACGCTTCCATAGGCAATAACAGCCACCTCAGCGTCATCCATCATGAATGTTTCCACCTTTTGAATTTCATGAAACCCCTGCGTTATCTTTCTAAATAGACGTCCAACCAGAGCTTCGATTTCATCCGGCCTCTGGGTGGGAAACCCTCGCACATCGTGCATAAGCCCTGTAACATGATGGTGATAGCCCTCTCCAAAAGCCGCCATCGGGGGAACACCCATGGAATTATCCGCATAAGGTATATACCATTCAGGCGGCATTTTAGGCGAAACGCGATTATACGCTTCAAATTCACCTACCGACGGTAGAGTTACCACCTCCCGTGTATGCGCGACAATCTCATCGGAAAGGATAACTACCGGAACCCTGTATTTTTCTGACATGTTGAAAGCCTCAACGGTTATTTGGAAACAATCCAAGACCGTCGAAACAGCCAAAACAATAACAGGATGATCCCCGTGTGTGCCCCAGCGCGCTTGCATTACGTCTCCCTGCGAGGGATTCGTCGGCAGGCCTGTGCTGGGACCGCCGCGCATGACATTAACCACTACGCAGGGAACTTCCGCCATGCATGCAAAACCCAGATTCTCCTGCATGAGAGAAAATCCGGGACCGCTGGTGGCTGTCATACTCTTTACCCCGGCCAATGAAGCGCCGATAACCGCCCCCATGCCGGCGATTTCATCTTCCATCTGAATAAATGTTCCATCTAATTGCGGTAATCGCCTAGACATCCGCTCGCTGATCTCCGATGCCGGGGTTATGGGATATCCCGCAAAAAAGCGGCAGCCCGCTGCGATAGCGCCTTCAACAATTGCTTCATTTCCCTGGAGGAGAACTCTTTTCTTATCGGAACCGAAAGCGCTCATAACGCATCACCTTCCCCTTTACGTTCTTTTATGGTAATCGCGAAATCGGGGCAATGCAATTCGCAAAAGCGGCAACCGATACAATCATCCGGCCTTTCAACCAGCGGCGCTCCCATATCATCCTTACCGATAACCTTTTTAGGACAAAATTCTATACATATCCCGCAGGACTTACACCAAGCGTGGAATATGACTGGATTGTAATGAACCTTAGATTTTTTACCCTTCCTTGCCGGGGGAAGCCCATCTTTTTTTGCATCTGCGCCTGATGGCCTCTGTGCATCCATTCTTGATACCATTTCGTGAATTTTTAAAAATTGGTTATTTAGCATAATTATGGGCTTTTGGGCAAGCATCTTCTGATTCCCATCCCCCTGACCAGAGAGCTTCACGCAATCCTGATACCCTTGATATTTTCCTGGAGGCGGCAGCAAGGAATAGCTTTTCGTTTCCTGCAATCTTGACAGATGTTTTTGCTCTGGTCATCCCCGTATAGATCAACTCACGGGTTATGAGGGGCGAATCCCAATCGGATAAAATAAGCAAAACCCTGTCAAATTCTGACCCCTGGCTTTTATGAACCGTCATAGCATATACCGTTTCATGTTGGGGCAAGCGCTGAGGTGATATTCTTCTGATATAGCCATCCGCACCTCGGAAGAATGCGCGCGGCTGCCCATTTTCCTCCATATCGGGCATGATGACACCCACGTCCCCATTGAACAGATGTAATTGATAGTCATTTCTCGTCACCATAATAGGGCGACCGATATACCACCTCGCATCGGGCCTGATAAGCGATTCTCTTAAAAGTATCCGTTCAACATAGCTATTTACTGCGTCAACCCCAAAAGGGCCTTCCCTTAAGGCGCACAGGATCCGAAACTCCTCGAACGCGTCAAAAATTTCAACCAAAGCTTTACCATGGGCAATGGCCTTTAGATAACGATGGAACCCAAGAACTATGTCGTTTTTCAATTCCCGATAAAAGATTTCTCGATTTGTAAGCTCTATCCATTGAATATCCGTATAACTTTTAGACTTCATGATCGCCAGGGCCTGTTTGCCGTTCCCCTGTTTTACGGCGCGGCTTGCCTGCGCTATGCCGCTGTTCCTGCCGAACCGATAATTTTTCTGAAGCTCCACAATGCAATCGCTCATCCCGGCGTTGACGCCCTGCGGAATTTGGGAAAGGTCATCATCTCCCAAATAGGACCTCAGTTTTTCGATAAACTCCCCCGAAAAACGATTCAGGATGCCATTGCCACAAATATCCCCCAGCGCCGTTCCGGCCTCCACCGAAGCCAATTGGTCCTTATCTCCCGCTAAGATAAGGCGGGCATGTGGAGCCATGGCCTGGACAAGCTTTGAAAGCAAAGGGAGATCAACCATGGAAGCTTCATCAATAACGATAATATCTTCGGGAAGCAGCCTGCTGCTGTTATATCGGAAATAGGGTGAGCCTTGGATACTGCCGAGGAGCCGGTGGATCGTTGTGGCCGACTCCGGAATAGCCGCTTTCAGCCCATCGGCGCAGTCCCACAAATCCCGATTTTTCTTGACGGCCTCCTGAAGGCGGATAGCCGCTTTCCCTGTGGGAGCCGCAAGGGAAATGCGCAAGGTTCTGCCCTTCCCCTGCTCCAGAAGAGCTATCAGAAGTTTTGCGATCGTTGTTGTTTTTCCTGTCCCGGGGCTTCCGGAAATAACGCAAAAAGGATTTAAAACCGCCGCCGTAACGGCTATCTTTCCCCAATCCACATATTCGGCTTCCTGCCGGGGAAAGAGTCGTTTCAGCGTATCTTGCAGTAGCGGCTTATCCAGCGCGAGTTCTTCCTGCCCGAGGCAAATTTTCTTCGGATTCAAACGGTTTTGGATAAAATCAATCAGTTTCTTTTCGTATTCCCAGTAACGGTATAGATAAAGTCGAAGCCCCTCGTCCAAGATAATGGGCTTAAAATCTCCCGGTTTTCCCACAACACCACTGTTTTCAAGCGTCTGCCGCCAGTCCGTAAAATCGGTCGTTCTGGAAAAATCCGCCGCTTGTTCTTTCCCCTCGAATTCCTTTATAAGACGGGGGAGGCACAGGCATACATTTCCCTCTCCCGTCCATCTGCTGACGGACGCGGCGGCAAAAAAGATCCTGCGGGCTTCATTTCGGTTTGCATGAGCAGCCAACCTGACCATCAGGCGTGCAAACTGTAAGTCAAGTTCGGAAAATATTTGCTCATTGAAATCATTGCCGATAATTTCTTCGTATGGCATTCCAAGCCTATTTTCAAAAGTGCTCATAAGGCAAAATCGCATTTTTTGATGAATTGCAGGCAAAATGCGTCGATGAGTTCCGAAGGCGGCTTATCGCAGTAAACTCCAATCTCCGGTCCCCAATCAGGTCTTATACCCCTGAGAAAAAGATAGTATGCCCCCCCGAAATGAGTGTCATAACGATAACCGGCAACACGCAGCTTCAGATACTGGTGGAGGGCAACCGTATAAAGAAAAGACTGGAAAAGATAAAAAGAATCCTTCATGACCGAGCGGAGAGCCGTCTGATCGTAATCTTCCCTTTGGTCTCCCAGATCGTTTGATTTCCAATCGATCAGATAATAACGATCTTTGTATTGAAAGAACATATCGATAAAACCCTTCATAAATCCCCTGAGAGGATCAAAGAATAAACGCTTAGTTGCCGGCATATCCTTTGGAAACCAGCTGAGCCCATGATCATCCAACATCTGCCGTAAAAGGCGCCCTGAGAAACCCTCCACGGGAAAATAAAATTCAAGCTCGTTGACGCGGTCGGAAGGGGGAATGGCGGACAAGGTAAAGAGCTTGTCCTGCCTGTCAATCGGAGTATGAATGACGTTTTTCAGCATCTCTACAATAGCCTCCAGCCATTTCGCCTCGAAGCCGTATTCTGCAAGCTTTTCCGCCACCAATGATTCCAGGGCACTTTGATTCGTTTCCGTAAAATCAAGATGCTCAAGAATATCATGCAGCAAAGAACCCGTGCGAACGCCTCCCGGCAGGGTAAAGACACCGGGGCCAAGATCGAGCGGTTTTTTTTCGGAGACCTTCCGGTATTCGGCGGCTTGGGTGTTTTCCATGGCATCTAGATCGGGAATATCCGCTCTTTGAGGATGACTTGAAACAAGAGATGAAAAACTCATCACCTGCCATAAGCGATCGATGCTTCCCTGAAATTGGCGACAATGCAGAACTTTTCCAGCAGTATGCCGCGGTATGTAGGTATGTTCTGCGCTTACGGGTAGTTCCGAAAGATTCATCTTGGTTTCCCCCCTGGCGGCCAAAGCGGCTATTTTGTTGTACATATCCTCATCGGAAAGACTCTTTACACGGTTGGCGATTTCATCCAAGCTATGCTCAATCAGGCCACCGGTGTGAAGCAGGTAAGCCGGAGCCGACGTTTCCGAATCGTTAAATCGTCCCCATACAAAATAACAGCAACATTTGGCCCTGGTCAGGGCGACATAAAGTAGGCGAATATTTTCCGCCAACAGCTCTTTCTCCGCCCATTTTTTATGCGCCTGCCAATCGGGAGAACCAAGGTCACAGGTAAGCCGGTCATCATTCTGCGGATCGTGAAATGTAAGAAGGCTGTCCTTGCCGATCCTTGAGCCTTCCCAAGAAAACGGGCAAAAGACAATGGGATATTCAAGCCCCTTGCTCTTGTGAATGGTGGAAATTCTCACCGCATCATCATCGCTCTCCAAACGCAGTTGATGTTCCTCTTTGCGAGGCGTCTCCGGATTCCTCTGTTTTTCCAGCCATTTCAAGAGACCGGACATACCGAGGCCTTCTGTGGCGGCTTCCTGATGAAGAACCTCCGCCAGATGAAGCGCGTTGGTCAACCGTCGTTCCCCATCGGGAAGCGAAAGCAGCCGCGCCCTCACGTCCTGTCTGTCCATTAAGGTTTTAAACATTACGATGAAACCGCGCGACAACCACAGGTCATGATAGAAATTGAATTTTCGCAACCATTCTTCCCATTGATTTTCATCTTCCTCCAGACGCTCCAGAGCATTCCCATTGATTCCGAGCAGACTTGTAATTAAAGCCGCCTTGAAACGTCTCTCATCTGCCGGATAGGCAATGCCCGTCAAAAGTTGCTGAACTTCATAGGCTTCCCTACTGTCAAACAGGTTTTCCGTGTTGTAAAGGACGCAGGGGATTTTCAATTCCTTCAGCGCCTTCTCCACCTGACGCGCCTGTCTGTTGGTCCTCACCAGAACGGCAATATCCCTTTCAGCAAGCGGGGCAGGGCCGATAAAGGCTCTTTGTTCTTTTCCAAGGGAAACAAGCCTGGCGATCCGGGCGGCAACAGCTTTCACAATAAGCTCTGCGGCCTGCTCCTTTGCCAGGGGTCTTCCCTGCGTTGAATATGTCCCGGCAGGAACAAACCACCACCGAAAGGGGGCTTCTTTCCTCCCATCTATGGTTAAAGCCGGCAATTCCGGTCTATTCTTTGCCGTCTGCGTTGAAAAGAACGATATCTCTTCATGCACAAAAGGCCTGGCGGCGCAAGAGAAGATGATATTGATGGCTTCCACCAAGTCGGAGACAGAACGCCAGTTCTGTCTCAAGGTGTACTTATTGTCTGCCTGGTAAGCAGCCTTTATATAGGCAAAAAGATCAGCGCCACGGAAAGCGTATATGGATTGCTTGGGGTCGCCTATAAGAAATAGGATACTCCCGCTTTCCTTGCCCAAACCAAAGATCGTATGAAAAATGGCGTATTGAAGGGAATCGGTATCCTGAAATTCGTCAATCAATGCGGCCTTGTATTTGCCTCTAATGGCCTGCACAAGAGATGCCCCGCCATTTTTCTCCAGCGCCGTCTTGAGCTTGAGGAGAAGATCATCATAAAAAAGGACATTCCTTTTTTGCTTCAGGGCGGGAAGTTCCACCCTGAGAATACCGATAAGCTTGGCCTTCAACCCGAGGAGGTAGCGGTCCATTTGCGCCTTTGCTTCCTTTTCCCGATTTCTCAAGTTATCACAAATGCGAAATACTGTATGTTCCGGCAGGGTGCAATTTTTTCTAACCGAAGAGGCAATCTTGCTGGGCGTAAATTTTTCGAAATCGCTGAAGATAGACAAAAACGGGGTTTCGGAAGCCACGAAGTGGTCCATAAAAACCATTAGCGCCTCCACCCTGTCTCCATAGATGTTAGCTTTAAGAGCAGGGCTTTGGAGGCGCTTTCTGACTTCTTCCCTTGCCTGTGCCCATACCCTTCTTAATTTCATGAATTCCTCATTGAACTTGTCCACCATGCTCCTGATGGATTGCAGAGATGGAAGAGGCTCTTCGGGGATGACTCGAATATCGGGATGGGAGAACTCACGCCCTGTTAATTTGAGAAGATATGCCGGAGAATACCCTTGCGCAAGGGCGTAGCCCACCAGCTCCGGAATGGTCTCATAGAAGTGACGCCGCCAGAAATCATGAACGATCTCTTCTTTGAATTTTTGCTGATCCGTTATCAGGTGTGTATCAAAAAGAAATCCGCTTTCGAAGGCGCTCTTTTGAAGCGTTCTCCGGCAAAAACCGTGGATGGTATATATGGCCGCCTCATCAAAATTTCTTATCGCCATAGCTATGCGTTCACGCACAATGCTACGCTGCGCATAGTTGGGGTACTTTTCAAGCAATCCCTGCAGGAAGTGGTCTTCAGCCTTCCCCGACGAAAAGGCCACCAGGGCCTCTCGGAGTTTTCTGCGGATCCGATTCTTCAATTCTTCCGTTGCAGCGACGGTATAGGTCACCACCAAAATTTCACTAACAAAAAGAGCCTTTTCAACCACCAGGCGGACAAACAGGCCGGCGATCGTATAAGTTTTTCCTGTGCCTGCGCTGGCCTCAATCAGATTGGTTCCTGTTAGAGGAGCGGCAATAAGATCGAAATCTTTCATGTTTTTATTTTCCGCTGATATTGCAGGAGGGGACTCATAATCAACTCTGCCAGTTTTTGAAATACCGAATCAAGGGGCTCTATCTCCCCAAAACAAAGTTGATAGTAGGCATCTTCTCCCTCGCCCGGGGAAAAGTCGTTGCCGACCCATCTTTCCCTGGCTTTACGTATTCCTTCCTGCGGGGATTTTCCCTTTTCATACACCTGCTGCACATAAATCCAGGCAGCTTCGGGAAAGAATTTCAGGGGCGTCATAAGCCCTATCCAGAATTGTTTCACAAGCGTCGCAAGCCACTTTGACGCTTCAGCTACCGGCATCATTTCCCAAGCCTCATCCTTTCCAAATAAGAAGCTTTGCCTGACATCGGCGCCTTCTACAGCGTTCAAAACCAGATGTTCTATCCAAAACCTTAGGTGATCTTTTCCTCTCAGTGTGGCAAAACGGTAGTGGATGAGACCTCCGGGATAAAGGGAAGCGATGGTCCCCTTGAGAAGAAAATCGGCAACAGGCAAATCAAACTCCAAGGGTTCGGTCTTTTCCCCTTTAAGACGATGTTTCAGCATCTCTATAAAAGGCCGGACGCTTTCAACCAGATGATCGTACGCGCAAATGCCTACCTGACCGTGGGGCAGCCGTCCTGCCGCATTGGCAAGCCTGTAAAAGGCCTTCAGTTCCTTCCCCTTGAGAGCCTGCTCTATAATGGTTTGTTCAAAAATATACCTTTCGAGTTGACTTAGCTTAAATGGTTCAACCTCTTCCATAAGCGGCGACGCATCCTCCAGGCCAATACCCAACCGCCTTTCCGAAAGGAACCGCGCCGGGTTTCTATAAAAACTAAGCAGATCGGACAATTCCACTATTTTCCAATCTTCCGCAGGTTTGGATAAGGAATGGGGAACCAATCCCGCAGGAGGTGAAGATTGTTCCAACAGGCAGCGGGCGGCCCGGCAATTCTCCTCGGAATAGCTGAAAAGATTTTGATCCCCCGTAAAATATGAAGGATTAAAGGCCTGAAGATGATGAACAGTTGCTATCTTATCCAAAACACTACCGGCGTCAGGGAACATGAAACCTTGTTCAAGGTAATCCATGAGTTCACAAACCAGTGCAGAAGGAGGAATCGCCGTATTATCCTCCATACTCTGTCCGACGTAACTGATATAAAGTTTCTCTCTTGCCGAAATAATGGTTTCGAGGAAGAGATAACGATCACTATCCCTATGAGTTTGGTCGCCCGGTTTTGGATTTTGGACTATTAAATTGAACCCCACTGTTTCTGATTGACGTGGATAGGCAGTATTGTTCATTCCTACAAGGCATATCACTTTAAAAGGGATGCTGCGCATGGGGAGCATGGCGCAAAAAGTCACCCCGCCGGTCATAAAGCCGTAGTCATGTCCTTGTGACCCCAAAACCCTTTCCAGGTAACAGCAAATAACATCTAAACCGACAGCCTCGTGAAATCGGATTTGATTTTCCACGGCGCTTAATTGATGTAGCGCCCGTCGAATGATCTGCATCTCGCCTTGCGTCTCCTCATTTGCGATGAAAAAATGCTCCAGTAATGTTTTTAAATCGCGGCTCCACAATTCGATGCTTCTCGGCTGACCTAAAGAAGCCACATCATTAAACAGCAGTCTCGTAAAGGTTAAGAACTGCCCCAAAATTTTCGTTTCGCCACCCTCGATATAATCGTAGGGCAAGATACCCTTAAAGAGGCGCTCCTCCTGGCCCGGCATAGCATAGCCCAGAATAAGCCGATCCAGCCCAGCCATCCAGGTGTTTTCCCGTGTCGCCGGAAGGCCAAGCCGCTCTCGATCAATCTCATCAATGCCCCAACAAATTCGGCTGTCGCTGACCAACTTTCGAATTCTTGCCATATCTCCTTCCGATAGATCGAACCGGTCTCTGATTGAGGAAATCTCCAATAGGGAGAGCACCTGAGATACTTCGAATCGGCTGTCAACGAGCCCCAAAATCTCCAGGAAACCTTTCGTAATTGCCCCTTCCTTTCCGATCGTCCGGTCAGCAATGCTAAAGGGAATGCGCCCTGAAGGGGCGCCGAACACCGCATGGATGAAGGGGGCGTAGGTATCCATATCCGGTGTCATCACCAACACATCCTTGGGCGAAAGATCAGGATTCTTATCAAACATGAGCAGGAGATGATCATAGAGAACCTCCACCTCACGCATGGGGCTGTGGCAAGAGAGGATTTCTATGGATCGGTCTTCCCATCCAATGATACCCTTATTGGAATCGGTGTCTCCCCGGTCTCTCAAATGGAAGATATCGGAAGCAGCCATGGAAAGCATATTATCCTCTATAGGCTCTATAAAATACTCTTCCACCTGATCCTGAAGATCCAAAATAAGCTTAAAGTAATCTCTCCCTGCCGCCCCCATGGAGGCCAGCAAACTGTTGCCTCTTTCCAGGTGCAGATACTCGTATGATACGTCTTTGCCTGAGGTTGTCTCCAGTTTCGTCAGTTCACGGTGGATTTCGCGATCCGAGCGGATATCCCCCCAAAATTCACGAGATGGAGTCATTGCAAACAGGTGAACATCAATCCTTTTGGACAAAGCATAGATGATTTCCAGATAGAACCGCGGAAGGGCTGATATGCCAAAAACGGCTATGCGTTCGGGAAGGCTTGCGGCAACAGAAAATGAATCGGAAGAAATTTTCCGGAAAAAACAATCCCTGTATGCTGCCGGATGATGGTTTCCCCTGTCTCTCACCAATTCCCGCCAAAGATCGGCCTGCCACTTCTCATCTTTCTGCCCTACCTCACCCTTTTCCCAACCTACGATCATTTCGGGACGGAAGATGAGATATTGATCAAAGAGATATGCTATTTGATGGGCTAATTGAAAGCGCTTGACACAATTCTCATCATCTTCCAGGTAAGATTTGATGCTTTCGAAGCTATCTCTATCGAGGCAGGAGGGAATCAATTTCATGATTTCCCATGCCATCACATGGGGATCGAAAACCGTATCCGGTTGAAATTCAGAAATAACGGAAGTTAGAATTTGATGCACAAAGGCTTTTGGAAATGGAAAGTGAACATTTGTACAGATTCCATGATAACGCGCCAGTTCCATTGAAACCCAATGCTCCATGCCCTTGCTTTGAACGACGACGATATCTTTTTTAAGGGGGGATGAAAGCGGCTCACCGAGCAGACCGGCCAGTTCCTCTGCCAGTTTTTCCATACGGTTGCTGAGATATATTCTTAAACCAGCCATAAAATATTCATATCCACCTACAGCCCGACTTATTTACAGCAACGGCGTAATCAGAGTCAATGACAAGATGGATATTTTCTCAAGATGGAAGTTGGGCTTTTCATCCCAATGTCATAAGAGACTGCCATCGCTGCCATTCAGTATCCGTCGGAAGATTGTGTTTCTTTAAAATGGAAATGATGTTTTTGTCATTGAAACGAAAATACGGATTGATCCTAAATTCATCATCCAGGGTAGAAAAGACATGGTCGGGATCATAAGCATTCAGAAAACGGTCAATATAAACATTATCAGGTTCAAGATACCGCGCAAACGCCATGGAATCTCTCACATAATCGTGCCCGGCATAAACGACCGTCTTACCGGCCAAAGCCATGATCATCTTGATCGAACGATAGAAAGCCTCGATACTGCCGGAAAAACAGTTTCCAATTGTCCCGTTGAAGAGGGTGTCGCCGGTAATGATGATATCTCCAACATGAAAGCAGACGGAATCATTCGTATGCCCCGGTGTGTGATAAACATGAATTTGCGAGGTTTCCAGGTCAATTTCCGCGCCACTGGCCAAACAATCGCCGGATAAAAAACGTGCGCCGGATGCCTTGACGAGGGGGATATTCCCCATCGTATGATCGGGATGGTCGTGCGTATTGGCCACCATGCGGATCGTAAGCTTCCTTTGTGTCGCGAAGGAGAGCATCTCTCTCACGGCGCCTCCGTCTATGACCATCGCCGATTCTTGTCCATAAATCAAATAACCAAGATTATCTGTCCCGTACCGGAACTGTTTGACCTTCAGCAATTATTTTACCTCTTGCCACAAGACAGCATCAGTATTCCAAGACGGCCGCAAAAGCGAAGCGACGCCGCGGGTTGTGTTTTATTTTGGTTCCATACAAAACTTGTCAATTGTATTTGGCGGCGCAAGGGGGTAATTGCCGTTGTAACAGGCAAGGCAAAAGCAGTCCTTGTTCAGTCCGGTAGCCTTGACCATCCCTTCGATACTCAAATAGTGTATGGAATCAAGGCCGATGAAATCAGCGATGGCCTCTTTGCTCTCTTTTTTTGCCCCAATCAGTTCTCCCTTAGAGGCAAAATCAATGCCGTATGGACATGGATACATTGTCGTTGGACAGCTGACTGCCATGTGAATTTCTTTTATTCCAACGCTGCGCAAATTTTGCACACGACTGCGGCTGGTCGTACCGCGAATGATGGAATCATCTATGATTAAAACCCTCTTGTTTTCCAACAGAGGCCTCACAGGATTTAGCTTCACACGCACTCCGAAATCCCGCATCGGTTGCGATGGTTGGATAAAGGTCCTGCCCACGTAATGATTGCGAATCATACCCATCTCAAAGGCGATGCCGCTTTCCTCTGCATAGCCCAGAGCGGCATATACGCCTGAATCGGGAAAGGGCATAATGATGTCCACATCCGGCCTGTATTCACGCGCCAGCTCGTGCCCCAGACGCTTGCGACACATATAGACATTCTGCTTGAAAACCTGGCTGTCGGGACGGGAGAAGTAAATCAGTTCAAAGATACAGTAGCAGTGTTTTGTTGGAGGAAACGGTTTAAGGCTCTTCATCCCCTCCCGATCTATGATTAGAATTTCACCGGGTTCGACATCTCGAACATATCTAGCGTTGACCAAATCAAAGGCGCAGGTTTCCGAAGCGACCACCCAACTACTATTGAGCATTCCCAACACCAGCGGCCTAAATCCTCTTGGATCACGCGCCGCGATGACTTTATCGCCGGTCAGCATGACAAGACTGTAAGCTCCTTCTAAACGGGAAAGGGCGGCAACCAACGCATTTTCTAAACCATGCTTCAAGTGGCGCGCCATCAAGTGGATAATAACTTCACTATCCATAGTAGATCGGAAAATGGAACCGCTATCTTCCAGTTCATTTCGCAACTGTTGGGCGTTGATAATGTTTCCGTTATGTGCCACCGCGTAATACCCATCGGCATAGTGAACTAAAAACGGCTGAGCGTTGGAGATAGTGGAAGACCCGGTCGTGGAATAGCGGACATGCCCAATGGCCAAATCGCCGGGGAGTTTTTGCAGCGCCGCTTCGTTGAAGACTTCGGAGGCAAGACCCATACCCTTTTGCGACCATACCTTATTGCCGTCCGAACTGACGATCCCTGCCGATTCCTGACCGCGGTGCTGTAAAGCAAAAAGACCGAAGAAAGCCAATCGGGAGGCTTCTTCGTGTCTGCAAATAGCGAAGATACCACATTCTTCACGAGGACGGCCGGAATTTCCGGACCGTTCGTCAAATAAAATTGACATGAAATCTCTCTTCCTGTCCGTTATGATATTCCTGCAGAGAGCGAACCTGCCAGTTTTCCTTTATTATCGCTGAAACCGCTTCGCAAAGAGCGCGAGCGCCCGCAATAGTCGTGGTGTAGAGTATATTATAAATGAGCGCGCTTCTTCTGATATGATAAGCGTCCCGTGAAGATTTGCGACCTGAACCGGTATTGATCACCAACTGGATATCGCCGTTTTTAATGAAATCCACAATGTGCGGTCGCCCTTCGCTTATTTTAAAAACAATGCCGGCGTCAATAGAGCGCTTCCTTAAGTATTGCGCTGTTCCTTTGGTGGCTAAGATTTTAAACCCCATTTTCTGAAAAGATTCAGCAAGCGGTACAATCTTGTCTTTATGCTGATCATTGACGCTGATAAACACCGTGCCTTCCATCGGCACCTGGAAACGAGCCGCCATTTGCGACTTGGCAAAAGCCAGACCGAAGGATTGATCTATACCCATAACTTCGCCGGTGGATTTCATTTCCGGTCCCAGCAAAATATCTACGTTGGGAAAACGGTTAAACGGAAAGACAGCTTCTTTGACTGAGATATGTTTCGGCTCCGATACATGGGTGATTCCCAGTCCCTTTAAAGATTTACCGAGCATGACTTTGGTGGCCAGTTTCGCCAGTGGCAAACCGACGGCCTTGCTGACAAAAGGAACCGTCCTTGATGCGCGCGGATTGACTTCCAGCACATAAAGCTTGCCGTCCTTGAGGGCATACTGAATATTCATCAACCCGATAACGTTTAGTTCCCGCGCCAGCATTTCTGTCTGTTTCTTAATCAACTCCACAATACCGGCAGGAATTGTCATGGGCGGCAGGATGCAAGCGCTATCGCCTGAATGGATTCCCGCCTCTTCAATATGTTCCATAATACCGGCAACAAGTGTAGCCTCGCCGTCGCTGATGGCATCCACGTCAATTTCCACAGCATCTTCCAAAAATTTGTCAATCAAAATAGGATGTTCGGGAGACACAGACAGGGTCTTTTCCATGAAAGCTTTGAGCGTTTCTTCATCATACACTATTGCCATGGAACGGCCGCCCAGCACGTACGATGGCCGCACCAGCACCGGGTAGCCGATACGCGCGGCAGCTTGCAGCGCTTTTTGTGTGTCCATCACCGTATCGTTATCGGGTTGATTCAAGTTGAGCTTGGCAACGATCTCCCGGAAGCGGTCGCGATCCTCTGCGCGGTCAATGGAATCCGGCGATGTCCCCATTATTTTAATGCCGGCGGCTTCCAGTCCTTTGGCCAGATTAAGCGGCGTCTGTCCGCCGAATTGCGCGATCACTCCTTCGGGTTTTTCTGACCACAAAACGTGCAGAACATCTTCAAGCGTTACCGGTTCGAAAAACAGTTTATCCGAGGTGTCGTAATCGGTGCTGACTGTTTCGGGATTGGAATTAATCATAATGCTCTCCCAGCCTTCTTCGCGCAGTGCATAAGAGGCGTGAACGCAGCAGTAATCGAATTCAATTCCCTGGCCGATGCGGTTGGGGCCGCCGCCGATGATTGCCACTTTGCGTTTCTTCGACGGCCGGATTTCGCTTTCCGTCTCATAGGTGGAATAATAATAAGGCGTGTAGGCTTCAAATTCCGCCGCGCAGGTATCGACAAGTTTATATGCCGGCATGATCTTTTCCTTTTCGCGCCACTTGCGAATGTCCAATTCAGTCATTTTCCAGAAAGAAGCCAGCGCCCGGTCGGCAAACCCCATCTTCTTCGCTTCCCTGAGTAACTCTACAGATGGAGCAGAACTTTTCAGTTCCTTTTCAGCATCAACTATTTCCTTTATCTGATGCAAAAACCACGGGTCAATTTTGGTCAATTGATAAATTTCATCAACCGAAATACCGCTTTGCATAGCTGCGGCAATATAAAAAAGCCTCAGCGAGTTGGGATTGATCAGTTTGCCTTTCAAAAATTCTTCTCTATCCGGTACGTTTTCCGGCAGGGTCTGTTGAAGAGAAAAACGTCCGATTTCCAGAGAGCGAACGGCTTTTTGCAGGGCTTCCTTGAAGGTGCGGCCGATAGCCATGACCTCGCCGACGGATTTCATGGAAGTGTTCAGGAAATCCTCGGCCTGCGGAAATTTTTCAAATGTCCAGCGGGGGATCTTCACAACGCAGTAATCAATCGTCGGTTCGAAAGACGCCATCGTCTCACGCGTAATGTCGTTGGGAATTTCATCCAGTGTGTAGCCGACAGCCAGTTTTGCGGCAATCTTGGCAATCGGGAACCCCGTGGCCTTCGAGGCCAGCGCCGACGAACGCGAAACGCGGGGATTCATCTCGACGACAATCATTTTCCCCGTTTTTGGATGCACAGCGAACTGCACATTGGAACCACCTGTCTCTACGCCGATTTCGCGCATGATGGCAATGGCGGCGTTCCGCATATTTTGATATTCCCTATCGGTAAGAGTCTGCGCCGGCGCGACCGTTATGGATTCCCCGGTATGCACGCCCATTGCATCGAAGTTTTCAATAGAACAAATAATGACAACATTATCAGCCTTATCCCGCATCACTTCCAGTTCGTATTCTTTCCAGCCCAGCGCCGACTCTTCCACCATTACCTCGGAAATCAAGCTGGCCTCGAGACCTGCCTTGACAACCTCAACCAACTCTTCCCGGTTATAGGCGACGCCGCTGCCTGTGCCGCCCAAAGTAAACGATGGTCTAACGATAATTGGAAAACCAAAGTCTTCAGCAATTTCCAGCGCTTCAGCTATCGAGCGGGCGAAGCCGCTTTTGGGCGTGCGCAAGCCGATTTTTCCCATGGCTTGCCGGAATTTTTCTCTGTCTTCCGCCTTGTGAATGACATCAAGCGATGCTCCGATCATTTCCACGTTGTATCTTTTCAGGACGCCGCTTTCGGCAAGCGTCACGGCGGTGTTGAGACCTGTCTGGCCTCCCAGTGTGGGCAGCAGAGCATCCGGATGCTCGCGGGCGATAATTTTTTCCACCGCTTCGGGTGTAATCGGCTCAAGATATGTGCGGCCGGCCATTTCCGGATCGGTCATGATGGTGGCAGGATTGCTGTTGATCAAAACAACCTCATAACCATCTTCGCGCAGAGCTTTACAGGCCTGCGTTCCGGAATAATCAAACTCGCATGCCTGACTGATGATGATCGGCCCAGAACCGATGAGCAGAATCTTTTTTATGTCGTTTCGTCTAGGCACCTATTTTACCAACGCGAGAATCATTTCTTCTCTCTTTTTCCATTATCCTTACAAATTCCTCGAACAGATATTCCGTGTCGCGCGGTCCTGGAGCCGCCTCCGGGTGATATTGCACGCTGAAGGCCTGCGGCATCCGCAGGCCTTCTGATGTATGATCATTGAGATTATAATAGCTCTTTTTTGCTTTTTTATCCACTGATTCGGGAACGACAACAAAACCGTGATTTTGTGATGTAATTTCAACTCTACCAGTGTCAACGTTCTTTACGGGTTGATTAGTTCCGTGATGACCGAATTTCAACTTTTCCGTATAACCGCCAATCGCCTGGCCAATTATTTGATGGCCAAGGCATATTCCAAAAACTGGAACCTTCCCGATAACATTTCGCACAGTGTCCACTATATAAGGAAGAGCAGCCGGATCACCGGGGCCGTTGGAAAGCAAAACCCCATCCGGCCTCAAATTCAAAATTTCATCAGCTTTTGAAGTCGCCGGCAAAACAAGCACTTCACAACCGTTTTTTTCCAGAAGACGCAGAATGTTATATTTGACTCCGCAATCAAGAACAGCCACTCGCAATTTTTTAGCAGTTTTTCTCGAGGGAAGTTTTTCCGTGTAATGCGTTCCTTCTTTCCAGACATATGGCGAAGAACAAGTTACTTCGCGAACAAGGTCGCGACCAATAAGACCTGGATATGCCTGCACTTTCGCCAGCATTGATTTTATATCTTTGCTTTCCGTGGAAATTATCCCCTTCATCGCTCCGGAAAGTCGCAAGCGGCGCGTCAGGGCGCGGGTATCGATTCCTTCAACACCGATTTTTCCGTAATACTCCAGGAAGTCCTTCAGGCTTTGCTTCATGCGCCAGTTGCTGGGATGGGCTTGATACTCCTTGACGATAAAACCTTCCAGATGAATGCCGGCCGATTCCATGTCCTCATCATTTATTCCGTAATTACCGATAAGAGGATAGGTCATGGTAACGATCTGGCCTTTATATGAAGGATCGGTAATCACTTCCTGATAGCCGGTCATGGCCGTGTTAAAAACTACTTCGCCCATTGTTTCGCCGCCGCAGGCAAAGGCATTTCCCTCAAAAACGCTGCCGTCTTCTAAAACCAGTAGAGCCTTTTCTTTCTGCTTCATAAGCGGCATCTGTTTTTTATCTCCCGGTGAAACTAATGTATTTAGATTCTCTAAGTAAATAAACGTCTTACGGGTGGGGAGTGTCTAGCTTTTTTTTACAGTCTCGTCAATGATTAAAAGATAAAGGGAACGGTCTAGGCCGTTCCCTTTATGAGACCTTTGAATTTGTGATTAAATCGCCTTGCCGTCATTCCGTGCTTGACTTGAGCCTGCCCCGTACTCGATACGGGGGAATCCAGTGTTTTCAAGCTGTTATAGATTCCGCCCCGATTTTCATCGGGGTGACGCGTCGGAATGACGCGAGAGGCCGTTTTTCAAAGGTCTCTTTATCTTTTAATCATTATTGACAAAATCGTAAAAAGTCAAAATTCGCGGGTTTTGTCATGGTGAGCCTGTCGAACCATGACGTAATATCAATTAGTTATGTTCACCCTTCGACCCTTCGGTAAACTCAGGACAAACAGCTCAGGGTGACATCTCCGCCTTTTTACGAGACCATCATTATTAGCTGATAAACAGCATTTCCCAAAACTTCGGTAATGGCCACATGTCATCGTCAACCAAAACTTCCAACACATCGGTATATTCCCTAAGTTTATCCATCTTTGGTTTGACCTTAGTGCAAAGAGTATCAGCTTTTTTCGCTTCGTCGTGAATTGCGGCGGCTGCTTCAACTTTGTCCAGAATTTCCTTGTTGATAGAATATATACTGTTAATCAGGTCTATTGTTTTCTTTAACATTTCCACCTCAGAAGAAACAATAGCCGCCGAACCGAGCGCTTCTTTAGTAGTAATAATAGTTTTCGCCAGCGTTTCCTGATAAGCAACCGCTGCCGGAATTATTTGACTCAGGCAAATGTTATTGAGACATTTGACTTCAATTTCCATGTCTTTAATATACTTTTCCAGATAAATGATATAACGCGATTGTAATTCTACCTTGGAAAGAACATTATATTTCTCAAAAAGATTGAATGCCTTGCCAGTAATCAGCGCTTTCAAGGCTATGGGCGTTGTTTTATAATTTGGCAAGCCCCGTTTGCCTGCTTCTATTTCCCATTCTTTTGTGTAGTTATCACCATTGAACAGTACAGGTTTTATCTCTTTAATTTCGCTTTTCAAAACCTCAAATACAGCCTGATTAAGATTTTTGGTGTTTTTCGCTTTAATCTTTTCAGCCAAATAATCCATGCTTTCAGCCACAATTGTATTCAGCACCGCGCTGGGGAAAGAAATAGACTGCGATGAACCAACCGCCCTGAATTCGAATTTGTTACCGGTAAAGGCAAATGGTGACGTTCTGTTACGATCGGAATTATCCTTACTCAATATTGGCAGCGAGGAAACACCCAAATCGATAATTTCAGCATTTGTGGCTTTTGCAACAATCCCTTTTTCAATATTGGCAAGAATTTCGGTAAGTTGCTCGCCAAGAAATACAGAGATAATCGCCGGCGGCGCTTCATTAGCGCCAAGTCTGTGATCGTTGGCATAGGTCGCAACAGATGCGCGAAGTATATCGGCATTCTTATAAACAGCGCGAACTACAGCAATCAGAAATACCAGAAATGTAATATTTTCATGAGGGGTGCTACCGGGATTCAATAAATTGTTCCCGTTGTTATCGGCAAGCGACCAGTTTAAGTGTTTTCCGGAACCATTTATCTTGGCGAAAGGCTTTTCATGAAGAAGGCAGGCAAGATTATGTTTTTTAGCTACCGCCTTCATGGTATCCATAACAATTTGATTATGATCCACAGCCAGATTAGCTTCTTCAAAGGCAGGAGCTATCTCGAACTGGGAAGGAGCCACTTCATTATGTCTGGTTTTCGCCGGAACGCCAAGTTTGAACAGTTCCTCTTCCACATCATGCATATAAGAAGATATTCTTTCTTTAATGCTGCCGAAATACTGATCTTCCAATTCCTGACCTTTCGCCGGAGGGGCGCCGACAATGGTACGGCCACTAAGTACAAGATCCTGCCGTTTGAAAAAATAATCCATATCAATCAAAAAATATTCCTGCTCAGGCCCTAATGTGGCATGAACTTTTTTGATGTTCTTTGCGCCTAAAAGTTTCAACATATTAACAGCGCTGTTGCTCAACGCGCGGATGGAACGCAGCAGTGGCGTCTTCTTATCCAGCGCCTCTCCGGTATAAGAAATAAAAACTGTGGGAATGCAAAGAGTCGTAGAAATTCCGTTTCGTTTGATAAAAGCCGGCGAGGACATATCCCATGCCGTGTAACCGCGCGCTTCAAACGTAGAGCGAATGCCGCCGGACGGGAAACTTGACGCGTCCGGTTCACCCTGTACAAGCTGTTTGCCGAAAAATTTTTCAATAACCTGATCATCGCCGCAGGGCTCAATAAATGCGTCATGTTTTTCCGCAGTAATGCCAGTCATCGGCTGAAACCAGTGGGCAAAATGCGTGGCACCTTTCTCCAACGCCCAGTTTTTAATAGCTTCGGCAATGATATCCGCCGTTTTGGCATCGAGTTTCTTCTCTTCATTTATAGCGTTCATTAATTTCTGAAAGGCATCTTCGGGAAGTCTCTCCTTCATTGCTTTGCGATTGAAAGTATCCTCTCCGAAATACTGCGATACGGAAACAAATTTTTCCTTTTCGATCAGATAATCTCTTTCTGCCGCGGTGGTTTGTTTCGTTTTTTTCATCTTTTTGTCATCCTCATTCTTAAATGTTTTATTCTAAGCGTATATTTTCCACGATTTCCCAGACACCGGTAGGACAAACGCCAGCGCAGAAACCGCAACCAATGCAAAGGTCTTCATTAACTATATATTCATAATTGTCTCCGTTCAGCCCCTTGCGCGAAATCGCGTTTTGCGGACAAATCGTTTCGCACATGCCACAGTCGCGACAGGCGCCGCAAGACAAACAATTCGTCGCGCAGGATACCGGATCGGAAAAACTCTTGATGCGTGAATCGAAATATTCTGTTTTCACCCGGTGAAAATCAATCGGCGGCGGTTGAGCGTTAGTTTCATTGACGCCTCTTAACTGATTATCGATCGCCCGGGCGGCAATTCTTCCCGCGCCGATTGCTTCGGTGAGCAGTCCCGGTTTGACGACATCGCCGATGGCAAATACTTGCTCATCATTGGTACGGAATTGTTTATCCACCGCGACAAATCCGTCCTTCGTAATGATTTCTTCCGGCAGAAAAGACAAATCCGGCAAATCGCCGACGGCGACAATAACCGTATCCGCAGGAAGTGTTTTCCCGTCGGTCAGCTCCACGCCTTTAACCGTGATGGCTTTGGAGGAACTGGGCCAAATAAACTTCGCTCCGGCCGCTTCCGCGTGACGTCTTTCCGCTCCGAAAGAAGCCGGCTGCTGAACGTCAATTAGTGTGACGGTTTTGGCGCCCAGACGAAAGGCTTCCGTTGCGGCATCACAACCGACGTTACCGGCCCCGATGATCACCACGTTTTCCCCGACCTTGACGCGGTCGAGTTTGCTTTGTTTCAAGAAATCAAGCGCTGTCATGGCCTTGTCTATTCCCGGAACATTAATATTCTTCGATTTGACTGCTCCGGCAGCGATGACGACAACGTCGAATTCATTCTTCAGTTTCCAGAAATTTTCCTTTGTCAGGACAGTGCCGTAATGAACATGACGCACATTCTTTGCGAATCGGTTGATTTCATGTTCAATGACATCATTCGGAATGCGGCTCTGCGGAATCGTTTCCGTAACCTTGCCGCCTAGTTTTTCCCTGCCCTCGAAAACGACGGCTTCATGGCCCTTCATCCATAACTGCCAAGCCACGGAGAGACCGGCCGCCCCCCCGCCGATGACGGCTATTTTCCTGCCGGTAACGGGAAGCGGTTTGGGTTCTTTGGCATTCAGGGAAGCTTTTCCCATAACCGTCACATCCACGGAAGGCAGATTGACTTTTTGGCGCGAACAATTCTCCATACACAGATTTGGGCAGAGATAGCCGCAAACTGTTGCGGGGAAAGGGGTGTATTCCAGCGCGAGATTGACCGCCTCCTGCATTTTCCCCTTGCGGATGAGTTCCCATCTTTTTTGTACCGGAATGCCAGTGGGACAATGCGCCTGACAGGGCGGCAAGTATTTTTCATTAGCCCAGACCGGCGCAAATCGTCGTAATGCGCCAGTGGTAATCAAACCGATGGACGTACGATCTGCAGTAGTCAGATCACCGATCAAACCGCCCTTGCCCAGTTCCCGCTCCCACTGCTCCTTTCGGTAAACGCTCATTGGACGCAATGCCCGTCCCTTTTTCTCAGATGGTTCTAAGGCAATCAAAAGATTCCAATGTGCACGTTTGGAGGTTAGTTCATCAAAAAGGTATTCCTTGCCGATGCCTTTTAAGAAAAGACTTAGATTGTTTTTCAGCCACCGCCATTCATCATCCGGCAGTTCAGTAAAGAGTCGCGCATCTTCTTTACTGTAAGAGCGTTGCCGACCGCGAAAGAAAATCTTTCCTCCCACCATGCCCACGCAGGGACGATAACCAAGAACATCGTTTTCCCGCTCGGCTCCAACGCCGCAAACCACAGCAATGCCACCGGCCATGAATTCGGCAAACGAATCGCCTGCCTTGCCGAACACCCAAAGCTCCGGGGGCTTGAAACGCGGATTGTGTTTCGTCATAGTCATACCGCGGGCGCCGATATTGCCGTCAATATAAATTTTCCCCTGAGCCATAGCATTGGCGACACCGTTGGTTGCATTGCCGTGGACGATAATTTGGGCGCCGGCATTGAGCCAGCCGACATCGTCGGAAGCGGAGCTGAACGCTTCAATTACGGTATTGGCAAACCCCATGGACCCTAGACGCTGGCCGGACATTCCCGTCACATCAACTTTAATCTGCCCTTCTCCGGCTCTCCAGAGACGGCCGCCGATACCGTGTTGACCGTAAGCCTTTACTTTAATGTGGCGATAGCCTCCCAAAACGGCACGCTGAATTTGCTCCTCCATCACGCGAGATTCAACGCGAATACCATTTTCCTGCCCGGCTATTTCTCTTGATTCTTGCTTAGTCATAATTGTTTATAATGCCCATCTTATAAAACGCACTTTATCTTCAACCTGTCCGCTGCATCAGCATCAGCGATGCCCAGCGCGTCGGACATGCCGATGGGGAGGGAAGTGGAACGACCCAGTGGCGCGACAATCTTCTTTAATTCCATGTCAAAACTCGAAAACACATCCACAATACGCTGGGCAACTTTTTCCGGGTCAAGCCGGCGATATAGGCGTGAATCCTGAGACGTGATGCCCTTGGGACACACGCCGATATTGCACACATTGCAGCGATCACCTTCCGACCCCAGACAACCGGCAGCCGCTTGCATGATATATTTTCCGGTCTGCACGCCACTCGCACCCAGCATGATCATGGCGGCAGCATTGGCGGCGAGATTGCCATTCTTGCCGATGCCTCCGCCTGCAAAAAGAGGAATCTCATTCTGTTTGCCGATTTTGACTAGATTCAGATAAGCATCACGCAAATTACTGGCAATGGGATGTCCCATATGATTCATGGAAACATTGTAGGCGGCTCCAGTTCCCCCGTCTTCGCCGTCAATGGCCAGACCGGCGGCATAAGGATTCCGTGTCAGATTATTGAGCACCGCCAGCAATGTGCTAGTAGCCGATATTTTAGGATAAACCGGCACGCGGAAACCCCATGCCATGTACATGGACTGAATCATCTTGGCCACGGCTTCCTCAATGGAGTATTTGGTCTGATGAGTCGGCGGGCTAGATAGAGTAACGCCCTGCGGTACCCCACGGACGGCAGCAATCAGTTTGTTAACCTTGTGCCACATCAGCAAACCACCGTCGCCGGGTTTGGCGCCTTGGCCATATTTTATCTCAATCGCGCAGGGGTCTTCTTTCATATAAGGAAGATTATGAATAATTTCATCCCAGCCAAAATAACCGCTGGCGATTTGCAAAATGACGTATTTCAGAAAGCGTGATTTCAGAAGGCGCGCGGGACATCCACCTTCACCAGTGCAGATGCGCACGGGCATGCCCAGTTCTTCATTGAGATAAGCCACGCCCATCTGTAGACCTTCCCACATGTTCGGAGAAAGAGCTCCGAAAGACATGCTTCCGATGATTAGCGGGTAAAGCTCGCGCACCGGCGGCATCCAACCGTTTTCGATGCTGACCTTTTGCATCTCCTCCGGCGGCAAAATCCTGCCCAGCATGGTTCTTAATTCGAATTCATGACGCCCCGCGTCAAGCGCCGGATCAGTCAACATGGAAATACGGACAAATTTGATTTTATCCAAAATACTATCTGGAGAATTACGCCTGCCACCACGGCGACGGGGTTCACCGCCCTGGTTGACATGAAACCGGAGTTTATCAATTTCATCAGATCGCAATGGCATGATCGCATTGTTGGGGCAAACCATGTTGCACATGCCGCACCCGACGCAGGCGTGCGCGACATCCGTTCTCTGAGCGATCCCGAAATAAACGGACAATAAATTGCAGGGTTTTTCTTCCAGGCCGATAGAAACTTGCAGGACGCGTTTGCGATGCACCCCCAGTTCAATGGCACGCACGGGACACACAGTCGTGCAGTGGCCGCAAAGCGCGCATTTGTCTTTGTTCCACATTATCTGCCAGGGCAGGTCTTTAACGCTCAATGTGGATGGGTTAATGCTTCCAACTGATTCCATATTTCTATCTTCTGCCGCTCGCTACGGACTATAACTGTTTCATACTTCATTGGTTGATAATCTAAATTAATGTAACTGTCCGGAATCGCTGCATTCAAACCACACATTTCCGAAGAAAACGCGAATACACCCGGACGACCACCGACAACGCCAGGACGAAGTTTTTTAGAATCCTGCACCATGAACACAGATTTATCTGGCAGGCATCCAATGATGCAATTAGGACCGTCGACGATCAAGGGACGACAACATTGCTTTAATTTTCTCAGCCATATTCCATTCGGATGATCGTCCAGTTCGTTATCTTTGAGAGGAGTTATAATATGCTTGTACATTTCAATTCCCATACCCAGATGATTATGCATATAATGCAAAATATGCGTGAAAACCTCTGAATCGGATTGATAACCCGCGTAGCCGGGGAATTTACGGGAAATTAAAAACTCCCGAATGGGAATAAACGCGGTATTTTCTCCATTTGTTGCTGTCGCCATACCCTGAATAAAGAAAGGATGACAGGCATAAATATTAATGGTGTAATTTGTATTTTGGCGCCCTTGGGCAAGAATGACACGCGCCATGAGTTCTTCACGGTCCAGCCCCAGATGATGGGCCACTGCCATTGGATCTCCTACTTCTTTTATAATAATAACATCCGGCCAGAAGCTGAAAATGAGCATGGATTCATCTTCTTCACCCATATAGCGCAGTTGTAATTGCACCATCATCAGGCGGTATTCTATTTCTTCCTTGCTCAGCCCTTTCCATTCTTCCGGATATTCATAAACCCTAATGACGTAATTATCTCTTTTAGGGGTTCCCACCGGGGGATTCTTTGCTGGTTTTATAGAAAGTTTGTATTTGACCATAAAATCATGATCAATCATATATCGGTCAAGATTTCTAAGCCCTTCGTTGGAAAAAATACCGGAAAGAATAGGCTCATCTTTAAAATTGTAAAACTCACCGCCGAGATCAGTTAGAAATAATCCAACACCGGAACCATCGTGTCCTTCTTTCATCACGTCAATGGCGCGGATAGCAACCATTGGCGAAATCGGATCAGTGCTTGTTATTGAAAGCAGGCGACACACATTTTACCTCCTAAAAAGTAAGCAATAGCCATATCTAGAGATGCCATTATTTAATTGCCAAAATCGTGCCAATACCGATAAATTGTAAGATATCACTTAATTATGGACAATTAGATGTTATCAAGGGGGAGAATATCCATTTACGAAGCAGTAAAAGTAACAATTTTGTTCGATTATGAAATCGTGAATCAATTTTGTTCGATTAAAGGCAAATACGTGAGGAGGGTTTTATTCTGGGGAAGTTGTATATTTTTTGCGGTATTTCTTTGGGTCCAGTCCCAATTTCGAAATTTTATATTGAATAATGCGTTTAGTCGTACCCAGTATCTCAGCTGCTTTAGTCTGATTACCGCCTGTTTCTTCAAGAGCTTCAATAATCAGGAATCTTTCCTGGGCTTCAACAATGGAAGAAATCTTGCCGTGATATTTATGATCCGGTAATTTCATAGAGGGAGGTAAATGCTCGTAGTCCAAAACCTCCGCTTGGGCTAGCAATATTCCCCGTTCTATACAGTTTTCCAGTTCGCGAACATTCCCTGGCCATTTATAGGAGAGAAATACTTGAATAGCGGCATTCGAAATCCGTTTAACACTTTTCCCCATTTCTTTATTATATGTTAGCAGAAAATGATCAGCCAGCAGAATTACATCGCTGCCGCGCTCACGAAGAGGCGGTAGGTGTATGTGAAATACATTCAAACGGTAGAACAAATCGGCACGAAAACGCTTGGCTAGCATATCCTGTTCGAGGTCTCTATTGGTTGCGGCTATGATACGCACATTTACATTGATAACTCTCGAAGAACCCAATGGTTGCAATTTCTTATCCTGCAGAATACGCAAGAGTTTAACTTGCGCGGAAGCAGATAGTTCCCCAACTTCATCCAAAAAAATAGTGCCGCCATTGGCTTCCTCAAAACGTCCGCGGTATTGCTGGTAAGCCCCGGTAAAAGCGCCTCTTTTATGGCCGAACAATTCACTTTCGATAAGTGTATCGGGAATCGCCGCACAATTAACCTGTATGAAAGGCCCGTCTTTACGCGGTGAGTTATTATGAATAGCGCGCGCAATCAGCTCTTTCCCCGTTCCTGTTTCCCCTGTAATCAAGACGGTTGTATTTGAATCAGCAACTTGTGCAACAAGACCAAAAATCTCCTGCATAGACTTGGAATGTCCGATAATGTCCATAGATGGTGAGTGTGTGCTACCGACAATTTTGCGTAATCGTTTGTTTTCTTCTTCCAAGGCACGGATATGCACGGCTTTAGACATAAGTTCGGCCACGGATGACAACAAAGCTAATTCCTGTTCAAGATATTCAACTTGCGTTGTAACCTTGTCGGCAGATAAAACTCCAACCACTCCGCAATCATATATAATCGGCACGCACAAAAAAGAAAGATTTGAGCGGTTCAAATGGCGACGAGCTCCAGTGCGATCAAGAAAATGCATTTCTTGCCCTAGGTTAGCTACAGCTATAGGACGGGCGGTTTGTGCAACTTTTCCGGTAATGCCTTCACCGGGTTTGTAGGTCACATCCAAACCGTTGATTTTAATATCATGAGCTATGTCCAACCAAATCTCGTTTTTCCCACGGTCAACAAGGGATATCATCCCGCGTTGCATACCTAGACGCAAACTCATCTCCTGCAAAACCTGCTCGAGCTGTTCGTGCAAATCTCCGGGCTGAGCTAGAATTTTTGCTATAGCGTGAAGGGCTGCTAGTTCATTATATGTATGGATACTCAATTTGCCTTCTATCTCATAGTATTTTTATAGTATTACTATCACCACTTAAATATTATCAGTTTTATGATACAAAAATGTATCAATAGCAAATATTTCTTTGTTTCTAAGTTTGACAAGATCGTAAAAAGTCAAAATTCGCGGGTTTTGTCATGGTGAGCCCTTCGGTTGGCTCAGGACAAACAGCTCAGGGTGACATCTCCGCCTTTTTACGAGACCATCAAGTATATTATCTTGCAAAGAGTGAACCAACGTAATGATAACATTTTAAATTTTATCTTGTCTGTTAACTGTATAAATTAAAAGAATAGTAGTCCCACGGCAACCCTCCGTTCCGTTTCTTCCGGATCAATTTTAAAGAGGAGCCGGCCTTTTTCGATGCGCTCGCCTTCTTTGACGGCGATTTGTATGATCTGTCCCGGCGCCTCCGGGATGATATTGACAATATCCGCCTTGATGTAAGCGGCGTCTGTGGTTACATGTCTAATGCGCCAGACGAGCCAGCGGCAGGCAAAGAAGAATCCGACAATGAGAAAAACAGCGGTAACGATAAAACGCGCCTTGGGAAACTTGCCTGTATTTTTTCTTTTTCTGCTGAAGAACTTATGGTCAATCTCCTTGAAGATAAGGAATTTCTGTTGCCAATTTTTTTCTTCAACACTTGAAGTCTTTTTCTCCTTAAGTGTTAATTCAAAATAAATCCGACCCCTTGCTTGAGGGCTGCTCTATCGAGCTACATGCAAACTTATTTGTCAAGTTCTCAAGCGTAAGCTTCTGATGATGTTTTCCATCTTTTCGATCAAGCCGTTCAGACTTTCGGGAGCAAAAGCCGAGATGGCGATGGCGCCAAAGCGCTTACAGATGTTTTTCAGCAGAACCTTGTCGGGAAAGCAGTCTTCCTTGTTGAAAACGAGGATGGTGGGCTTTGTGATAATATCGAGTTCTTCCAGAATCTTTTCCACAGATGCGATGTGACTTTCAAAGGCGGGGTTGCTGATATCAACGACGTGGATCAAAACGTCGGCCTCACTTAGCTCGTCAAGAGTGGCCCGAAAAGCGGCAAAGAGTTCATGGGGAAGATCTCTGATAAACCCGACGGTATCGGTGATGATGGCTTCCGTGTCCTTTGGAAAGCGGAGCCTTGAACTTTTGGGATCGAGTGTGGCAAAGAGGCGGTTTTCCACGAAAACCCGGGAATTTGTCAGAGTATTTAAAAGAGTGGACTTGCCGGCATTGGTGTAACCAACGATGGAGATGATAGGCAGATGAGCTTTATCACGCTTGATCCGACGCTGTCGCCTTTCCTGCTGGATATGTTTGAGCGCCTCTTCAAGATGGTGAATTCTGTCCCGGACACGCCGCCGGTTGATTTCCAGTTTCGTTTCGCCGGGGCCTCTCCCTCCGATGCCGCCTGTCAATCTGGACATGGCGGTGTTTTTTGTTATTAGTCTCGGCAGAAGATATTTGAGTTGAGCCATCTCCACCTGGATCTTGCCTTCCCGGCTGTGAGCGCGCTGGGCAAATATATCAAGAATTACCTGCGTGCGGTCAATGACCTTCATTTCTGTAAAATCGGTGATGGAACGCACCTGAGCGGGGTTCAACTCGTGGTCGAAGATAAGAAGATTGGCCCCGATCTGGAGCGCCCGGATAACGACATCGGAGAGTTTCCCCCTGCCGAGCAAGTGTCTGGGATCCGGTTGAACCCTGTACTGTATGACGGCGTCAAAAACCTCAATGCCCGAGGATCGGGCCAGTTCTTTTAACTCATCGAGAGAGCCTTGCGCATTAAAGAGGGGGTTTGTTTCCACGCGGACAAGAAGGGCACGGTCGGCGGCGCCTACCTTGCGGGTACTTTGCTTTTTGGCAAACTCTCCTTCCAGTGTCCTGATGAAGGACGAAAAATTGATGTCAAGCTCCGAGGGTCGTGTCGGCTTGAGAGCGAGCCAATATTTTCCTTTCTGATTTTCGGGAATCAGATGGGCCAAATGGGCATGTCCGGGGAGGCCATTTTTATCCGTTTCGACGGCACAGATGATATCCAGTCGCAGGAGCGCCAAATCCGTGAAATCCTCGCTGGTAAGCCCCTCACCATTTAGGTGGGTATGGATCAGCCGCAGGCCCTTGAAACGGGTGGATGATGAGCGGAAGGCATCCAGGCTGGGGATCAGGATGTTCCGGTGTGAGCCTACAATGACATAGGCGATTTCTCCCTTGCGGCTGATGAGAATGCCGATTTGGCGGTTCATCTGTGAGGAAAGTTCGGTAAGTTGCCTGGCCAGTTCCTGGGTAAGGATGGAATCGGAAGGTATTTTCCTGTGATAGAGATGTTCGAGGCGATTGATCTGTTCCGTCTTGAGGCCGTTGAGATTACCGTAGAGTTTGTGGATGGGACCGAGTTCCTTTCCTTTTTGTCAGCACCTACTTGAACTTGTGCGGGCTGACCTTTCTTTCCATGGTGTCCAGGAAATTGGACCAGGCGTTCGTATAGAACCCACTGACCAGTTTCCGGGGATTTTTCACGCCGCAGGCGGGACAGGGCAGGCGATCACATTTTTCATCCACCTTCATGACCCGCTCAAAAACGTGACGGCAGCGCTTGCATTCAAACTCGTAAATAGGCATGGACAAATCCTTATTTTTTACATTTTAAAGTGAAAATTGTTTTCGCAAAGGGTGAATCAAAGCTTTTTCCGAGTCCCCTGCCGTCGCAGCGAAGCGCCAGGCAGGGCAAATGTTTGAACGCATGGCGCGAGTTTCTGTTCTGTCAGCGGAGCGAGATGTTGCAGGGTCGGGAAAAGGTTTTGATCCCTTGTGAAATAATTTTCAGTTAGTCTCAATAATGAAAATACCATCTTAACATTAAACAGGTCAAGGGGGATTTGAGGCAACTGGAGACAATAACTTCAGAGCCTTTACAAACGAAACTTATTATCTATAATAAATTCGCTTGTATTTGAAGTTCAATTAATGTTATTTGGTTTCTACGGCAGGCAGGGCGGTTGCTTCTAGAGGGTGCCACGGATGGTGTTTGTGATGACGATTCATGTTGGGGGAGTGCGATGGAAAAGAATGATATAGATTTTAAGGCTAAGGCCCTGATTGAGGGGGCGCACCTTCTGTGGGAGCAGGATGATTATGAAAACGCCCTGAAGCAATACCAGGAAGCTTTGCTCCTTTTGGAAAGGTCAAATAACCGGAATGCCTGTGCAAAGGTGTTGAATAATATGGGACACATTTATGTAAAACGGCGTAATTTCGATAAAGCGTTTGCCTGCTTTCGGGAAGCATGTAACATCTACAAGGAACTTGAAAATAAACTGGGTATGGCAGACCAACTCCAGAATATGGGGTCCGTATGCAGGGATAATAAAGATTATGATACGGCGCTAGGGCATTATTATGATTCCCTGTTTTTGTTTGAGCAGTTGGAACACACCATGGGCACAGCCAATCAGATGACCAATATCGGGTATATTTTTGCCATGAAGCATGATCCTTTCGCCGCCCTTGACTGGTTTGAAAGAGCACTGGCCCTGTATGAAAAGGAAAAACAATATGAGCGGGCAGAGCTTACGAAGCAAAACATTGAAAATTTGAGACGTCTTGTTGAGTAAAGGGATATTGAGGGAGAGGGGTAAATGAGAGGTTTAGAGCTTTCTGAAAGGTATTATGAGGCTATTGGCGTCCCCATGATTCGGGAAAAATTTGCTTCCCATGCTGATAGAATTGCTGCAGGGCTGGTGGGAGATGGTTCGGAATGTTTTGGATTTGACGATGAGATTTCCAGAGATCACGATTGGGGGCCCGGTTTTTGCCTATGGTTGACGCAAGAAGACTATCACGTGATCGGACATGCGCTTAATGTTGAGTTATCCAAACTTCCCCAAGAATTTAACGGCTACGCGCCGAGAATGACGAGCAACTGGGGGGAAAACCGTATCGGCGCTTTTGAAATTTCCCAATTCTATGCAAAATTCATCGGAGCCACCTGTCTTCCCGGAAATCTTATGGATTGGCTTTACATCCCGGAAAACTCCCTGGCGGCTTGTACCAACGGCAAGGTTTTTTTTGATCCTTGCGGTGAATTTACCCGGTGGAGAGAGGCGCTTCTCCGCTTCTATCCGGAGGACGTCAGACTGAAGAAAATGGCTTCCCGCTGTATGACCATTGCACAATCAGGACAATATAACTTCAAGCGATCTGTCCGTAGAGGTGAATTTGTTGCCGCCCGATACGCCGAGACTAAATTTTGTGCAGATGTCATTTCGCTGATTTTTCTTTTAAATAAAACATATACGCCATTTTATAAATGGATGCATCGCGCCCTCCTGCCTCTTCCCATACTGGGCGGGATGATTTATGAGAAAATAAATACACTCGTTTTGTCCACCGATAATGATGAAAAAATCAATATCATTGAAGAGATATGCGCAGCAATAATAGAAGTCTTCAAGCAGCAGAGGTTAAGTGATTCCTCAAGCGATTTTCTGTTAGATCACGGTCCGCAGATTCAGGCTAAAATTAAGGACAGAGCTTTAAGGGAACGCAACGTCTGGATTGGGTGAGGTTCGAACATGAAAAATGTGTTGGTTATTGGAGGAAGCTATTTTGTCGGCAAGGTCTTTGTCGAGGAACTGAGCGGGAAACCGGATTACTCTATTTATGTGGTCAACCGGGGCAACAGGCCGCTTAATATGACAGGCGTCAAAGAAATTGTCAGTAACCGAAATGATGTGGAACAGCTCCGCCGGAACTTACCGCAGCTTAAATGGGATGTGGTTGTGGACTTTTGCGCCTATGCGCCGAAAGATATTTCAGACGTTATGGCAGCCTTGCCCGAAGGGTCATTCCAGCAATACATCTTTATCAGCACGACATCCATTTATCAGGATACGCTTGCTCTGCCCGTTCGCGAAGACAGCCCCAAATTGACCGGACCGCAGCCGGAACTCGGGCCCCAGGCTGCTTTTTATGGGTTTAACAAGTGGCGAACGGAAGAGGAACTGGTGAAACATTGCCAGAAGCTACAGGCTCGCTACACGTGCCTGCGTCCGGCTATTATCTATGGAAAGTACAACTATGCGCCGCGGGAACGATATTTTTTCGATCTCATTAACCAGGGCAAAATCGTTATTTTGCCGGACATTGATCTGGCTTTATTCCAGTTTGTTTCCGTTTGGGATGTGGCGCATATCATTATGGTCTGCATGGGAAATGAAAAGGCGTATAACATGGCCTTTAACCTTGCCGCCGACGAGCTGATTTCCTATCGTCGCTTTGTGGGTGTAATCAAAGAGGTCTCCGGCAAAAGGGTGGCCATCCGAACCGCCAGCATCGAGGTCATCGACCAGCAGAGAATCCCCCTGCCTTTTCCGCTGGATAAACACCTCATCTACTCGGGGCGTTTGATTCATGATATGCTTGGTATTCAGTACACACCGTTTGAGGGAGGCATGAAACGAACCTACGATTATTACGCGCTCCATGAGTTGGCCTCCTCAAATTAACCTCTAGAGAAGCTTGTGAAGATCATATATATGCCAACGATGGCGATAAACAGGCCAAATGCAAATCTCAGATGCGAGGGATTAAATCGGTTGGCATAGTGTGCGCTAAGTCCTGCGGCGGTGAGCATAAACAAGGCAATAATAAGGGCGGCGCGCAAATCAACATGTTCCTGCCTGTAGTATTCAATAACTGCCGCGAGCCCTATGGGCGGTAGCATGACGGTTAAGCTTGTTCCCACAGCGGACAGTTGGGAAAACCCGGCAAAATAAATCAGGGCAGGAACGATGATGATTCCTCCGCCGATTCCGAACAATCCGGAAAAAATTCCTGCCATTATACCAATAACGACAAATTTCATGGATTCCATTCAGATGTCCTTTAACAAAAAATTACCGTTAACATGCGGTTTGGAAATGAAACGATCCCAACGGCTATCATTATCGCTTATGTGTAATTTGAAATTGCAACTTCGCCTTCTAGCCAATCGGTCCAAGTATTCACGCCTACGCCTGTTTTACAGGATAGTTTGAATATCTTGATGGCAGGATTGAGCTTTAAAACCCTGTTTTCCAAGGCCTGCATATCAAAGTCCGAGCCTTCCAGATAGTCCGTTTTATTGACGATGAGAACATCGCATACAGTGAACATGAGAGGATACTTGAGTGGTTTGTCATCGCCTTCGGGAATACTCAGTATCATGGCATTTTTTATTGAGCCCGTATCGAACTCTGCGGGGCAAACGAGATTGCCCACGTTTTCAATAATAATCAAATCCAGATTGGAAAGATCCAATTCTTTTAAAGCCTTCTGGAGCATGGAAGCATCAAGATGACAAAACCCCCCTGTCTTGAGTTGTATCGCCGTAACGCCTTCCCGCAAGACCTTTTCTGCATCAACGGTGGAATCAATATCACCTTCGATGACACCTATTTTGAAGGCGCCTTTCATCTTGCGGATGGTCTGTAGAATAAGGCTGGTCTTGCCGCTGCCAGGGGAGGACATGATATTTAGCATGAAAGTTCTTTTTTTATGAAGAAGGTCACGAATCTCTTCGGCAAGAACCTTGTTATCGGCAAGAATCTCTTCTCTGATCTCAATCAATTTTATCTCTGGCATCACATAACCTCAATATTTTTGATAAAATATTCCCGGCCTGATACGAGGGTCAAACTTTCGCCATTGCAGGCTAGGCACTTCCAATCTTTTTCAAGTTCCTGAAGGTTAAAAGTGGTGATCTGTCCGCAGTTTTCACACCGCATGGTAGCCGGTATGCGTTCTATCTTTAAGACGGCTCCCTCGGCGACTGTTCCCTTACTCAAATAATCGAAATAACGCTGGACCCATTCATTTTCAAGATCACTGAGCACTCCGATCCTCAGATTGACCCCCATGACTTTCTGAACATTACCGGCTTTTGCATGTTTCAGAACAATATTCAGGATGCTTTCTGTAACGGACAGCTCATGCATATGACCTCAATAACCTACCTTTCCATAATATGTCATATGTGACGAACTCGTAAAAAGTCAAAATTCGCGGGTTTTGTCATGGTGAGCCCTTCGGCTGGCTCAGGACAGGCTCTGTCGAACCATGACGTAATATCAATTATTTATGTTCACCCTTCGACAAGCTCAGGGTGACAATTGGGACTTTTTACGAGACCATCATATGTCGCTTTTAGATTATTTTTCAAGGAAATGAATTGGGAAATAGATAGCATATCATTAGATGGAATCACAAAATTTTTTTGAATAGAGACCTTTGAATTTGTGATTAAATCGCCTTGCCGTCATTCCGTGCTTGACACGGAATCCAGTGTTTTCAAGCCGTTATAGATTCCGCCCCGATTTTCATCGGGGTGACGCGTCGGAATGACGTGAGGGGCCGTTTTTCAAAGGTCTCGAATAATCATTGACACGCAATGGTAGCTTTCTTATACTCCACATAAATTGCGTTGCCAGATCGCATTAATCGCATTATATGGAACTCATCGCCAATTTCATTGATTTTTTTATCCATCTCGATCGGCATTTAGGCGCGCTGATTCAGAACTTCGGGGGGTGGACATATTTAATCATTTTTTTAATGATTTTTTGTGAAACGGGGTTGGTTGTAACACCTTTGCTACCGGGTGATTCACTTCTTTTTGGGCTGGGTGCTTTTGCCGCGGTGGGGGCGCTTGAACTTAAATGGCTGCTCATGCTTTTGCCCGTGGCTGCCATATCTGGAGATTTGACCAATTATTCTATCGGTCATTTCATGGGCCCGAAGATTTTTCATCGAGAAGATGTTCGTTTTTTTAAAAAGGAATATTTGTACCGAACCCAGCATTTTTACGAAAAATACGGTCGCAAGACGATTGTTATTGCCCGCTTCATTCCCATTATTCGCACCTTTGCCCCTTTCGTGGCCGGTATCGGTAAGATGACCTTCTGGCGTTTCATTGGCTTTAGCATCTTTGGGGGGATACTTTGGATTAATACGTTTATCTGGGGGGGGTACCTTTTCGGAAATGTTCCTCTCGTCAAACGTAATTTTACGGTTGTCATTTTCGCCATTATTATTGTTTCTGTTCTTCCCGGCTTCATTGAATGTTTTCGGCATCGCAAACAGGCGCCTTTATGAGAAGTTTCTTAAAATGATTTTCCGTAATGAAAAAGGAAAGATTATGAAAAAATATTTTACTTTGATCGTGATGATGGGCATTTTCATGTGCTTTGCTTCACAGGTAGGAGCGGAAGTTACGAATATTGTTAAGCTGGGAAGCGATATACTGATTGAAGAGGAGATGAGAGTGCGCAACGCCTGCTCCGTTGGCGGTCAGATTACGGTACATGGGATGGTGGAACGAAACGTTATTGCCATCGGCGGCAGCATCGTTTTGGCGAGAACGGCTGTTGTTGGGGGTAATGTGATTTCCGTAGGAGGTATCGTCGTTAAAGCAAGAGACGCGGAAGTGTATGGTAATATCACAGAGATCAATTCTTCTTCCCTTTCAACGGTTTTCTCTTCTATGCTATCTGAAGAGAAGGAAGGATGGTCATGGCTATTTGCCATCATTTCCCTGGCCATGTTTTTTTTCATTCTTATCGTTGCCCTATTCATAGTGGTGTTGGCTCCTAAACCCATCCATATCGTTTCTGACGCGATTAGAAACAGCACATTCAACGTGTCGCTATGGGGACTTCTCATCCTGATTCTGATCGTTCCTTTAGCCGTGTTATTGACCATCTCCGTTGTTGGAATCGTCCTAATCCCACTGGAAGTCCTAATTGTACTCTGTGCCGCTTTGATTGGCTTTATTGCGGTGGGCCGGCTTGTGGGGAACAGAGTTCTTAGAATTTTCAAGAGACCAAACCCAAATGTTGTATGGGAAACTTTCTGGGGGTTGACCATTTTGTGGTTTATCGGCTGGATTCCTTACCTGGGATGGATGGTCAAGACAATTGCCATCATTCTGGGCTTGGGATCTGTTTTTGCTACCCGTTTCGGGGTAAAAAGATATGGGGAGCATGTATAAATGCTGTGTTAAAGAGATACAGGTTTTAGCCCCTTTTTGCCCTGCCGGGAGGGGCTAATTTTTTGTTTGTAAACTTCAACCCAATTTCAAATCAGTGATGATTTCATTTCATTTCTTTTATGGTGTCGACAAGTTCCTGAACAGCGGCGGCCGATTTCTTCAGCGCGCAAGATTCTTCCGCGGTCAACTTGATCTGGATGATTTCTTCAATTCCGCGCGCCCCGAGTTTAACCGGCACGCCGACGAAAAGCCCGTGGATGCCGTACTCTCCTTCAAGATAGGCGGCGCAGGGAAGAATCTTCTTTTTATCTTTCAAGATGGATTCGGCCATCTCCGCTGCGGCGGAAGCCGGAGCGTAATAGGCGCTGCCGGTTTTCAGCAGGTTTACAATCTCCGCCCCGCCCTTGCGGGTGCGATCTACAAGGGCTTCAATGCGATCTGCGGAAAGCAGTTCGGTAATAGGAATCCCCGCAACGGTGGAGTAGCGGGGAAGAGGGACCATAGCATCGCCGTGCCCGCCGAGTACAATGGCATGAATATTTTCCACCGAGACATCAAGTTCCATAGCGATAAACGCTCGGAAACGGGCGGAATCCAGTACTCCGGCCATGCCCATGACTTTGTTTTTGGAAAATCCGCTGACACCATAGGCCACATGGCACATGGCATCCAGGGGATTGCTTACAATAACGAGGATCGCCTCTGGAGAGAATCTAGCAACCTCCTTGGTTACTTTTGTCACAATATTTTTATTTGTGGCCAAAAGATCGTCTCGGCTCATTCCCGGTTTTCTGGCAATTCCCGCGGTGATAATAACAATATCAGAATTTTTCGTTGCTTCATAGTCGTTTGTCCCGGTCAGATGGGCGTCATGTCTTTCAATGGGAGCAGCTTGTGTAAGGTCCAGACTTTTGCCCTGTGGAACACCTTCTATAATGTCCACGAGGACAACATCGCAAAAATCCTTTTCCGCCAGCCGCTGGGCGGCTGTCGCGCCCACATTGCCTGCGCCGATAACGCTTACTTTTGAGTTCATTGTTACATTCCTTATTTTCTTGGATTTTCTTACCACCTCTTTAGTAAAAAAGCTGATGTTTTCTACAATAAACTGAAAATTAAGACAACCTCGATTTTTCCATCACAGCAGAATGTAGTCAGCCGGAAATTGCCTGATTAGGTGTGCTCATGGATAAATTACCTGCGTAGCTGGTTCTGAGCGTTGGGGAGGATGGGAAAAAATATTAGAAGAATTCAGAATCTTTTCATGCTAAAATATATCTTATGAGAACAGTTGAATGTATAATAAAAAACGGTGATTGTTTAACTGTTTTACAGGATTACCCTGAAAATTTCTTTGATCTTATTGTAACGTCGCCACCCTACGCAGATTGCAGAGCGAAATCTTACGGTGGAATTTCGCCTGATGCGTATGTCGAGTGGTTTCTTCCACGTAGCGAGCAGTTTCTCAGGGTTCTTAAGCCCACAGGAACATTCATTCTCAATATTAAGGAAAAAGTTGTTAATGGCGAACGGCACATATATGTAATTGAACTGGTGCTTGGGCTTAGGCAACAGGGCTGGTTATGGACTGAAGAATTTGTCTGGCATAAGAAAAACTGTCATCCGGGGAAATGGCCTAACCGTTTTCGTGATGCGTGGGAGCGCTGTCTCCAATTCAATAAAACTCGACAATTCAATATGTATCAGGAAGCAGTGATGGTGCCGATGGGAAACTGGGCAAAAACCCGTCTAAAGCACCTCGGCGCTAATGACGTGATACGATTTAATTCACAAGTTGGTAGTGGATTTGGTAAGAATATTGCGAATTGGGTAGGACGTGATAAAGCATTTCCGTCAAATGTGTTGCACCTAGCCACAGAGACGGGAAACCGTAGCCACAGTGCAACATTCCCCCGTTCACTCCCAGAGTGGTTTATTAAACTTTTTACTAAAGAAGATGGTTGGATTTTAGACCCTTTTGTTGGCTGTGGTACATCCTGTGAAGTTGCTCAACAACTCGGAAGAAATTCGGTTGGTATCGACATTATGAAAGAATACGTTTCTATTGCGCAAGAAAAAGTGTCCGCAAAACAAATGCTACTGTGTGAAAAGAAAGTCCACTATGATGCGAATCACAAGAGGTGAAATTATCGGGTTTATAGAGCCAGGTATTCAGAGATTCCATAAACGAAGGATCGACAATCTTTCTGATCTTAAACTGAATAAAATTCTCACCAGAAAAAACCCTTATCTGTTTCGAGCAAAGAATCAAAATACTGCCCAAGATTTAGTAAAGGCTATTCTTGATGCACATCTTTCTTCGCAGGAGGAAGGAATTTTCGGTGGGTTTCTTGAAGAGTTAGCAATATTTATCTGTAGCGAAGTATATGGGGGTAAAAAATCATCTTCGGAAGGCATTGATCTCGAATTTTCCAAAGACAATATCACATATATAGTTTCAATCAAATCCGGGCCAAACTGGGGTAACAGCCGTCAGATCGCACGTATGAAGGATGATTTTAAACGCGCTAAACGCATTCTTGGCACCAACACGTCGACTCTAAAAGTGGTCGCTATAAACGGCTGTTGTTACGGCAAAGACAATAAGCCCGATAAGGGCGATTATTTAAAAATGTGTGGCCGGAGGTTTTGGGAGTTTATATCAGGGGACGAAAACCTTTATACCGAGATTATCGAACCTTTGGGATACAACGCAAAGGGAAAAAACGAGGAATTTTCAGAAGAATATGCAAAAGTAATCAACAGGTTTACCCGGGAATTCGCAACGGAATACTGTGACCATAAAGGTTCAATCTTGTGGGGAAAACTCGTCAAATTTAACTCAGGCAAATCATTCAATAAATCAACTCAGTGAACGGCAAATAATTGCGGGTCATTTTTTCGTTAAACGGCAAAAAATAAGAAAAGGGGTTATAATCTTGTTGAAAGAGAAAATTGCCAATGGTAACAAATAAACATTGATCTAAAGGAGGAACAACAAGCCTCTCTATGACATGGGGGCGCGAAGCTCAGGTTGGCAAATGCGGATCGCACCGCTGTGAAGAGAACTTTTGTGAAAGGAAGGGGAAAATGAATAGTAGCCCTAAACCAATTTCTTTAACGGATATGGTAGATTATCAGAAGGACGCCATTGTCAGCAAAACTATTGTCGAAAAGAAGACAGGGACCATAACTTTATTTTCATTTGACGAGGGGCAGGGCCTAAGCGAACATACTGCTCCTTTTGATGCAATGGTACAGGTTCTTGAAGGAACGGTGGAAATTCGGATTTCCGGCAAGCCATTTCATCTGAAAAAAGGTGAGATGATCATAATGCCCGCCGGCGAACCTCATGCCTTAAAAGCTGTTGAAAAATTCAAGATGCTGTTGATCATGATAAGATCGTAGAAACAAAAAATATTTCAAATTCAACACATCCTTTTACAAATAAATCTTCAAAATCCCATCTTTGGCTTTTATTGTGTGCAGTTCCATTGGAACTGCGGAAGGGCCTGCTTGCTTTATTGAAGGCCTTCTGCTATGAACATGAAGCAAAAAACAAGTCATAACTCAGTTGACCAGCTCGGGAAAGCGCATGGCATACAGAATAGAAATCGGATTTAAAAGGGGCATCAGAAACGCTCTGGGCGAAAAAATTAAACGACGGATCATAGAGCATCTGCAACTCCCCATCAAGGGAGTGGAAACTGTTGAAGTATATACCCTTGATGGGGAATTTACCCGCCGCGAACTGGAGCTTATCGCGAAAGGCCCGCTGCGTGATCCTATCATTCAGGATTACGTGATCAATGCTGCTATCGCCCGGCAGTTTGATTGGCTGATAGAGGTGGGTTTCAGACCGGGTGTAACCGACAATGTGGGCAAGACCGCCCGGGAAGCGATCGAACTGCTTCTGGACAGGCCGAGCCACTCCTTCGGAGTCTATACATCGAAGCAATATGTCCTTCATGGTTCGATAAACAAATCACAGGTGGAAATAATTGCTACCAACCTTCTTGCCAATGCTCTTATCGAGCGCTACGAAATCGTTTGCGGAAAAACATGGGATGCTAAGCGCGGCATGCGTCCTTATGTGCCCCGAGTCGTCGAGGAGGGAAAGCTGCGTATCGAGCAGATCGACCTCGCCGTGGACGACCGGGCGCTCATGAAAATCAGCAGCGAACGGATGCTGGCTTTGAATCTCGAGGAGATGAAAACTCTTCGCGCCTACCTGCAGGATAAAACTGTCATCAGGAAAAGGGAAAAACTCGGGCTGGGCAAGAAGATGACCGATGTCGAACTGGAATGTCTTGCCCAGACATGGTCTGAACACTGCAAACACAAGATATTCAACAGCATTGTCTCTTATCGGGAAGAAGGTCGGCCCGTCCGGATGATCAGGTCTCTGTTTGATACCTATATAAAAAGATCGACGCAAAAAATCAGGAAACGCATGGGAGACAATGACTGGTGCCTTTCCGTGTTTGTGGACAATGCCGGCGTCATCAGATTCAACGACAAATACAACCTTGTGTTCAAGGTAGAGACGCACAACTCACCCTCCGCCCTCGATCCCTATGGGGGCGCCCTGACTGGGATTGTCGGCGTAAATAGGGATCCCTTTGGAACGGGAAAGGGCGCCAAGCTGATCCTAAACACCGATGTGTTCTGTTTTGCTTCACCGTTTTACGCAAAGCCCTTGCCCAAGAGGATTCTACATCCCCGCCGCATCTACGATGGCGTCAGGGAAGGCGTCGAACACGGCGGAAACAAAAGCGGTATCCCCACCGTAAATGGTTGCATCGTTTTTGACGATAGGTTTTCAGGAAAGCCTCTTGTCTATTGCGGCACTGCTGGAATCATGCCTTCCGTGATTTCGGGGGAAGCCACACATACAAAGAATGTTTGCCCGGGAGATTTGATTGTCATGACCGGGGGACGCATCGGCAAGGACGGGATTCATGGCGCCACTTTTTCCTCGGAAGAGCTGCATGAAGGTTCGCCGGTAACGGCCGTCCAGATCGGCGATCCTATTACACAGAAAAAAATGACGGACTTTTTGCTTTTTGCCCGCGACAGAAACCTCTACCGGGCCATTACCGACAACGGCGCCGGCGGTCTTTCCTCTTCCGTGGGAGAAATGGCGCGCCTGTCAGGCGGCTGCGAATTGGAGCTTGAAAATGCCCCGCTGAAATATGCCGGGCTCCAGCCATGGGAAATACTGCTTTCCGAAGCCCAGGAGCGTATGAGTCTAGCAGTTCCCCCTGAGAAAATGGAGACATTTCTTGCTCTGGCTAAAAAGATGGATGTGGAGGCCACGGTTCTAGGCAGGTTTACCAATTCCGGAAACTTTCATGTCCTGTACGGAGGCAAAACGGTGGCCTATCTGAGTATGGGTTTTCTGCATGAAGGACTCCCGCGTATGCAGTTGAGGGCCCAATGGGTTCCTCCCAAACATAAGGAACCGGATTTCCAGGAGCCGAAGGATATGGGCAGGGCTTTGCAGGAAATGCTTGGGCGGCTCAATATCTGCAGCAAAGAATCGGTTGTCAGGCAATATGACCACGAGGTGCAGGGAGGCAGTGTCGTAAAACCGCTGGTGGGCGCCTCCAATGACGGGCCCAGCGATGCGGCGGTAATCAGGCCCCTGTTGGATTCTTTTGAGGCTGTTGTGGTGGCCAACGGCATCTGTCCACGCTACAGCGATATCGACACCTACCATATGGCGGCCTGCGCCATCGACGAGGCAGTGCGAAATGCCATTGCTGTAGGGGGGACGCTCGATTTTATGGCCGGGCTGGACAACTTTTGCTGGTGTGATCCGGTAGAATCCGAAAAAACTCCGGATGGACAATATAAAATGGCGCAACTTGTCCGGGCGAATATGGCCCTTTACGACTACACCACTTCCTACGGTATTCCCTGTATTTCCGGGAAGGACAGCATGAAAAACGACTACCAGATCGGCGATACAAAGATATCGATCCCCCCAACTCTGTTGTTCTCAATCATCGGCAAGATTGAAGACGCAAGAAAATCCATCACCATGGATGCCAAGAAAGCAGGAGACCTCGTCTATGTTCTTGGCGAAACGTATGATGAACTGGGCGGTTCCGAATGGTTTGCCATGCATGGATATATTGGAAATAGCGTGCCTATGGTAAGCGCCCGAAGGGCAAGGAAATTGTACAGGGCGTTAAGCCGGGCCATTCGGGCATCTCTGGTGGCATCCTGTCATGACTGTTCGGACGGCGGGCTGGGGGTGGCCTTGGCGGAGGTGGCCTTTGCGGGCGGTTTGGGGATGGAAGCAGACATAAGAAAGGCCCCTTATAAGGGCAAGGGAAGGAATGATTATCTGCTTTTTTCTGAGTCTCAGAGTAGGTTTGTGGTGACGGTTCATCCCGATGCGAAGAAATCGTTTGAGCAAGCGATGAGAGGTAACGTTATAAGAGAAATCGGCAGAATTCTTGATAATGACGCTTTCAAGATAACAGGGAGTAAAGGCCAAATCATCATTGACGAGAATATCCAAACCCTGAAAGATATCTGGCAAAAACCTTTGAAATTTTAGGAGCAAAAACGGTCAAAGAAATGACAAGAAAAGTAAAATCCATCGTTATTACGGGAAATGGGACCAACTGTGAAATGGAGATGGCCCATGCATGCCGTCTGGCCGGCTCCGACAGTACGGATATCGTCCATATCAGTGAATTGCTCTGTGGCAATAAGCGTTTGGATGATTATCATTTTCTGAACCTTCCCGGCGGTTTTCTCGATGGCGATGATCTGGGATCGGCCAAGGCAGGCGCCAATCGTATTTTGCATGTAAAGATTGCGGATGGGAAGGAGAAACTCTACGATCAGTTTATTCGCTTCATCCGTGACGGAAAGCTTGTCCTGGGGATTTGCAATGGGTTTCAACTCATGGTGAAGCTGGGGCTGTTGCCTGCTTTTGCCGGCAGTTATAATGACCAGACGGTTACACTTGCCTTCAATGATTCCGGTCGCTTTGAAGATCGATGGGTCTATCTGAAAATTATCCCGGACACCGCCTGCGTTTTTACCAAAGGATTGAGGGGCGCGTACCTGCCGGTGCGGCACGGGGAAGGAAAATTTGTAACGAAGAATGCCGCGGTGTTAAGGAAACTTCACGAAAAGAACATGGTTGTTGCCCAGTACAGTGGGCGGGATTGTCTTCAGGCTGTTATGGATTATCCGGCAAATCCTAACGGTTCAATAGACGGTATAGCCGGAATCTGCAATGAGACTGGAAGGCTTTTCGGGATGATGCCCCACCCGGAGGCCTATCTGCACTATACCAATCACCCCCGCTGGAGCAGGGAGACGCTTCCTGAAGAAGGTATGGGGGTGGCTTTTTTTAAGAATGCGATTCAATTTGTCAGGTCAAAAGATTTCTAAACGCATAAAACAAACTCGGGGCAGCCATGACATCCACATCTTCTGTCGGCATTGTAGGAGGAGGTCCTGCAGGAGCTGAACTTGCCCGGCGCTTGGCTGAAGCTCAAATTGAATGTGTTCTTTTCGAGGCTCAGCCGGAACGGGAAAAACCATGCGGCGGCGGCCTTTCTCCTCGCACAAGGGCGGTGATCCCAGCGCATCTTCAGAAAATCATCCACGGCAAATCCGTTTACCATGTCATTTCAGCCTCACCCTCGGGGAAACAAATATCCATTCAATTGTCGGAGCCCATTACAATTGTTTCCAGAAGAGAATTTGATCAGGGGCTTCGCCAAGCAGCGCTGAGTGCAGGGGCTAGAATTGTCCATCGGAAAGTGCTGAGCATCAAGCGGCGAAAAGGTCTTTTTGTGCTTGATGATAGGGAACAGTTTCCCATTCTTGTCGGCGCGGGGGGCTTCAACTGCATTGTCGCCAGAACCTTCGCTGGAGCTTTGCCGGTCTGGGACCTTGCCGCCGCTGTCGGATATTATTTGGATGCTGACTATGCTGCCGAGATTCGGTTGAAATTTGGGAAAAACCTTATAGGCTACATGTGGTTTTTCCCCGGACCGTCCATCGTATCCGCCGGTATCGCGGAACCGGCGCCGATCTTTCAGCACTACGCGGCGGAAGGGAAGTTGAGGGAATTTATCCAGCATGCCGCTTCCCATCTTCCCGTCGGAAGGCGGTACACCTGGGCGCTTCCGAGCTTGTGTGCAGATACCTTCGATTCCAGGCCTATCGCGGGTGACGGCTGGTTGCTGATAGGAGACGCGGCAGGCCTTTGCGATCCCATTACGGGCGAGGGTATCGCCTATGCTTTTAAGTCGGCGGCCCTGGCGGCGGAGGCGATCATTTGCAAAGATTTGAGGATATTCCCCCAAAAATTACGAAGTGAAATTACAGGTAATCTGCAAAGGGCGGCCATTCTTAAAGATCGTTTTTACCGATCTCGGTTTTTGGATTGGGGACACTATGCCGTTCGAAAGAGCGCAAGGGCCAGAGAAGCTTGCCGGCTGTTTATGGAAGGAAAAATGGCATATCCGGAATTCAAAAAATATTCCCTGCTTCCGGAGGTGGCCGCACAAGTTTTCCATCTCTGGCGGTGGTGGAAGAAATTCAGGAAAAAATAATGTAGAGAATACAAATAGAATTCTTTGTGTAAATTCACCTTTTTGACGGCAACTGATTATATGATGTTGTTTACGATTGACGATTTTGCTCAAAAAATCTATAAAAAAGCCCATATGCGATCTCTCCATTATTCATTTCTGGAACTGCAGGGAACTCTATATGTGGAATAGAGTGATTCGTTTCGTTTATTTCTTTTACCGTCCCATCCTCATGTTATTCATTGTTCTGGACAGCGCTATTTTAGGAATACTTGTGATTCTCTTTTCCTATCTCAACCCTCACGGCAATATGGCTCATTACATCGGCAGATTCTGGTGCAGATTAAACCTGTTTCTAGCCGGCATCGCCGTATCCGTAGAAGGCGAAGATTTTATTAAGAAAAACCAGCCTTGCATCGTGATGTCAAATCATCAGAGCCACCTTGATGTGTGGGCGCTAAATAGATACATGCCTATGCAGCTAAGGTGGGTGATTAAAATCGAGCTCAGAAAGATACCGATTTTTGGTTTAAGCTGCGAAAGAACAGGCAATATCTTTATTGACCGTGAAAATTCCAGAGAAGCCCAGCAGAGCCTTAAGGCGGCCGGGGAGAAGATCAGAAAGGGAACCTCTGTTATTATTTTCCCCGAAGGAACAAGGAGTCCTGACGGCAACTTGCAGACCTTCAAGAAAGGTGGTTTCGTCATTGCGCTGGAGGCGGGAGCGCCTATCTTGCCGGTGACCGTAGTGGGAGGGAGAAAGCTTCTTCCCAAGAAAAGTCTGAAAATTTTGCCGGGACGGATGAAACTGATCATCCATGAACCGATTCCTATGGACGGCTACACGAATGAAACGAAGGAGAAACTGATGCAGCGTGTCAGAAATGTCATCGGGCAGGGCCTGATGTGATTCACAGCGGCTATCTGTAAATCGAAGGAACGTGTATGGAACTTTGTGCTATCATAAATTTTTTTGTATCGAAACTTCATTGGAACATGGTATATCCACCCTGGAGATAAGGGGAGGCGCCTTTCCTCAGGTATCTGGGATTATCTTTAAATATGAGCTGGGGAAGTCTGCTGGAAACAGGATAAGAGAAGTCCTGATTGCCGGTAAAGTGATTGATCCCGAAGGATACTATGTGGTGGCGACCAACGATTTTCTGGCTGCCGGCGGTGATGGGTATCAGGCCTTTGGTGAAGCGATCCGGGCAGACGGGGACTTTACATCTGTAGGCGGAACCGTGCATAGCGGGGCCATTGTTTACAATGATGCCGGCCGCTGGATAAGGGATGTGGTTGTCGAGCATCTAAGTGGTCAAGAATCCATCGCACCGGTAGTGGAAGGAAGAATTGTGGAGCTTCATCCATGAAAATTTTTGTGGATGATAAACCGTTGGATGTTCTCCCGGGAATGAAGGTTAAGCATGCCCTGATCAATGCAAGGGCCTCCGGGGAAACTCCCTTTCCTGCCGACGTTCTTGACGAATGGGGAAATGAACTCGGCTTGGAAGGTGAACTTTTATCAGGGATGAAAATCTATACGACCCGCCATGCAGAGTTGCAAAAATCTTGACTAAAAAATAAAACGGAATCAGATGACTGACGGGATGCTTTCGTAGTGGCTTGCTTTTACTTTATCTGGAAGGGCTAGAAATTTATTGATGTAATCAAGCAGCGCCTGTTTATCTTGCATAAGTTTTCCCTGGATACGGATATAGTTGTTGACATGGTCACAGGTAAAAACAGTGCCTTCCGCCTCAAGGGCATTGAGGAAATCCCTCAGTTCAATGACAGTGCCTTCCGGCTTCTGGGGTTCGAACTCGGAGGCTTCTATCTTGGGATTCAGCCGAGATAGGGGATGAATCCACAACCTGCGGACCCTGAGGAAATGCGGCTTTACTTCGCTGATCACTTTCGCGGAATCATGAACATGTTCCTCCCACAACCTTACGCCGCCCAAACCAAGCAGCAAATAGTAACTCAGCTCAAAGCCGGCTTCCATAACCCTTTTCCCTGAGGCAATATGCTGATCCTGATTGGTGCCTTTCTTGTGGAGAGCGAGCACTTTATTGGAACCGCTTTCCATGCCCACGTGCAGCCGGTGCAGTCCTGCTTCGCGTATCCTTTTCAGATCCTCAAGGCTCTTTTTCCATAAACTGGAGGAACGGGCGTAAGCGGTGACGCGCTGCACGGAAGGGAATTGATTGTGAAGATGTTCCAAAACCTCAACCAGGAAATCCGTATCCAAATCCAGGGGATTGGCGTCTCCCAGGAAAGCCGTTTCGAACTGGTCACCGTACATTTCGGCTAAGGCATCAATGTCTTTCTTGACGTCCTCGACCTCTCGAATGGAATATGGCGTCTCATAAAAGTCGTAGATGCCGCAGAACAGGCACCTGTTCCAATTGCAACCGCGGACAACTCTTACCAGCAAACTGTTTGCCTCGCTGGGCGGCCTTATTACCAATTGTTCTGGAATATGCATATCAACAAAAACCTCTAACGTATCTTTGCCCCGATACGGGGGGGGCGATCGAAACTCAGAAGAGTCAATCCTTGGTCAGAATCACTGGCCAAAAGCATGCCACGCGACTCGACCCCCATCAGTTTAGTCGGTTTAAGGTTTGCTACCACAACGATATTCTTGCCAACGATATCTTCCGGCTTGTAGTGCTGGGCAATCCCCGCCACAATTGTTCTTTCCTCGCCCAGATCAATTTTTAGCTTCAGCAGTTTATGCGATTTAGGCACGGCTTCCGCTTCGATAACGCGAGCGGCTCTAAGATCAATCTTTTCAAAATCTTCATAGTCAATTTCGGGCTTCATAGGCGTCAACTCTTTCTGTCTTTGGTTTCCTTTTCCTTCCGGTTCGACGGCTTCTTCTTTTTGCAGTTCGATGCGGGGAAAGAGCGCCTCGCCTCGGGTGACAACATTGCCGGCAGGCATTCCTCCCCATTCCTTAATCGTCTCGAAGTTTTGCGAGTTGCTGTCTTCAATGCCGAGCTGGGCCAATATTTTTGGGGCAGTTGTAGGCATAAAAGGCGAAATGAGAATGGAAATAATCCTTAGCGATTCCAGCAGATTGTAGATTACAGTATCCAACCGGTTTTTATTGGTTGGTTCCTTTGCCAGATTCCATGGTTGTCTTTCCACGATGTACTTGTTCGAAAGATTGATAAGCTCCCATATGGCTATCAGGGCTTTATGAAACGACAACTCGGCAAAACAGCTTCTTACCTCACGAATGGCCTTCTGAGCGGATTCAAAAAGAGGACGATCCTCATCGGCGCAAGGCGCTGTCGCTTGCGGCACCCGGCCATTACAGTATTTTATGGCCATTGCTATCGTCCTGCTGACCAGGTTGCCTATATCGTTGGCTAAATCGGAGTTGATCCGCTGGACGAAAGCATCTTCGCTGAAATTAGAGTCCAGGCCGAAAACCATATCGCGCAGCAGAAAGTATCGGAAGGCATCCAGCCCATATTTATCTTTCAGTTCCAACGGTTTAACAACATTTCCTAGACTTTTGGACATTTTACTCTGATCAACATTCCAATAGCCATGAACATTTAGATGCTGATAGGGTTCAATGCCGGCGGCTTTGAGCATCGTGGGCCAATATATCCCATGGGGTTTCAGGATATCCTTGGCGATAAGATGTTGGACGACAGGCCAGAATGTATGGAAACGATCGCTGTCGGGATATCCCAGGGCAGTAATATAATTGATGAGCGCATCGAACCATACATATGTCACATAGTTTCCATCAAAGGGAAGTGTGATCCCCCACGTAAGTCTGTTTTTAGGGCGTGAGATACATAGATCTTCAAGGGGTTCCCTCAGAAATGCCAAAACCTCGTTTCTATAACGCTCCGGCCGAATAAATTCAGGATGATTCTTAATATGCCCGATGAGCCAGTCCTGATATTTACTCATCCGGAAGAAATAATTGCTTTCCTTGCGATGTTCCGGCGCGGTTTGATGGTCGGGACAAAGGCCGTTCACGAGTTCTTTTTCCATATAGAACCGCTCACATCCAACACAGTAAAAGCCTTCATAGTATCCAAAATAAATGTCTCCGGCGGCATAAACCTTGTCCAAAATGTTTTGAACCGTTTTGATATGATTGACGTCTGTCGTCCGGATGAAGTAATCGTTGGTGATGCTCAACTCCAGCCATAGGCGCCTGAACTGAGAGCTTACCTTGTCCGCGTATTCCTGTGGCGTTACATGGGCTTTTTTGGCTGCCTCGGCTATTTTATCCCCGTGCTCGTCTGTGCCGGTTAAGAAAAAGGTGTGGTATCCTAATAATCGGTGGTATCTGGCCAGCACATCGGCCACGATTGTTGTATAGGCATGGCCAATGTGGGGAGACGCGTTGACATAATAAATCGGTGTGGTAATGTAAAACGCCTTTGGCATAGGGAAGTTGTCCTATAAATCTTTGATATTAATGGAAATTTCTTTTCCATCTTCCAATTCAACAGCTATCTCCCCCTTGAGGGCATTTTGACGGATGACCTTGGCGTGCCCTTCTTGTGTCTGTATGCGTTTTCCACATTTCGGCATATCTTTTTTCATGTCCACGTAGCTGTCAAATTCGAAAGCCAGGCAGCACATCAGCCTTCCACAAAGGCCGGAAATTCTCTCCGGATTTAAGGCAATGCTTTGTTGTTTCGCCATTTTCACGGAAACTCTCTCGATGTAGGGCAGCATATTAGCGCAGCACACTTCGCGGCCGCACACGGCTATCCCTTTGATTATACGAGCTTCTTGCCGAGCATCAATTTGTCTTAATTCGATTCTTGTTTTAAATTTTTGCACCAGATCCTTGACCAGTTCCCGGAAATCCACCCGGTTGTCCGCAGTGAAGTAAAATACAATCCGACTCCGGTCAAAATAGCAATTTACATCTACCAGCTTCATGGGAAGCTCTCTAGCCTTGATGCGCTCTCTGCAAAACTGGAAGGCCTCTTTTTCAAGGATTACGTTGTTTTTTTGGGCCTTCAAGTCCTCTTCTGTAGCTAAGCGGGTAACAGGCTTCAAACCGATGGGCAGTTTATAAAGTGGAACGGATTTGATCTCTGTTACCGCAGTGCCGATAGCCATCCCGTTGTCGGTGTTCACAATAACCTGATCGTTCTTCTTTATGGAAAGATACAGGGCATTGAGATGGTAAACTTTGCCCTCTTCCCTGAATTTTACTCCAATGATGTTTCTGTATAAATTGGGAATTCCCGTAACATACATAAGCGAAATTTATGAACCTTTGCCCTTTGAGCGTAAAACGTAAAACATCTTACTTCTTACACATCCGTTAAAAATTAAGTCTAAACATCATTACCTCTAAAGTCAACGCTTTATTGGCATTGAGTTCGATGAAATCTAACGCGCAGTTCAATGCCTTGATATTGTGCAAGAGACAGTCGCCAGAGAGCCTGTCGGCAACAGACCGTATGGTATCCATGCGATCTTGGTGGATTAAAAGCGCGGTATCGGCGGTTTCTCTGTAAACCAAAGCGTCCCGAAAACAGCTTTTCATCATTTCAAGTCTATCCATGATTTCGCTTTTGTCCTGGCCTAAAACGGGTATGAAAGCAAGAGCTTTCAGGGGATCATGGAGTTGGCTATCGGAGAGCCCGTCGAAAATTTTATCACGCTGGGCAAGGTAATTATCATCATTCATGGTGATGGCTTTTCCGATGCTCCCCCCAGACGATGACGCTAGAAAATGGGCAGTATGTGCATCGAGCGATAAGCGGTTCTGCAAAAAAGAAGCAACCATTTCTTGCGGTACCGGATTGAAGTTGAGAGGTTGACACCTGGAAATAATAGTCATGGGAAGTAAATGATATCGGGATGTTATCAATATGAACATACTGGATATGGATGGTTCTTCGAGGGTTTTCAATAGAGCATTGGCGGAGGGGCTGTTCATTTTGTCCGCATCAATCATAATAAAAATTTTTTTCTTGCCTTCCATTGGCCTGAACCACATTTGATTCTGTATTTGCCGGATGGCGTCAAGACGGATAAATTGTCCTTCCGGCTCTATGATTACTGTATCCGGATGGTTTTGATGATCCATTTTCCGGCATGACGCGCAGATATCGCAGGCATCAAGATTGTCAATGCCTCCCTCACAGTTAATGGCCTTGGCAAAATTAACGGCAATGGTTCTTTTGCCTATTCCTGACATGCCATAAAAAAGATAGGCATGGGGTATTCTATTTGTGCCTATGGCCTTTTGTAAAATACCAATTTGTTTTTTATGACCGTAAATTTCCTTGAAGGACATATAGTTATCCCTTTATAAATTCCATAACATGGAACTGCACCTCTTTTTGAACCGTCTCGATGTCTTTTAGTGCGTCGATGATCCGGAATCTCTCGGGAGCATGTTTTGCCAAAGACAAATATCCCTTTCTGATCTTCTCATGAAAAGAAAGGTGTTCTCTTTCAAAGCGGTCTTCCGGCTCTTCTTCTTTCTTTTGGAAAATTCTTTCCATTGCTCTTTTCACGCCGATTTTCACAGGAAGATCAAGAACAATAGTAAGATCTGGCCTAATTCCGTTTGTGGAGAATTCATTGAGTAATCGAATAAAATCCAAAGAGAATCCCCGACCGAAGCCCTGATATGCTATGGTCGCATCGGAAAAACGGTCACACAAGATAACTTTACCTTCTTTTAAGGCTGGAACAATGATATCTTTGACATGTTGTGCCCTTGCAGCGGAAAAAAGAAGCAGTTCGGCTTTGTCGCTTAACTCAAAAGTTCCCCTGTTAAGGAGGATTTTTCTTATTTTCCTGCCTAAAGGCGTGCCGCCCGGCTCTTCCGTCACGAGGAAAGAAATGTGTCGGCGCCTTAGAAAATCCCCCATCGCCCTTATCTGCGTGGTCTTTCCACTACCTTCTATGCCTTCAAAAGTAATGAATTTCCCCATAACATGGATCCTGTTTGATTTTGAGGCTGTAGCTCGGCCGTCCTGCCCGGCTGGCAGGCAGGAAAGGAGATGGGGGGGCATTCTTTTCAAGCGCCCGGTTTGATGGCCTCCACGGGACAAACGTCCACACAAGCGCCACAATCGGTGCACAACTCCACATCGATGAGATACTTATCTTCTCCTTCCGAGATAGCCTCTACCGGACATTCACTTTCGCAGGAACCGCATGCGATACATTCGTCGGTGATTACATGCGCCATATTTTTTTCTCCTTCGTTTTAATTCTTGATGTATTTTTCTTGTTAAACGGAAACAACTTCTTGAATTTCCGGAATTTCCTTTTTAAGGAACTTTTCGACACCCATCTTTAAAGTCATTTGGGACATGGGGCAGCCGCGGCATGCACCCAACAATTTGATTTTGACAACGCCGTCTTTCGTTACCTCAACAAGCTCAATATCCCCTCCGTCGGCCTGAAGGTTTGGTTTGATTCTATCAATTGTTTTCTGTACCTTTTCTTTCTGTATGGTTTCTTTTTTCATATAATCTCCTCCCCAATATCATATTTACATATTCAAATAACCTTCCCAGCTATGCGGCACACAGAGAGATACGACTACTGTTTCCTGCGACGGCAAGGGATTCATCCGTCCGCGTTAAAGCCAAAGCCTTCAATGAGGCATATCTCTCAGCATTTCTTTTGCAACCTTTTTTGCTACATCATCAAGGGCAGGTTTTAAAAAGGTATAATTTTTCACTATGTGATGCGCAGCTTGCCAAACAATATTTCCTGTTCGGGTTTCTATCATTTTCATGCCCAAGCTGACTTTTGCAACTTGTTCGCCATTTTCCTGTGTATAATTCCAATATTCCACCGTGACGAGCAACAAACCCTCCACATTCCACAATTCACCGATTTTCCTGCTTAGATCGGGATCGGAATAATTTACCGTTTTGAGTTTTGTAAAATAATCAGCAGCATACTTCTCAAACTCTCCGCTTGATGAAAGCTTTTTGTATGAAGCAGCGGTTACGATACCTGTAAACCATTTTTTTTTAAGCAAAACTTCAGCGATAAGCTGCTCGACCTTGCCTTCCGCCTCTTCATAATGTCCGGTATCTACCTGGACTATTCCTACTCTCTGAGGGTGGAAATTTTCTGCCCCTGGGGTGACTTTTGAAAAACGAAGCTCTGAGCAAGCAGTAAAGGTCATTATAAGGAACAAGCAACCCAAAACACGTGATATTTTAATCATCAAAAAACTCTACAAACACCATCTTAGGCCGTATTTTTCGTAAACATAAGCCAGATGAACGCACTCGCGCCGACAATAATGTAACTTGTTTCAAGCAGACCGCCCAAAACGGGACCGGAAAGCGTTGAATGCCTATCACAAAATCTGAAACAAATCCACATATAAAAAATGCACGTCAGTAGAGCGAAATTTAAGGAAGGAGTCCATCCTAAGGGATAGGATAATACAAGGATAATCAGCAAAAACAGGGAGGTTATTTTCAATACAGGCCGAGTGTTTTTTTCCCCGATAAGAACCGGAATTGTTTCCTTTCCAATTAGGCGATCCTTTTGGATGTTCAGTATGTCAAACATGGATGAACAGATAAAAACGGTGGAAAAACTAAATAGAAACGCCACCATCGTAGCAGTACCGACGGATGGGCTCTCAATCGTCTGAGGCAAAATAGCGGCGATTGTTGCCCAAGCCAGCGCCATGGAGACATTTTTTGAGCCGGGAATATCTTTTAAACTCTTATAATAAAACCGCTGAGGCAAAAATTTCGCGTTGTAAAAACCCCCGGCAAGAGAAAGCACAAGAAGCAGACCAAAGGACGCCGGGCCCACCATAAATGAGCACCCCAAAGCGATAAACATGGCCAGCATTCCCGCCGCAATATAAAGCTTCTCATATTTCCGGTACAAATTGTGCCTGCATGAGCCGATAAGCCCTGTGCGTTTGATATTTATAGAGCGATTTAAGGTGTGCATGGCATAAACATAGAGGGAACTGATGAACATGACGGCGATATTTACCGGCAGCCCTTGTAAAAGCATGCCGGCAAAAGATAAACATCCTGCGCCAATGGACAGGTAAATATCGTTTCTCACGGTAAACAACCATATCTTTAGCGGCGCTTCCATCATTTTTTTTCTTTCGACCTTGTCGCGGGCAATACGATCCACCACTTCTTCAATAATCCAGTTGGGTGTTGAAGCTCCTGCTGATATACCGATTTTTATGAAAGAATCTAAATGGATATTTTCTAATTCTTCTGCCGTTTCGATGTGGAAAGTAGGCGTACCCTGAAGCTCTGACAGGCGCGCCAGCTGTTTGGTATTGGCGCTGTTTTTGCCGCCGATCACCACCATGGCATCCGCATGGGAAGCCATGGCTTTTATCTCGGTCTGTCTTTTCTCCGTGGAATCGCAAATCGTATTGAAAACGAGGGCATGGGGATACCTTGATTCTATATCCTGGACAATTCTTGCAAAGGTATCCATACTTTGGGTGGTTTGGGCAACTACGCACACCTTGTCCAGTTCTGAAAGTCTTGTGACATCATCCTTGTGGTTGATGACGATGCCCTTGCCAGATGCGTGTCCCATAAGGGCATTTACCTCGGGGTGTTCACGGTCGCCGATAATTAAAATGGTGTAGCCTGCAGAGGCATGTTTTTTAACAATCGCCTGGACGTGGGCTACCTTAGGACAGGTGGCGTCAATAACCTTGACGCCTCTCTTGCTGATTTCTGTCCTCTCTTCAGGGGATACACCGTGGGTTCTTAAGATAATGGTATTTCCTTCCTTCAACATTTCAAGGTCTTTCAGATCCTCAATGGGAATAATCCCCCGCTTTTTGAGAAGTTCAATGGTTTGAGGATTATGGATAAGCGGCCCGAAAGTGTAAATATCTTCCTTACCTTTATGTTGGGCAATCTCCAGAACGATATCGACGGCGCGCTTAACGCCCATGCAGAAGCCTGCCGTTTTGGCCAGTTTGACGCTCATCTTAATTTATCCTGTGTTTTTCAGATAAATAAAAAATTCTTTATTGCCCGCCGGGCCTAAAAGAGGGGACTCGCATGTTTCCATTACCTCCAGCTTCAACTTTCTGCTGAAGGATGCAATGTCCCTGATCACTCTGCGGTGCAAGACGGGATCTTCAACCACGCCGCGCTTTTCAACCTCTGTGCGCTCCACCTCGAACTGCGGTTTGATGAGGGCAACAATGACGCCGCCCGCTCTGACGAGCTTGGCGGTAGGAGGAATGACCAGCTTGAGAGAGATAAAGGAAGTATCAATGGTGGCCATGTCAATGGAATCACCTATTGCTGTGCCATCGAAGTGGCGTATATTTGTCCTTTCGAGCACAACAACCCGCAAATCTTGTCTTAACTCCCATGCCAATTGGCCGTAAGCAACGTCAAGAGCATAGACCTTGGCGGCGCCTTCCTGAAGGAGGCAGTCGGTAAATCCTCCCGTGGAGGCTCCTACATCGACAACAGTTAAGCCCTGTACATTAAGTCTAAAGATCTTCAGGGCGCTTCTAAGTTTCAGTCCACCCCGGCTTACGTAGGGATGATCCTCGCCGTTAATTCTTATCTCGGCATCTGAAGGGACAAGCGTCCCCACTTTATCTATTCTCTTGCTTCCAACAAGTATGGCGCCTGCCATGATCAGGGCGCCGGATTGCTTGAGCGTGGGAGATATACCTTTCTCTACCAGCAACTTGTCTAAACGGATTTTGGGGCTTTTGATATTCACGCCGTCGGTCCTCACATGGCGATCATCGTTCGGGCGGCAGCCATGATGCCCTCCTCATCGAGACCATACATTCTTCTCAGTTCTTCTTGGGCAGCATGCTCAACAAACATATCTCCAATACCGAGTGTTTTGACGGTGACATCAGACAGACCCTCTTTTGCGAAAAGTTCGAGAACGGCGCTTCCAAATCCTCCCATGAGGACATTTTCTTCCACAGTAATTATTTTTTTTATAAGCCGTCCCGTATTGCATAAAAGCTTTTCGTCCAGCGGTTTGATGAATCGGGCATTGATTGCCATGACAGAGATGTTTTCATCCTTTAGTTTTCTAGCCGCTGAGACAGCCGGCTGTACGCAGGATCCGACAGCTATAATTGCCATATCCTCCCCTTCCATGATGATTTCTCCTTTCCCGATTTCCAGTGAAACCGGCTCATCATCCATGGGAACCCCCGCGCCCCGGCCTCGCGGATACCGGACCGAAACTGGTTTTCCGCAGGAGATGGCAGTCTTCAGCATGTGCTGGAGTTCATTTTCGTCCTTCGGAGCCATGACTATAATGTGAGGCATGGAGCGCATATAGGTGTAATCGAAAAGGCCATGATGAGTCTGCCCGTCTTCTCCAACAAAACCGGCTCGATCAATGGCAAAAATGACCGGTAACTTCTGGAGACACACATCATGAAGGATTTGGTCGTAAGCCCTTTGCAGAAACGTGGAATAGATAGCGACAACGGGAATCATCCCTTCCGTGGCAAGACCTGCTGCAAATGTTACCCCGTGTTGTTCTGCAATGCCCACATCATAAAATCGCTTGGGAAATTCGCGAGCAAACTGAGTCAGCCCGGTTCCATCGCACATGGCGGCCGTAACGGCGACAATCCTGGGATTTTCGCGGGCCATTTTCATTATGGTTTTACCGAAAATCTCCGTGTAGGATGGAATCGGAGGAAGTTTGTCTGTCAACAGGGGTTTTCCCGTATCGATATTAAATGGCGAGATCCCATGAAAGGCGGCAGGATTCTCTTCGGCGTATCTGTAACCCTTCCCCTTCTTGGTAATTACGTGAACAATGACAGGACTCTGGAAGTTTTTGACATTTTCCAGAGTTTTTATCAGCCGGTCTATACGGTGTCCCTCGAGGGGCCCCACATAGGTGAATCCCAATTCTTCAAACAGGATGCCCGGCGCAAAAAACGCCTTGAGAGACTCTTCCATCTGGCGTGTAAACTTGATCATCTGTTCCCCGACAAGAGGAATATTTTTCATAAGGCGTTTAATATCCAACTTCAATTGGGTTATGGTCTGACCTGTCATAAGCCGGTTTAAATATGCCGAAATGGCGCCGACATTGGGTGAGATGGACATTTCGTTATCATTTAATATGACGACTATATTTTTCCCCCGGCTGCCAGCCCAGTTGATGGCTTCATAGGTCATCCCGGTGGTCATGGAGCCGTCACCAATGACCGCGATGGTCTTTACGTCTTCTCCCATGAGGCACTTTGCTTCCGCGATGCCGCTGGCGGCTGATATGGACGTGCCGGAGTGCCCTACGTTGAAGGTGTCATATATACTTTCTGCTGTATTTGGAAATCCGCTGATGCCGCCCTTCCGCCTGAGAGTGTGAAACCGGTTCTTGCGACCGGTCAGGATCTTATGTGCGTAGGTCTGGTGGCCTACATCCCAGATGAGTTTATCCCTCGGCGTATCAAAAACATAGTGTATTGCTATGGTCAACTCCACCACTCCCAGAGAGGAAGCCAGATGGCCGCCATTTTGGGAGACGGTATCAATGATTATTGTCCTGATCTCCTCTGCCAAGATATTTAATTCAGTCGAGTCAAGAGTTTTTATGTCTTTGAGTTTGTTGATCCTGTTTAATATGCTTTGTTTTTTCCCATTGTCTGTCATTGTTTTTCCCTGTATTTCGCTGATTCGCCGGGGGCTTGTTTACGCTTGGACTCAAGCGTTGCGTTCCATGACATATTGGGCGATCATCTTAAGAGGGATTGCGTGATGATCAAAATTTGCCAGTTCGATTATAGCCCTTTCCACCAGCTTGTGAATTTCTGTCCGCGACGACTCAATCCCCATCAGGGCAGGAAAAGTTATTTTACCCCGACAGGCGTCTGTTCCACTTTTCTTCCCCATTACCTTGGGATCTCCCTCGACATTAAGGATGTCATCGGCGATCTGGAAGGCCAGCCCAATATTTTCTGCGTAAGCTGACAGGGAAAGAATTTGCTTCTCCGTGGCGTTCGACAATAACGCTCCGGCCTTAACAGCAGCCACTATCATGGCGCCTGTTTTTCTGGTGTGGATGTAATGAAGTGTTTTAGCATCTACTTCCGTTCCTTCCGAAAGGATGTCAACTGTCTGCCCCCCGATCATTCCGAAACAGCCTGCCGCTTTGGAGATTATCTGTATGGCATCCAATATCTTCTGCGCCGGAATACGACGGGAGAGCTCTTTATCCGACATCAAACGAAAAGCTTCTGTAAGAAGAGCGTCACCAGCCAGAATGGCCACGGCTTCGTTGAAGGCTTTGTGAAGCGTCGGTTTGCCCCTTCTGTAATCGTCGTTGTCCATGGCGGGAAGATCGTCATGAATAAGTGAATAGGTATGGATAAACTCAAGCGCACAGGCAACGGGAAGCATAACATAGATGTCGCCTCCCACGGCTTCGGCTGCTGCCAGACACAAAATGGGCCTGAGGCGTTTTCCTCCCGCAAAGAGGCTATGGCGAATGGCTTTAAATATGATCGGTGGGTAGGCGTCATCCCCCGGGATATGCTGGTTTAGCGCCTCATTGATAATGGCTCTTCTTGATTCAAGATAGGATTCAAGAGATATGTCGTTATGATTGGTCATCAATGCCTTCCTCCAGAAAGGATTTTACCGCGAGACCTTCTTCATCTCTGAGGAGGATTTCCACCCGTCTCTGGGCTTCTTCCAGTTTTTTCGCACAGGCTCTTGCCAATTTGATTCCCTCTTCAAAGGCCTTGAGAGATTCTTCAAGCTCCATGTCCCCTGCTTCCATCTTCCTGACGATCTCTTCCAGCCTATTCATTGATTCTTCAAACTTTTCCCTTGCCATCTTCTTTACTCCTCAAATATATCTGTGACTGTTGCCTGAAAATGTCCGGACGAAACCTTGACATCCACGAAATCTCCGGGCAGGACGGACCGCGCCTTTTTGATAATCGTCCCCTGTGGCAGACTTCTAGCAATGCTGTAACCTCTTTCCAAAACGGCCAGAGGACTTAACGAATGGAGCAAGGACATATGGGCTTCGATCTGTTTTTTCAGCATTTCCATCATTGCCGTGCACTTTGCTATTATATTAAGCTTTAAGTTTTCTACAGAAGATTGTCCATCTTTTATTTTCAATAGTGGGCTTTCATGCCTAAGTCGAATGCCCAAGTTTTCTAGGAGGTGCTTCCTGATGACAGTTTGGCTGCCGAAGCTTGCCTTGAGCCTTTCGAGACAGTCATCGAGTTTCAAGCACAGATCGGCAATTTTTCGTTTTGGTTCTTGTATTCGCTGCCGCAGCATATCCAGATTCTCAAGATGTCGTTTCAAATACCTGCGATGATTTTCCATTATTCTAAGGCACGAAGCGATAAGGGTGGTCCTGAGCTCTTCCTTTTCCGGAACAACCAGTTCCGCCGCCGCTGATGGGGTAGGCGCTCTGAGATCCGAAACAAAATCTGCAATGGTAAAATCCGTTTCATGGCCGATGGCCGAGATGATGGGAATTTCTGAATGGTAAATAGCCCGTGCAACCCCCTCGTCGTTGAAGGCGGCAAGATCCTCCAGCGTTCCCCCGCCTCTGGCTAGGATGGCCACATCAACATTTCCTAAGGTGCGCAAATCTTCGATGGCTTGTATTATCTCATTCGGAGCTTCTCTTCCCTGAACTCTTACGGGAACGACTAAAATATTTACAGAAGAAAAACGGCGTGTTGTGATATTCAGAATATCTCTAACAACAGCGCCGGTAGGTGATGTAATAACGCCAATTCGCTCCGGTAAAAATGGAATGGCCTTTTTGTGGGCGGAGTCAAAGAGACCTTCGGCCTGCAGACGGGCTTTTAATTGTTCAAAAGCTTTTTGAAGGGCGCCAATTCCTTTCGGTTCCATGGCATCAACAACAAGCTGGTATTCACCCCGTGGCGGGTAGAGGTTCAATCTCGCCTTGCAAACAACGGCCATCCCCTCTTCTAGCTCGAATTCTCTTGAGGAGATACGCGATGGGTAACCCCAAGGGCGAAAAATAACGGCCCTGATTTGACTCTGTTCATCTTTGAGTGTGAAATACACATGACCGGATGCCGGGCGACGGAGGTTTGAAACCTCTCCCTCAACCCACACAAAATCAAAATGGGCCTCTAGTAGATTCCTAATTTGTTCATTCAATTCCGAAACACTGAGAATATTTTCCATTACCCTATACTTTACCTAATAAATGATAGAATCTATCAGAATTCGGTTCTTATGACAATATCTCATGCGCTTTGTCGAATAGCGCAAAAGAAACAGCATCTTCACAGCCATTGACATTTGATGCGCACTGCTTTATTAATAATCACCTAATTAAGGAAAGGTTTATGGAAGTATTTTATGAAGAAAATAGATTTTTTGAAAGCGCCGATCAAGCATATTGATATTAAAACTATTGATGCAGTGAACATTATCGAAGCCATGAAGGGTATGTCATTTACGGCCAGAGATCTTGCCCAGGCGGCTGAAATTTATGACAGGATGCTGGCTGATAAGGACTGTGCCATTATTCTTTCCATTGCGGGTTCGACCAGCGCCGGCGGGTGCATGCAAATTTATTCAGACCTGATAAAATACAACATGGTTGACGCCGTTGTTGCCACGGGAGCCACCGTTGTGGATATGGATTTTTTCGAAGCCCTTGGCTTCAAACATTACAGGGGCAGTGCAAATGTTGACGATGGGCTTTTAAGAAAGCTCTATATCGATCGTATCTACGATACCTTTATTGACGAGGAAGAGCTGCAAATATGCGACAGGACTATCAAGGAGATCGCCGACAGCCTTACTCCCGGAGCCTATTCTTCAAGGGAATTTATCATGGAAATGGGCCGTTATCTGTCTGCGCATTCGGCAAAAAAGGATTCGCTGGTCCAGATTGCCTATGAGCGCGATGTTCCCGTATTCTGCCCGGCCTTTTCAGACAGCAGCGCCGGTTTCGGTCTGGCCCTCCATCAGTATCAACGCCCTGATAAACATGTATCCATTGATTCTGTAAAAGATTTTCGTGAACTAACCATGATCAAGATGGCAGCAAAGACAACGGGAATCTTCATCATCGGCGGCGGTGTGCCCAAGAATTTCGTTCAGGATACCGTTATTTGTGCGGAGATATTGGGCAAAAAGGTTCCTATGCATAAATATGCTGTACAGATTACGGTAGCCGACGTAAGGGATGGGGCCTGTTCGAGTTCCACATTGAAAGAAGCCACATCATGGGGAAAAGTTGATGTGGCTTTTGAGCAGATGGTCTATGCCGAAGCAACCTCCGTGCTGCCGCTCTTGGCCAGTTACGCCTACCATAGGGGAAAATGGAAGGGGAGAAAACCACGGCAGTTTTCAAAGCTGTTTGAAGCTTGATTTTAGAGGACATAACACTAATTTAGCCTTCCCCAACCCTAAAAAGGACTGTTGTCAACAAATAGAAATATCCAGTTTCCTGGTTGATTCGTCTTTCCATCCATACTTCATATGCCTCTTCAAAACGCATCTTCCATATCTCCTGTTGTCGCTCTGTCCGTCTCATCAGTCACCTCCAGAGTCACCTCCAGGAGGCAACTTACCAACCGGACACTTAGTGAGGCTGTCGAGTAGTGAGCCTGTCGAACTATGTGCTACAAACAGGACAATTTATGTGCTTCTTACACATCAAATGGTTATACTTGACAAAAAAATGAAAAGGTAAGAAAAGTAAATCGTCATTATTTTTGTGTCAGAATCTCGGCATATTGAGTAAATGTCTAAATTTCATGAGTTATCTTCTGATTTTGGCAATGAAATGCTATCTTGACAAGGTTACGAAGTTCATTGATTTCGATGTAATCGTGTTTTGTATGGATGGACCACAAATTCCAGATCAGCAAAAAACTATGGTTCCCTTGAACAAGACGCTTCCAAAATATTACAAGCCCAGAGGACGGGATACCGACATTAAACTTTTATGCAGCAAGCAATTTCGGCATACAGAGGGCATCGTCAACGTTTAAAGAAGAAATTTTTTGATGCCGGCCTTCAAGCATTCCATGATTATGAGGTCCTGGAACTTCTCCTTTCCTATGCGATTTCCAGGAAAGATGTCAAGCCGCTCGCCAAGGAATTGCTAACCCGTTTCGGCAGTTTGAAAAACATTGTGGATGCTGAAATTGAGGACATCAGCAAGGTCTCAGGCATTGGAATGCATGCCGCTGTTTTACTCAAGCTGATTAAGGAAATGGGGAATTTGTATCTTGGGCAAAAGGCAAAGGAAAAAGAACAGATAACATGCACCGAAGAGTTATTGAATTATTGTAAAACCACAATGGGCGGGCTGAAAGATGAGCGGTTTTGTGTTATTTATCTGGATGCACGGAATAAGATCATTAATGTCAATACGGTTCAGGAAGGCATTGTCAATCAGGCTGTGGTTTACCCGCGAAAGGTCATGGAGAAGGCGTTGAAAAACAAAGCCTCCGCCATCATTCTCGTTCACAACCACCCGTCCGGTTATGTTCAGCCCTCGGAAGCAGATATCAAATTGACCAAGGCTATCCATGAAACTGCCAAAATTCTGGATATCGTGGTTCATGATCACGTTATTGTTGGCGAAAATCGTTTTTTCAGCTTCCGTCAAGAAGGAATTATGCCCTTATGATTCTTAAAAGTCACAGTAAACCATAAATAGTCACCCTTCGACCCTTCGATAAACTCAGGACAAACAGCTCAGAGTGACACTTTTGAGGTGTCATGGTGAGTTCGTCGAACGGTCGAACCATGACACCGTTTAAAAGTCGTATGCTATAGAAGCCTTAACTTTAATAAACCAAGGTTTGGAGGGGGTAAAAATTGTGAATACTACAGATGTTTACCGTGAGCTAGCAGGTAAAGTGGGGATGAGGGACTCTAAATTTGTTCCTGATATATGGCGAACGATCTGCAGCAAACAAGAGGCTGAAATCATAAATGCCATGCCGGCAACAAGGGGGGAACTTTCAGATAAGTTTGGCAAGACAGACGAAGAAATGTCAAAGATACTGCAACAGCTTTTTATCAAAGGGGTTGTTTTTGATTATACAAAAGACGGCAAGACCTACTACCGGATGCCACGTCATATCCTTCAGTTTCACGATGCCACCGTTCTCTGGAAGGATGCGCCGCAGTCCCTGTTTGATTTATGGGCCAAATACACCGACGAAGAATTTTCTCAAATTCCCGAGATGCTGACAAAAACGAACGCTTCGCCTTTTTTCCGCGTAATTCCCGTCAATGAGACGATAGAAACGAAGAATCAGGTTCTTGCTTATGAAGATGCGGTAAAAATTATTGAAAATGCTTCCAGTATCGCCCTTACAAAATGCACCTGCCGCCTGGTCATGAAAAAATGCAATAAACCTGTCGATGTATGTCTCCAGCTAAACAGGGGAGCCGATTATGCTATTAAGAGAGGAACGGGCAGGAGGGTTGATGTTGCGCAAGCCAAGGAAATTCTTAGGAAAGCGGAGGAAAGCGGCCTCGTCCATATGACGGAAAATAAAGGAGGGATGGGCAATGTGCTTTGTAATTGCTGTGATTGTTGCTGCATGGCCCTTTCCTATCTCAAAAACCCTGCCACAAAAGGCATTGTTGCTCCCAGCCGTTATCAGGCCTCTGTAAATGGGCAGTTGTGCACCTCTTGCGCCTTGTGCATAGATATCTGTCCCGTTAAAGCGTTATCCTTGGGTGGAAATAGCGTTGCCAGCGTCAATCAGGAAATTTGTCTGGGTTGCGGCCTCTGTGCAAGGGAATGCCCAACGAAGGCAATTACCTTGGTGCGGATCAGAAAAGAGAACTTTATCCCTATATGAGTGTCAGGAAATCACTTGGTCCGTCCTGAAAAATACGGCTTGTAAGCCGCGAAAACATTGAGTTTGTTCTTTGAAAATTGAAGATAATTGCGGATTTGAGGTTGTTTTTTCTTGGAAATAGCGCTATAAGCATTTGAAATGAAAGCACATATTCCAGAAAGGCAGCTTCATATGTTCGAGACCTATTTTTCGGATATTCTCAATCCGGAGCATGAACTCCTGCGCGC